>CAYGNN010000143.1:0-2530 GCA_964351165.1 uncultured Phycisphaeraceae bacterium
TGATGTATGGGTTGTCCGACTCGGCGGGCGCAGTTACCAAGGAGGGGAGGGTTTCGGGGGGTGGGGTGGCGTCAGGCATGTCAGTCCTCGGGGTTCAGGTCTTCGGGGGTGTGGACAGACACCTCGCCGCACGACTTGAGGCGGGTGAGTTCGTGGGGGTGAGACTCAAACATCGTGGCCCTCCGGGATCATCGCCGCCGCCACGACGCCGACGTAGTCCCCTCCGAACGCCTCGACCATCAGCGGCTTGTTCGTCTTGCCCGCCTTCAGCGTGACCAGATCACTGCCCGCGGATTCCAGCAGCGACACCAGATATTCGGGCTTCACGCCGTTCAGTGTGTCCGGCCCGCCACACGCCATCGTTTCATCGCCCGACCCGAGTTCACTGGACGCGGCCCGGATCGTCATCGTCCCGTCCTTGACTTCAAGCCGGACGTTCGAGGATGTTTCGTCGGTGAAGATTGCAGCGCGCTTCACGGCGTCGCCCATGGTCCGGGGGTTGACCGACTCATACACGCGGTCACACCCCTTGGGGATCGCGTCTCGCCACGGCGGAAACTTAGCGTCCACCAGCGGGCTCTCGACCACGCAATCATCCCAAGCGAACCGGATGGCGTAGCCGCAAAACTCGATGCGGACAGATTCGCCCGGCTTGGCCGAAAGCAGCAACTTCGCCGTCTCGAACGGAATCGTGAACGGAGGAACGGATTCGGACGCCTTGATTCGACGCGCTAAAATGCGTTTGCCATCGGTGGCCACCATCGAATCGCCGTCGAAGTGAACGCCCCGAACCCCGTACTTCGCACCGTCCACGCCCGCCGCCGCAATCACGGATTGCAGGCCGATCAACAGCGTGCCGCCTGTGATGTCAACTGCCCCCTCGGCAGACAGTGCCGATTCGGGCCAGCTTTCGGGCGATCCGGCCCCGAGGCTGTATTTGCCGGTGTCCGTCGTGACGTGAACCCCTCCGCCGATCGTCTCGATGGTGACGGTCTGGCTCTTGTCCTGCCCGATCACCGCGTGAAGCCGGGTTGCGTCAACGCAGGCCACGCCAGAATTCATCACGTCCACGCGATCAAGGTGTCGCTTGGCCCGCGTCTCGCCATCGAAGCACTCTGCGTCCAAGCCGTTCTCCGCAGACAACCGAACGCATCCGAGAATCGGCTTGATGGGACGGGGGTTCGACGCGCGACGCACGAACGCCAGCGTTTCAGACAGTGCTTGGCGGTCAACAATGATTCGCATCAAACCACCTCCCGATCAGGGACGCCCGCAAGTTCTTCTTTCAGGCCCCGAAGCTCCATGTTCAAGTTGTCGATGCGGCCCTCTTTTTCCCCGCAGTCGTAACACGCCTCAGGCTCGTCACGCATCTGCTCGTGGGCGTAGCACAGGATCAGGGCGAGTGTGTGGCGAACGTCGTGCGTGGCCGGGGGTTCTTCACTCTGTGCGGGGTACGTCACGAGGTCGATGCAGCGTTGCCCGGTGGCAATGGGGCAGCGGATGCGGGCGTTCGGACCAACGCCGTCGGGCACCAAGTCTGTTGCGATTTTGTGGGCTTCCTTGTAGGCGTCTTGGTTGAAGTCATCCATGAAAATAGCTTTCATCGTTTAATCCTTTCGATGATGTTGTTGGGCTTCGTTTCGCTCATCCCTCCCGCCCTCCCTCGCTGTCGGTGGGGTGGGAGGTGAGTTGCATTCGACGGCAATCGTTGGTCTGCGTGAATCGGCCTGAGCCCGCGCGATACCAACTGCCGCACGCATACTCCGTCGTGGGGCCGTCCAAAAAAGTCGCGCGCTTTGCAATCGCGGGGTGGCCGCAGCGTGGACATGGCAACGCCTCCCCCTCCGGGGCCTGCGTCCGTTCAGTTGTGGGGTTCTTGGGCATGGTTAAGCGGCCACTCCTTTCATCGCCCGCATGATGGCCGACGTGACTTCCGCAGCGGGCACAAAAACGCATTCAGATTGCCACCCGAACGATTGCTGTGTCGCCCGCTTGTATTCCCGATTCCACGCCCCAAAGTTCTCGCGGTAAGCCTTGCGAAGCAGGTGGAACGGCAACAGATACGCCGCGTCCGTGTCGGCGGCGTCAAACGTGTGCAGCGTGTAGTCCGTGGCCTTGGCTTCATCGAGCGTCCATCCCGTGATGCCCTGCGGAACACGCTCGCAAGGTTTTACGCTCCACAGTTCCAACGCGAGTTCGGGGCCGTTATCCCAGTACGCCGAACAGCCCGCGTCTCTAGCCTTGTGGTCCACGTTAATCGTCGCCCCACGCCGCAGCGTGACGACGTAATCAATGCCGGTCTTGTCGGTTTCCGTATCCGTCTTTTCAACCGAAACACTGCCGGGAATCATCGATATCAAGGTCGCTTCACACGTCTCAGCGACGACGCCTTGGCTGAATGCCAATCGCTCTGAAAATCCGTAGACGTTATTCACGCGGCGTTCTCCCCCCACGCCGTCCAGTCGGAACGGTCGCGGCGCGAGAACATTTCAAGATACGGGCCGGGGCTGCATGACTCGACTAGCTCGTA
>CAYGNN010000143.1:2540-7658 GCA_964351165.1 uncultured Phycisphaeraceae bacterium
GTCGGCTTGCTGCTGTGCCCGCCTTTGCCACGCTCTGCTTCGAACCACGTCCCGGCGTCTTTTCGCTTGAGCGGTTGGCTGCCCTTCACGGCAAACAAGATGTGTTCGGTTGACCCGCGAAAGTAGTTGCCCATGCCGAAGCTGGGCTTGCACCACGTCAACGCGGTGATGTAGCGGAATCCCCACGACTCGATCAGCCGGAACCCCTTGGGCAACGAGCGGTTAGTAATCCACAGGTACAGGTGGCAGTCGTCGTCGGCGAGCTTGGGCACGGGCAGTGCTTCAAGCTCGGCGAGGCTCATCGTCGAGTAGTCGGGCTTGGCCCTGCCGAGTTGATTAACATCCCCCTCGTCCCCCCAATCCCAAGGCGGGTCAATCAGGATGGCGGCGAACTTTGCGTCCGTCGTTTTGTCAGGGGTTACGACGCGCGCGACCTTGGCCCGGTTGTCGTCGCGGCGTTGTTCGCGGCCGCGATGAGCACGCTCTCGAGCAGCTTGTCGGACTTCTTCAAGTTTGGCGGGGGACTCGGATGCAAGCTTCTTTGCGTCGCTGACGTACTGTCGGTTGGTGCCAGTGAGCTTGGCGGCTTGCTCTACCGAACGAGGCTGTTCAATTTGTTGAACAACCTTTGTGCGCCCGCCTTCACGCTGCCGTTCCTTCGCTTCCGCTTCCAAATGCGGGAGCATGTCGAGCGAGACGACCGCCCGCTGCGACGATGACAAGTGACGCCTGTGCAGGTTCAGCGAGACCACAAACTCAACAAGCGACCCTTCGCCATCCCACGTTCGGTATTCGGGCTCAATGCCCGCTTGCTCGCACGCGGCGTAGCGATTACGGCCATCGATGATTCGGCCGTCCGGGTGAAGCCAGATTGGCTCCCTCAGTCCGTGGTTCAGGATGTCATTGACAAGATCGCCGAACTCATCTTCCGCCATGCGGGGGAAGATGTCGGCGACGGGGTGAATTGTCTGTGTGCTGGTTGTAGCTTCCGTGCTTGTAGGCATCACTCCGGCGGGGTTGCCGGGGATGCAGATTCAGTTGACTTGGAATACGAAGCCTAGCAGGTTCGCCCGGGATGTCAAGCCCGAATCTTGACGGGTAGTGTCCTAATTCGGATCAGACTTTTTTGGGCCGGGGGGCAATCTTGCATCTAGAGCAGCTTTGCTGCATTGACCCACTTTTGCTTCGTTCATATTGTTGTGGGCATGAGCGGGAGCCCTCCCACCTCAAGGCGATTTACAGTTCAAGCGGTGAAGCCGGACGACGGTTCGACGATGGATGTCCTGTTTGCGTCACACCGGCTGCAATGGGCTAGAAACATGGGCGAAGGGGCGATCCTGGAGCTTTCTCACAGCGTAAAGGCGGTCCTAGAACAGCCGACGGCACTATTTGAAGGATTTAGACGGGACTCGGACGATGACAAGGGCGAAGAAGAGGGCTGGCTCTGTTATGTTGGGAAGCCAGTTCAGCGATATGAGCTTCAGACTTGCAGAGTTAGGCCGAATTTTGGACGGGTTCTGTTAGTATTCGTGAATGCCGAGGGTGTGTACTACAATCATGCGTGGGAAAGGGAGTGCCCGCAAAATCCCGGGCTTCCGGAAGATACGGATGAACGCTTCAAAGTCCGCCGTTTCTGATCGAATCTGATGCGCAACGACGAGTTCCACCAACTTCTGAAAGACGAGATCGGCGAAGCGGTGCCGTTCGAGCCGATGGCCTGCTACAACGCCGACGGCGACTGCATTGAGTTTCACTTGTCGAACGAAAACTATCATGCCTCCAGCATTGATGGCTGGGTAACGGTGTATTGCAGCGAATCGACAGGCGCTGTCGTAGGGGGTTTGGTGAAGGGCGTTAAAAAAAGTTTGCTGCGCCGATATCCGGGAATCAAAATTGACTTTGAGGGGGAAACTGTTCGGCTCTCTGTTCTAGTTCGGGCGTCGGCCTACGGCGCGGATGATGAACTGGCTCAACGTAAATACCGCCGAGTATTGGACGCGATCGAGGCAGATACCAACCGATCTCTTGAAGTCGAAATGCTCCAAGAGTGCTGAGGATCGCCGCGCCGCCGGTCACCCGCTTTTTTCACTCTTTAGTCAGACACCTCGCCGGATCGTAGCTGTTGAACAACCACGGCTTGTACCGCTGTTTGCGGCGAAGTCACCGGCGGAATCTTCAGCACCGCGAAATACCGGCTCCCCTCGCCCGCGTCGTGGCCCCAGGCAAAACAGGTGTCGGCGTCGGGGTGCCCGGCCAAGTCGAATACCTCAACCTCGCCGCCCCAAACCGTCTGCCCCCGAAACGCTTCACGCACCGGGATGGTTTCCCGATGCGTGGAGTCGCAGCCGTGCATTTGTTTGATCGCGTCTTGCAATGTTTCCAGGTAGGTCATTTGCCCGCCTCCAACGCGCGGTCCACCAGTTCTTCGAGGGTCCAGAAGCCCGAGGTCACGCCAACCGCCGTGGCCGGAGTCACTTTAACCGTTCGGTGGATTTTTACGAGGTTGTAATACCCAAAGTGCAAGGCGACCGCCGCTTGGAAGTTCTCAAGTTTTTTGCTGAAAGCATTGGTCAGTCGGGTAAGGCGGCGACAGTGCATCCGCATCGTGTGGTTCTGTTTCTCGACATACGAAGTCGAAATCTGGCTGGGCTCCGGGTCGCCCGCGACGACATGCTTGCTGACCTTTTTCATGTTCGGCGGGCTATACCGCACGTTACTGGGGAGGGGCTTTTCGCTGGTGAAGGTTTTTACGATCTGCCCGTAGTCAACATTTGAACCGAACGCCGACTCAATTGCATCGACATACATCGTCATGGCGTCGGTCGAAATCTGGACCCGGTTCTTAATGCGGTCGGCCACGTCGTGAATGAAGGCGTGAGTCGTCGCCCGGTCGCGGTTGCCGACCTTGAATGCCGGAACAGCTTTGGAGGCCGCGTCGATGGCAACAAACGTCCAGGCATCGCCGACGTTCTTTTCTCGCGGGCCGACGTGCTTCTGCTTCTTGCCCACGTAGCCCCAAATCTCGTCGATCTGTAGGTAGTCGCAGCGGATGTCCCGCATGAGTTCATCGAGGATGGTATGGCAGCCGTTACCCACCCGGACGCCGAGGCGCATGATCGTGTCGCGGTGGATGCCGGTTGTCCGCTCGATGGCGCGGATGCTCATGCCCTCGGTTAAACCGGCGACGGCTTGGACTTGCTTCTCTCGTTTCAGGACGTTGGCCATGATTGATGTCTCCGGCATTATTGTACGTACAAAAATAGGTGGCGTCAAGGGGTTGCCGTGAATAATTTTGTCCGTACAATAAAACCATGACACCCGGCCGCGGACGACCATCGCAGGGCCTAACGGCTCGATATGAAATCAGGTTCACCCCGGAAGAAAAGGCCCGTTATCAGGCGTGCGCCGACGCCGCCGGGATCGAGTTTTCGGACTGGATACGGCAAAGCCTTACCGAAGTCGCCGACCGCGATTCAAAGCCCGTGCGCAGAAAACGCCGAAAGTCTGATTGACAAAAACCGGATAATCGGGTATTTTGTACGGTGAAAAATGTTCTTTGAAAACTTAGGTGCCAGATTGGAGCTGCGGGGAATCGAACCCCGGCGAGGTTGGATGTAGAGCCCTCTCGCCCACCTGGCAGCCCCCTGGAGTGAAAAAGGACCCGCCGGAGTGGACTCGAACCACTAACCTCGGCCGTAGCAAGACCATGCTCTATCCAGTTGAGCTACCGGCGGAATCCTTCAAGTTTTGGCACCTAGACTTCAAGCCCGAGTAGCGACCACTACTCGGGCTTGTTGATTTCATGGGCGGGACCTCCACCATAAAACTTCGCGGCGATTTGTTCGGGGGGAATACGTGATCCGTGCGGCGCGTACAGTGAGTAGCGGCCATTGTCATCCCGCCGCACACCCATCTTGGCAATCTTCTTGTCATTGGACAGAATCGCCTGAACTGACGAATGGGGAAGTTCTAGAGCCTTTGACACGTCAGCAACGGTGAACTTCCCCAACCGCTTGTCATTGAAGAACAACTTGATGCGCTCGAAGTTTTGCCCGCGCGGGCGGCGCTTCTTCGCGCTCGGGACATCCGCGTTGAAGTTGAACGACGCGATGTCGGCGCGGAGTGATTTGAGCATCACCCTGATCTCGCCAATCCGCCTGTCGTAGTCCGCGATAGACGCGGCGCGATCCTCCTCTAGCCGGGCGAGATGCGTCTCAAGAAGCTGGCGCATGTCGCCAGTCATCCCGGCCGGAATGGTGATGGAGGTGGGGGCATCCGTACCCATAGACCGGAGATTACAGAGTTTGCGGCAGCGCGCCTACCGCAAAATCCCCCGCAAACAGCATTTATAAGACTTTTACGCTGATGATAATCAGCGTAACGAAATGTCAAATCATAAGCAAGTTTACGTTATTCTAGAACATGCTCGGCAAATTAGGACACTACCTCTTGACGCACGCCAACAACAGCACCATCAGCCCGCCCGCCGTCGGCTCCGGCAACACGACCGTGCCCGCCAAGCGTTCCGCCGTGATGAGGTCGGCCAAGTCGTACCCGATGTCCAAGTAGGCTTCGCGGGCATAGTGAACGTTGTCTTCTTTCAACGGGATACCGTCGATGTCGAGCAGGTAGTTGTGCGGCGACAACGCCGTGAAGTCGAGCTTGGCCTGGTTGACGACTGCGCCGTGGTCGCCCACCGCGTTCGTTGGGTGGCTGGTCTGGATGAACGGCATCTCGGGGTCGCCGATGCCCGCCCGAATCCCGTCCGCGAAGTCGATCAGGTTCTGGTAGTAGTTCGGCGCATCAACCGTGCTGCGCGCGTCGGCGCTGCTTTGGGTCCAGGTGAACACAAAGTGCGGCTCGTACCCGTCGCCCTCGACCCGGGCCTTCATCGCCTGCATGTCCTGAATCATGTCGGGAAACAAGCGGTCTTGCGACGGTATCCACCAGAGCCCGAGCCCCGCGCCGTTCTGTGCCGACTTGCCCGCGTAGATCGGGTCGGTGGCCCGGTCGGCGAGCGTGTGAACCATCGTGATTTCCGCACCGAACGTCGCGCCTTGCAGGAGGTTGCGTTGGAAGTCGCCCGTGCCGGCCGCGGTGCCGTGGTGGTTGGTCACG
>CAYGNN010000144.1:0-7493 GCA_964351165.1 uncultured Phycisphaeraceae bacterium
CCTCGGTCGCGGCGCAGCGGGCGCTGGGGTTCACGCCGCACGTTGAGCAGGTGGCCGCGGCGCTGGCGATGGACGCTGGTGCGTGTGTGGAGATGGCGACAGGCGAGGGGAAGACGCTGGTCGGCGCGCTCGCGAGTGCGCTGGCTGGGTGGCGGGGGCAGGGGCACCACGTCATCACGGCCAACGACTATCTGGCGGGGCGCGATGCCGAGACGATGGCGCCCTTGTATGCGCAGCTCGGGCTGACAGTCGCGTCGATCCAGGGTGATTCCAAGAGCCCTGCGCGGCGGGCGGCGTACGCGTGCGACATCACGTACTGCACGAGCAAGGAGGCAGCGGCGGACATGCTGCGGGACCGGCTGGTCTCGCGGCAGTGGCGGTCGCTGGGCGAGGCGCTGCTGGAGCGCGCGCTGGGACGGAGCGACAAGGGTGTCGGGGATCGGCTGCTGACGAGGGGGCAGGCGAGCGCGCTGGTCGATGAGGCGGACGCGGTGCTGATCGACGAGGCGGTGACGCCCCTGATCCTGTCAGCGCCGGCGCACAATCCGTTGCAGGAAGAAACGCTGCAGCAGGCTGCGGCGATCGCGCGGGGGCTGACCGCTGGCGAGGACTACATCGTCGATGCGCGCTTCAACGATCTGCGGTTGACTGGAACAGGTCTAGCGGCGATCGACGAGGCGACGGCTGACCTGCACGGCGTCTGGGGCGGTGTGCGGCGGCGGCGCGAGCTGATCGATCAGGCGCTGCGCGTGAAAGAATTCTTCCGCGAGGGGCGGCAGTACGTGATCCAGGACGGCAAGGTGGTGATCGTCGATGAATCGACGGGACGGCTGATGCCGGACCGGTCGTGGCGGCAGGGCTTGCACCAGGCGGTCGAGGCGCGCGAGGGGATGGAAGCGACGGCGATCAAGGACACGCTGGCGCGGATCAGTTTTCAGCGGTATTTCAGGGGCTACAGGCGGTTGTCGGGGATGACCGGGACGGCGCGCGAGGTGTCGGGCGAGTTCTGGTCGGTGTATGGGTTGCCGGTCGTTGCGATGCCTCGGCACAAGCCATGCCAACGCGTGGACCGGGCGCCGGTGGTGCGTGCGACGGTTGATGCGCGGTGGAACGCGATCATCGATGCGGTGGTCGAGCGGCACGAGCGGAAGCAGCCGGTGCTGATCGGGACACGGACGGTCGAGGCGAGCGAGCGGTGCGCGGCGCTGCTGCGCGAGCGCGGCATCGCGCACGAGGTGCTCAACGCGACGCAGGAAGACAAGGAAGCGGCGATCATCGCGCGGGCGGGACAGCGCAACGCGGTGACCGTCGCAACGAACATGGCCGGCCGCGGCACGGATATCGAGCTGGGCGATGGGGTCGAGGAACTGGGGGGGCTGTGCGTGATCGTTTCTGAGCCGCACGAATCGGCGCGGCTGGACCGGCAGTTGATGGGTCGCGCCGGCCGGCAGGGGGACCAGGGGGAATCGCTGCGGTTCGTCAGCCTGGAGGATGACCTGCTGGTGCGGCACGCGCCGGCGTGGCTGCGGCGGGTTGGCGCGGCGCCTGGTCGGTTGCTTGCTTCGATGGCGCAGCGGCGCGCGATGCGGATGGCGCGGGCGCAGCGGCTCTCGGTCACGCGGCAGGACGAGTGGCTGGAGGAATCGCTGGGGTTTGCGGGGCCGGAGTGAATTGATCAGCGGTTGCGGCGTCTGCGGCGTTGCGTGGACGCCAGCGCGCCGGCGATGAGCGGGATCGCGCCGGCTGGGGCCGGGACGACGACCGCCGTGAGTCCTTGCTCGCTTTTGATCAGTTCGATGTGCAGGCCGCCGCGGATCGATGGGATCAGCGTGGATTCGAACTCGCCTGTGAATCCACCCCCGGCGTGGAGCAGCGCCCAGGATTCGCCTGGCATGAACGCGGCGCCTTCCGGGACGAGCAGTTCGAGCGTGCCGCCAAGCATCGCGTCGGCGCCGATCGTGATCGCGGGTGTTTCGTTCCCGCCTGGGATCAGTTCGATCGCGAGCAGCGATGTGGCCTGGGCTTCGAACTCGTTGGGCAGTGTGATGCTGGCAGCGCCGGTGAGGGTGATGTCGCCTGTGTTGCGGAGAAAGTCGGAGAGCGTGAGCGCGAACCGATCGCCGAGGTGGAGCGATTCGTTGTTGATGAGCAGGCCGGTCAGCGTGGGGAATGAGGCGGTTGGACCTGTGACGGTGACGTCGGCGTTGTTGAGCGCCATGGCTGCTGGCGGGGCGTTGAAATCGATGGTGGAGCCATCCTCGACGATCCAGGTCCCGCCGGTGAGGCTGCCGCCATCGAAGTTCTCGACTTCGAACCAGGTTTCGAAGCTGACGGTCCCGCCGTTGGTGGCTTTGACGGTTCCCTGGTTCTCGAAGCTGAGGAGCGTGCCGTAGGTGCGGGGCGCGTTCGCTCTCCGGTCGACGAGCCCTCCGGAGCGGGGGGCGGCTGTCGGTTCGATGCGTCTGGTCTGGATGTGGATTGCTCGTCCCGGCTGGTTGGCTTCGATGAGGCCCTCGTTGCGGAATTGTGAGGGCTTCTCGCCGCTCTTGCCGCTGATCAGGCCGCCGCCGCCCTCGATGACTGAGCCCTCCGGGATTATCGCATCGATGATGTCGTCGCTGCTGGTATCGAAGATGGACAGGCCTGTTCGTTCGATATCGCCGCGGCCCTGGGCCGGCGTATCGATATCGAAGATGATGCGCAGGTCTTCGAGGTTCGAGGTCGTCCAGGCTTCGATCTGCGCGGTGGGGTCGGTGATCTTGACGGTCCCGCTCAGCGTTGCTTCCTGGCGCACCAGGATGGCGTCGCCTGGTTCCGAGAGATCGATCTGGGCATCCAGCGACGCGCCGAAGTAGATTTCTGCATAGTCCCAGTCCAGCTTGTCGGCATCGGTGGCGGAGAACGAGCCTTCCTCGAAACGGGCGCTCGCGATCTCAGCGCCATCGGGGAGGAGGTCGAGGTTGATGTGGCCGCCCTCGGCGTTCACGATCCCTGTGACGACAGTCTCGCCGCCGTTGGTTTCGTTGATTACACCGATCGAACCGGGGCCGGTGATCCCTCGGAGCCTGAGGATCCCGCCGTTGTTGTTGATGACCGAATCGTTCTCCCAGCGGCCCTCGAGTTCGAGGGACTCGCCCGGTTCGATCGCGAGCGGTTGGGTGATCTGATAGTCCCCGTCGAGGAAGAGCGAGGCGCCGGTCATGTCGATGTTCCCGGTGGATCCATAGAAATCACGGATCGTGAGTGCATGGTCCGGGGCGACGCGGACCGCGCCCTGGTTCTCGAAGGGCGCATCGATCAGACCGCCGTAGCTCATCCCGCCGTCGGTGTACGGCGCCACGACGATCTCGCCCTGGTTGATCAATCGGGCATCACCTTGGGTGTTTCTTCCGTGGTCCAATCGGCCCTGACGTCCATGAACACGCTGGCGGTGTCATCTTGCGAGGCATTCAGCGACAGGCCGCCTGCGAACCTCGTTGCTCCGCTGACGCGGAACCGGCCGCTGCTGGCCTCGAAGTGTTCGTTGACCGTGACATCGTGCAGCGTGGCTTCGTCCCACACGATGTCGGCGCCATCGAAGGACCAGGCGCCGCTGAGCGTGCCCTGGAGCGTCACCTCGCCGCTGGTGAAGGCGCCCTGCTGGGCGTGGAGCGATGCCGAGTCGTCGAAGTGGAACCGGCCGCTCGGCGCGTCGAACTCGAAGAGGTCGAGCTCCACAGCCATGCCTCTGAGGATCAACTGGAATTCGTCGTTGTGCTCGGGAGCGATAGTGACGCGATGCCGGGTTCCTTCTGGGGCGCCGATGTTGTTGGGGACAACGCCGGTAGACCAATACTTCGCGTCGCGCCAGAAACCGGTCTCGGGGGTGAGCCACGCGGAGTCGATGTAGGTGGCGCCGCGGCGATCGGCCGATCGATTGATGAGTCCGGCGGTGGCGTCCTGCGCGGTGATGCTGACGGCGAGGCCGACGCAGACGAGCAGCGGCAGGGGGTTATTGATTGAGCGCATCCTGAATATCTCCTCCGCGATCGGCTGGCGGCGATGCTGCGCCAACAGGGCGTCTGCATCGGGCGCTGGAATGTCGCGGTTCCCTTCACGGCGATGTGCGGTCGCCATGTTGAGACTAGCAGCGGAGATGCTCGGAGATCAATCGGAGTCTTGCGATTCGGGCGTTCTGGGGCGTCCCGAGCGGTTTCAGAGGCCGTCGCGGGAGCGGATACGGTCGAAGACGGCGACGAATTCGCCTGCGGCGATCGTGAGGACCTCGCCGCGGATGCGGTACTGCGCGTTGATGAGGTATTGATCCTTGTTGATGATCAGCGTGTCTCCCACGACGCGGTAGCGCTCGTTGACGAGGCTCGTGGTGGAATCTGGAAGGATGGTGCGCGTGATGACGTGGCCGCTGGGGCGGAAGGTGACGACCATCCCCAGGTTCTCGTTGGCGGCCTTCGCTGGCGTGATGGTGCGGACCTGCCAGCGGGTGTTGGTGAGGGGGCCGACCTCGTTGTGGGCGTAGTTCCTGCTCGACGTGGTGCGGTTCAGTTGCGCGGCGTGCGCCTGGTCCTGCTCGTCGGCGATGAGGTAGCCGATGCCCTGGCCTACGTTGTTCCCGGTGCGGATGTTGTTCCTCGCGTACGTCGAGCCGACACCACGGCTGGCGATGGCGCCGATGCCGATGTCATCGCCGACGCGGCCGCCGCTGGAGCAGGCGGTTTGCGTGATGGTGATCAGCGCGAGGATCAGCAGCAGGGGGAGTCTGTTGCGCATGATTTTGGTCTCCGGTTGGATCAGGCGCGGATCTCGGCGCCGACGGCGGACTTGAGCGTGCTGACGACGGACTCGACCTGCGGGTCCACCTCTTCGTGGCGCAGGGTGCGCGCCGGGTCCTGGAACCGCATGCGGAGGGTGACTGACTTGCGCCCATCGCCGACCTGCTTGCCTCGGTAGACGCCTGCGAAGGTGAGGCCGACCATGCGGTCGGGGCTGGCGTTGTTGATCGCTTCCTCGATCTGCGCCCAGGGGGTCATCTCTTCGACGATGACGGAGAGGTCGCGCTCGATGGCTGGGAAGGCGGGCAGCGCGTGGACGGTCGCGGCGGCTGGGTAGAGCGCCACGAGCGCGTCGAGGTTGACCTCCGCGACGGCGACCGGTGAATCAAGCCCAAACTGTTTCAGGGTCTTCTTGTTCAGCAGCGCGAGGTAGCCCAGGGGTTCGTTGTTGAGTGTGAGCGTCGCGTGCGCGTCAGGGTCGAAGGCGGGCATCACCGGCTTGTTGGGGGTGAGCGCGACCTCGGCGCTGACGCCTCCCATCTCTCTGGCGAGGCGGTCGATGACGCCCCGGAGCTGGCGGAGGCCCTGCTGGGGGTCTGTCGCATCGACGCACAGCGCGATGTTGCGGTTCTGCACGCTGTCGCCGCTGGGGGTCTGGGCGAAGACGGAGGAGATCTCGAAGAGGCGGACCTCGCCTGCTGCTGCAGCGCCGTTGTCCTGGTTGACTCTGCGGCAGTTGAGCAGGCTGGGGATGACGCTTGGGCGGAGCGCGGGGGCGCCCTTGCGGCGTTCTTCATCGACCTGCAGCGTCTTCAGGCCTTCTGGCATGAACGCGTCGCACTCGGCGTGCGTGACGAAGGTGAAGGTGACGGTCTCGTAGAAGCCCATGCCGACGAGCGCCGAAGTCAGCGCGGTCTGCGCCTGGCGCTCTGGTTGCGGCGGGGCGACTTCCATCTCGACGCGCTCGGTGACGTGGAAGTCTTCGTACCCATGCAGGCGGGCAACCTCCTCGATCAGGTCGATCTCGCGGCGGACCTCGTGGCGGCGGTGGTCGGGGATGACGCACTCGATGGCGTTGTCGTCGCTGCTGGTGACTGTGAAGCCGAGCTTGGGGAGGCTCTGGGCCATCTCGCTGGCGCTGATGTCGAGCCCCAGGATGTCGCGGCAGCGCTGGGGGCGGAGTGTGACGCGTTGCTCGCTGCGTTCGAGGCCTGGGCCTCGTTCGATGTCGCCCTCTGCGAGCGTGCCCCCTGTCAGTTCGACGAGGAGCGCCGCGAGTCGGTCGGCGGCCTCGCGGATGAGCCCCGGATCGACGATGCGCTCGAAGCGGTGGCAGGCGTCGGTGGTGATGCGCAGGCGCCTTGCGGCGGTGCGGATGGTGACAGGGTCCCACGTCGCGGCTTCGAGGAGGATGTCGGTGGTCTGCTCGGTGACGCCTGTTTCGAGTCCTCCGACGACGCCTGCGAGGGAGACTGCGTTGTTGGCGTCTGCGACAACGATCTCGGTGTCGCGGAGCTTGTGCTTCGCGCCGTCGAGGGCGACGAATTCCTCGTTGGCTTTGGCGTAGCGGACGACGAGGCGGTTCTCGTCGAGTTTGTTCATGTCGAAGGTGTGCGTCGGCTGGCCCATCTCGAAGAGGATGTAGTTGCTGGCGTCAACGACGCAGTTGATGGGGCGCTGGCCGAGGGATTCGAGGCGGTCGGCGAGCCACTTGGGCGAGGGGCCGACTTTGGCGCCGGTGATGACGCGGGCGGTGAAGAGGGGGCAGACGTCGGGGGTCTGGTTGTCCACGTCGGTGAGGACGCTGACCGGCTTGCCGGTGCTCGCTGGCTGGGGGCGGTCGGGGAGCTTGAAGGAACGCCCAGCGCCTGCGGCGACCTCGCGCGCGACGCCGAGGTGGCTGACGCAATCGCCCCGGTTGGAGGTGACCTCGACATCGAAGAGCTCGCCTCCGCCCGAGGGCAGCGGGGAGCGTTCCTCGATGGGGAAGCCCTGGTGGGTGAGGATGGTCTCGATCTCGTCGGGGGTGAGGTCGGGGCCTTCGAGCAGTTCGTTGAGCCAGGCGGTGTTGATGAGCATGTCGCTTGGAGGATATCCCGTTTCCGGGGCGCCGGGCGCGGGTTCACGCGATTGCCGGGGCGCCTAGCCTGTGGGCATGCCAACGCCTGCAACGAACGCCGGAGCCGACCGGGAGGTCATCGTCGGGATCGACCTGGGGACGACGAACTCGCTCGTCGCGTGGTGCGACGAATCCGGGCCGCGGGTGCTGGGCGAGGGGGACGCGGCAATGCTCCCCTCGGTGGTGCGGTTCAGCGAGGATGGCCAGACGGTCGAGGCGGTGGGCGCCGAGGCCAGGGCGCACGCGGTGGAATTCCCGCAACGGACGGTGGCGAGCGCGAAACGGCTGATGGGGCGGTCGGCGGCGGACGCCAGACCCTCCTCATCACGAGCGGCGACATCCCGGCGCAGGGCAGCGACTTCGCCGGCGGCCAGCGGCAGACCCGTGCATTCCCGGCCGTCGCGATCCCGGGCCCAGGGCGGGTCTCGCTCGAGGTCACCGCGAGCCCGCCGGTGCGCCGGGCCGTCCAGAACATCCCGCGCTACGACGCGGCGGTGGAGAGGATCCGGTTCAACGGGGTCCCGGTCCGCCTCGACCCCGCCTGCAACCCGTTCGGCGACGACCCGTCGGTCTGCACCAGCGTGTGGGACCCGCAGGAGGCCGGG
>CAYGNN010000145.1:0-7380 GCA_964351165.1 uncultured Phycisphaeraceae bacterium
ACCGCACGAAGACCTGGGGGGAGCCGAAGAAGCCGATGCCGATGGCGACCATGCCGAGGATCGTGGTGATCGTCAGCGGGTTCCATGAACCGGTTTCCGGGATCGCGGCGTGCGCGCCGTCAGGGATCGGGCCTGGACCGTGCAGGGCGAGCAGGTGCGGATCAGCAGCGCGCAGGCCTTCGATGATGTTGGTCACGCCGCTGGCTTCGAGCACCCCCACGAGCGGCAGCATCACGAGCCCAAGGAACATCAGCGATCCCTGGAAGACGTCCGACCAGACGACCGCGACGAATCCCCCCTTCGTGATGTAGAAGAGCACCACGAGGAACCCGATGGTTGCGCCGAGAAAGTGGTTCCAATCGAAGAACGCATGGAAAGCGTCGCCGGTCGCGAAGACCTGCGAGCCGGCGTAGATCGGCACGAAGATGATCAACGCCAGCGCCGCGATGAGGCGGAGCTTGTGCGAATCATCGCGCAGGCGCGATTCCAGGTAGTCGGGGACGGTGATGGAGTCGTACTTGTTCGTCAGCCGCTTGAAGCGGCGCGACATGAGCAGCCAGGCGCCCCCAACACCGACGCACTCACCCACGACGACCCAGAACGCCTGCACGCCGACCGCGAACCCCATCCCGGTCAGTCCCAGCAGGAGCCAGGCGGACTCACCGGTGGCGCGCGCTGAGAATGCGACGTTGATGAACCCCAGTTTCTTGCCGCCCGCGAAGTAATCGCGGATGTCCTTCATCCGCCGCGAGGCGAGGTAGCCGATGAGCAGGAGGACGCCGCAGTAAAGGATGACGGCGAGGAGTTTCTGGAGTTGGGCGGAATCGATGGCGAGGGCTCCGTGGGGTGAACCGAAAGTCCACCACGCACCATACACGATGCCGGCGCACGCTCAACCCATCGCGGCGCCCTGCTTCATCGCTTCCAGTTCCGTCCACCTGGCGTAGAGGTCCGCGACGCGCTGCTCCGCCTTGCCCAGTTCCTCGCAGACCTGCGTCAGCTTGACGTGATCAGCGAGGATCGCTGGGTCGCCTGATTTCGCTTTCAGTTCCTCCGCCTCGTTCTCCGCGAGGAGGATCGCGTCCTCCATGCCGTCGAGTTCGCGCTGGTACTTGTAGCTGAGCTTCTTCCCGCTGGTCGGTTTGTTCGAGGGGGTGCTGCTGCCCTGCTTCTTCGCGGCTGGCGCCTGGGCCTTGCGCGATTCCCGCATCGCCTTTTCCCAGAGTTCATACGAGCTGTGGGCGGTGACGCCTCCAGCGCCATCGAGGGCGATGTACTCCGTCGCGATGCACTTGAGCATGAAGCGGTCGTGCGTCACGAGGATGATCGCGCCGGGGAACTGCAGCAGCGTCTGCTCGAGCGCCTCGAGCGAGGGGATGTCGAGGTCGTTGGTCGGCTCGTCGAGCAGGAGGATGTCCGCCGGCTTGAGCATCAGCTGAGCGATGCAGACCCTGGCCTGCTCGCCCCCTGAGAGGTGCTCGACGAAGGTCTTGAGCTGGTCCTTGTGGAAGAGGAACCGGGCGGCCCAGCCGGTGACGTGCATCGTGCTGTCGCCAAACTCGACGCGGTCGCCGACGGGGCACAGCGCCTCGTGCAGCGTCGCGCGGGGGTTGAGCGATTCGCGGAGCTGGCTGAACGTGACGACGCGGAGGTTGTCGGCGCTCGTGACTGCTCCTGCGTCTGGATCCAGTTCACCGGCGCAGATGCGCAGAAGGGTCGTCTTGCCTGCGCCGTTGGGGCCGAGCAGGCCCAGGCGTTTGCCTGGAGAGAGCATCAGGTCGAGGCCTGCGAAGAGCTGCTTCCCCCCCATCGACTTCGCGACGCCCTCAAGCGTGAGCAGCTTGTTCGTCTTGCGGCCGGTCGCCTGGAAGTCGATCCCGGCGACGGGGATGCTCGCGGTGTTGCGCGCCTTGAGGTCGCTGAGTTCTTCGCGCCGCGCGGCGGCGTCGCGTACCTGCGTCTTGTTGCGCGTCTGCCGGCCCTGGATGCCCTGCCGCAGCCAGGCGGTGTCGCGTCGGACCTTGTTCGCGACAGCGGACTGCTCGGCGGCCTGCGCATCGAGGAAGGCGTCCTTGCGCTTGACGAACTCGGTGTAGTTGCCCTGCACCTCGAAGGCGCCGTCGGGGTAGGCGCGGGAGAGCTCGACGATCCGCGTGGCGGTCGTGGGTGATGAAGACGATCGACTGCCGGGCCTGCCGCATGAAGCCTTCCAGCCAGAGCACGCCCTCCAGATCGAGATGGTTCGTCGGCTCGTCGAAGAGCAGCGCGTCCGGCTCGTGCGCCAGGGCGCAGGCGATCGAGAGCCGCTTGCGCCAACCGCCGCTGAGCGTCGCTGCGTCCTGTTCCAGATCGGTGAAACCGAGCTTAGTCAGCGTGATCTCGGCCCTGGTTGTCGCGTCGGCGCCGTGGTGGTGCTCCTCGCCCAGGTGGCGGACGACCTCGGAGACGGGTGTGGCGCCCTCGGCGAATTGGTCGTCCTGCGGGACGTACCGCAGGCGCAGGCCCTTCTGCCTGGTGACCTCGCCCTCGTCCGCCTGCTCGATCCCGACGAGGATCTTGAGCAGCGTGGACTTGCCAGCGCCGTTGGGACCGATGAGGCCGAGGCGGTCGGCATCACCGACGCGGAGGTCGATCCCGGTGAAGAGGGTCTGCGGGCCGAAGGCCTTGCTGATCTGGTTGGCGGTGATGAGTGTTGACATCGGGGCGATGGTAGCCCTCGGCCGGTGATGCGGTACCATCGCGGCCCATGTCCTTCGTGACCAACTGCACCTGCGTCGTCTGCGGCTCCGAGACGCCCCTGCCCAGCTCGGCGGGGACGTGCCCCGCGTGCGCCGACCCCTTCGCGACGCTGGAGATCAACTTTGACATGGACGGCGTCCGTCAATCGATGACGCCCGAGTCGCTGGCCGAGCGGCCGCGGAACCATTGGCGGTACGCCGAGCTACTGCCGGTCGAGCCGGACGACACCGCCTTCCGATGGCCGGTCGGGTGGACGCCGATCCTGGAATCGCCCCGCCTTGCCGAGTGGGCGGGCGTCGCGCGGCTGCGGATCAAGGACGACGGCCGGAACCCCACCGGGAGCTTCAAGGACCGGGCGTCGAGCGTCGGGGTGCTGCACGCGATGCAGGCAGGTGATACTGCGATCTCGTGCGCCTCGACCGGCAACGCGGCGTCGAGCCTCGCAGGATTCGCAGCGATGGCTGGGATGCCGGCGACGATCTTCGTCCCGCAGCGTGCGCCCAAGCCGAAGATCGCGCAGCTGCTGATCTTCGGCGCCGACGTCCGCCGCGTGCTCGGGACGTACGCGCAGGCCTACGACCTGTGCAACGCCGAGTGCGACGCCAACGGCTGGCACAACCGCAACTGCGCGATCAATCCGTATTTGGTCGAGGGAAAAAAGACCTGCGGGCTGGAGATCGCCGAGCAGACCGCCGCAGACCTCCCCGACTGGGTCGTGATCAGCGTCGGCGACGGCTGCACGATCGCCGGCGTCTGCAAGGGGTTGTTGCAGATGCACGAGCTGGGGTTCATCGACCGCGTGCCGAGGGTGCTGGGCGTGCAGGCGGAAGGCGTCGATCCGATCGCGGTGGCGTTCGAGACCGGCGACCTCCCGATGGACCGTACCGGAGACACGATGGCGGACAGCATCGACGTGCCTGTCCCTCGGAACTGGCGGAAGGCGGCGCAGCGCGTGCGCGCGGTCAACGGCGCCTTCGTCCGTGTCAGCAACGACGAGATCGCCCAAGCGATGCAAGCCACCGGCGCGAAAGCCGGCGTCTTCTGCGAGCCGGCGGCGGCCGCATCGATCGCTGGGATCAGGCGCGCGATCGCCGATGGCGTGATCGATAAGAACGCGAGCGTGCTGGCGGTCTCGACTGGGTCGGGGCTCAAGGATGTCGATTCCGCGATCGCGGTGGTTGGCGAGCCGACCGACGTGCAGCCCGCTTGAAACTCAGGCGTTGACGTAACTCACCGGGGCGCCCTCGCCCATGACCGCTTCGCGCAGCGCATCGATGATGCGCAGGTACGTCAGGTCCACCGCGCCTGCCGCGTCGCCCTCGACCGTCCCGGCCGGGTCGTCGAGCGACAGGCGCACATCGAAACCATCGCCGGCATAAGAGACCTAGCCACCATTAAACCCGCACTCGAACCGCTTCCCATCGAACCGGGCGAGGACGCGCGTCGCTTCGCCCTGACGCTCCAGGTAGAACCCGTCGTGCGAGGCGAACTCGTCGAAGGCCGCCTCGGAACCGAAGAATCGAGGCTTGAGGATGTAGGGGCCGCCGTCCTCAGGGCAGAAGACATCGCAGTTGCCGCACTCGTTGCAAAAGTCAGCGAAGTTGGCGATCTGGTGCTTCTTGTTCAGGACGATCTCGCCGGTCGGCTCGCTCGTCCACTGGCCGTTGTCTTTGCGGAGGATCTCGACCGGGATCTCGTCGGGCGGCATCCGCAGGGCGAAGTTCGCGTCGTTGGGGCACACCGGGATGCACTTGTCGCAGGTGATGCAGTTGAAGAGCTCGAGCATCGACCCGATCTTCTTGGGCGGCTTGCTGTTCGCCTCGGCGCCGTACCTCGGATCATCAGCAACGGTCTGCGCGTAGCGCTCGGAATTCAGCAGCACCGCCTGCTCGCGCGTCGGCGTCGTATTGCCCGCCTTCGCGGAGTTGATGATGAACTCGTCGATCGTGCGCGCGCAGACCTTCTCCATCGCATTGCCCAGCGCCTGGAAGTACCCAGCCTGCCTGGCGAAGCCCCCCTGCCGCAGCAGGTCGGAGCAGACCGTGATCGGCGTCAGCCCCAGCGCGACGGCGTCCGGGAAATTGCCGCGGTCGATGCCGGCCGAGAACGACACCGGGATCTCCGCGCCGAACTCTCGGCGGAAGTCGCCCACGAGATTCATCGAGATCGGGTGCAAGGCGTGGCCGGAGAGGTATTTTTCTTTCTCGGTCGCCGGGATGAAGTCCTCGTGGTGCTCAACGAGCAGCGTGTTGGTGAACTTGACGCCAAGGCCGAGGCCCAGATCGGCGGCCGTCTCGCGGAGCCTCGTCACGAAGCCGACCATCTGGTCCCACTTCGTGTCCTTTTCGAAGGCCTCCGCCGGCGCGTTGATCCAGTGGTAGCCCATCCGGTCGTGCAGCAGCTCGTCCACGCGCGCCTTACCCAGCAGCGTGGGGTTGAGCTTGATCACGCAGTGCAGGCGGTGCTCCTTCAGCAGATGATCGATGATCCGCTCGATCTCGTCAGGGGGGCACCCATGGAAGGTACTGAGCGTGAGCGTGTCGGAGATCGTCGTCTGGTAATCGAGGTCGCGCGCCCAGGCGTAGTCGTCCGGGATGTCTTGCTTGAACCGCTCGATGAGCGCCGAGCAGTCGCGCATGCCATCGAGGAACGCGCGCACCGTCGGGGACATGATCCCGGCGAGGTCGTACCCGACGCTCATGTCGTAGATCGTGTCGCCGGCGCCCTCGGCCAGGCCGATCTTCCCCGACGCCTTCAGGATCTCGACGAGCATCATCCCCTTGACGTACTCCTCCAGCGATTCCTGGAGCTTGAGTTCCTGCGACCACTCGACGTTGTAGCCGACAGTCCGCATGTCGATGCAGGGGCGAGGGATGTCCAGCTCGTCGAGGATCTGCACCGTCTTGAGCTCGATGATCCGCGAGCCGCCCAGCCAGCTCAGAGCGATGTTCTGCGCCATCTGCGAATGGGGACCTGCGGCGGGGCCCAGCGGCGTCGAAGCGCGGGCGCCGTGGAAATCGACAGCAAGATCAAGCCCATCCGCGCCGGTGTAGAACTTTGCCTTCGGGAGATCGAAGCACGAGTCGCGCTCGTCGAGCTCGCGGAGCATCCGCGCGACGAGACGGCCGAAGGGATAGGGGATGAGCTCTGCCATGCAACCGGCGAGGATACCACGGCTTCAGTTTCGCTGTCCGGGATCGCTGCTTACGCGCTGACCTGCCACGTCGCATTGCCGGTGACCATCGCCTGCAGGTCGCCAGCGTCAGGGCGTGCGAGCTCCTGCTTGAGCTGCGCCTGGATGCGGCTGCCGTGCGAGACGGTCGCGGGATCGACGTAGAAAACACCCAGCGGTTCCGGGAACTCCGGGTGCTCCATCTGCGTGAGCAGGTAGGCGTTGCGGCGGTCGTGCTCGTTGTGGACGAGCAGGTCGTCCTCGGTGATATCGCCGCCGATCTCGACGACCTCCAGCCCGGCGCCCTTGAGGCGGATGCCCTTGTTCTTGTCTTTCCCAAAGATCATGGGCTTGCCGTGCTCGAGGACGATCGTGTTGTCCGCTTTCGTGTCCTTCTGCGAGGCGTAGAACCAGATCGCGTGGTTGAAGATGTTGCAGTCCTGGTACACCTCGATCATCGCAGCGCCCGGGTGCTCCATCGCGCGCTTGTAGACGACGTCGAAGTTCTTCAGATCAACATCCACCGACCGCGCGACGAACGTCGCGCCGGCGGCCAGCGCGAAGGAGAGCGGGTTCACCGGCGCGTCCACCGAACCAAGCGGTGTGGACTTCGTCACCTTGCCCACCTCGCTCGTCGGCGAGGCCTGCCCCTTGGTCAGCCCATAGATGCGGTTGTTCAGCAGCACGACGGTCAGGTCGATGTTGCGGCGCAGCGCGTGCAGCGTGTGGTTGCCGCCGATCGAGAGCAGGTCGCCATCGCCGGAGACGATGCACACCTTGAGGTCGGGGTTCGCCATCTTGACGCCTGTCGCGACCGCGAGCGAACGCCCGTGGATCGAGTGCATCCCGTACGTCTCCATGTAGTACGGGAATCGCGCCGCGCAGCCGATGCCGGAGACGAAGACGTAGTCTTCCTTCAGGTTGGGCATCTTCGCCAGCGCCTTGCGGATGCCGGTCAGCACGGCGTAGTCGCCGCAGCCTGGGCACCAGCGGACGTCCTGATCGGACGCGAAGTCGCTGGCCTTGTAGGTCGGGAGTTCGATGGTCGTGCCGTTGTTGCTGCCGTTGCTGCTCATGGTGTATCCGCCCTGTGTCCGTTCAGTGGTCCATGATCGCCGCGACACGCTCGGCGAGGTCGTCGATGAAGAATCCGCGGCCGTTGACGTCGTTGAGCCCGACCGCGTCGATGAGGAACCGCGAGCGGATCAGCATGCTCAGCTGCCCCGCGTTGATCTCCGGGATCACCACGCGCTTGAAGGATTTCAGCACCGCTTCGATGTTCGACGGGAAGGGGTTGAGGTGGTGCAGGTGCGCCGTGCTGACCTTCCGGCCCTGCGCACGGAGCTTGTCGCCTGCAGACGTGATCGTGCCGTACGTGCCGCCCCAGCCGAGGATGAGCATGTCGCCCTTCGGTTCGCCCCGGACCTCCAGCGGCGGGATGACGTCGGCCGCCTTCGCCACCTTTTCCG
>CAYGNN010000146.1:0-7323 GCA_964351165.1 uncultured Phycisphaeraceae bacterium
ACGTCGCCTGCGGCACCGGCGACCTGACGCGTGCACTCCACGCCGGTGGCGCTGGCAAGGTGATCGGTCTCGACTTCACGCCGGAGATGCTCGACGTCGCGCGCGCCAAACCGGATGGGCTCGAGTACATCCAGGGCGACGCGATGGCGCTCCCATTCGCGGACGAGTCGTTCGATGTCGTCACGATCGCCTTTGGCCTCCGCAACGTGCAGGATCCGGCCAAAGCGGTGGGGGAGTTCTTCCGCGTCCTCCGCCCCAACGGTCGTCTGGCGATCCTTGAGTTCGACCGCCCCAGCCCACCCCCGGTCGCGTGGATGAATGACCTGTACTGCAAGAAGATCATGCCGATGACCGCGACGCTGATCTCCAGGGACAAGAGCGGCGCGTACAAGTACCTGCCGCGCTCGATCGAAACGTTCCTCGACCGGCCGGCGATGAAGTCGGTCCTCGAAGGCAAAGGGTTCACCGTCCGCGCCCAGCGGCGTATGACCTTCGGCGTCTGCGTCTGCCACGTCGGCGTCAAGGCGCCCTGAACACCGATTCAGTAGCATCGCCGCCATGCCGTCGATGTTCGCAGCCCCGCCCAACCCAACCGGCGATTCGCCCACGCGCTCGGCGCTGTGCGTCCTCGCCAGCGGCTCGCGCGGGAACTGCTCGGCGCTCGTCACGGCGCACGCCGACGGCTCCCGGGATGTCGTCCTCTTCGATCTGGGGATCTCGCCTCGCAGGACGCGGAACCTGCTCGCGGAACTCGGCGCCTCGATCGACGACGTCCGCGCCGCCGTGGTGACGCACCTCGATTCCGACCATTGCCACAGCGGCTGGGTGAAGGCCAGGCGCGACGCGTTCCCGCTCTTCGTCCACGAGGGCCACCTGGGCCGCGCCGAACGCGCCGGGTTCATCTACAGCCGAGCCGACCGGTTCCGCGATGACGAGTTCGAGGCCTGCTCCGGCGTGCGCATCGCCGCGACCCTGATGGCCCACGACAGCCTCGGCGTCGCCGCTTTCCGGGTCGGGCTCCCCTGCGGCGCCGCCCTTGGGTATGCCACCGACCTGGGTCACGCGACGCAGGGCCTCGCGGAACACCTCGCCGGCGTGGACGTGCTGGCGATCGAATCGAACTACTGCCCCTATCTGCAGAAGACTTCCCAGCGCCCTGCGTGGCTGAAGCAGCGCATCATGGGCGGGGCAGGGCACCTTTCCAATGCGCAGAGCGCCGAGCTGGTGCGCGCTATTGCGCCCAAACGCCGCGTCGTGCTGCTGCACCTCTCGCAGGAGTGCAACCGGCCGGAGATCGCGATGCGCACGCACGACACCGATTCGTTCGACGTCATCGTCAGCTCGCAGCACGAGCCGACGGAGTGGATCGAGATCGACCGGGCGGAGGATCTCGATCCATCGCCGGCGGTGGTTCTCCCGACGCCGAGGCAGCAGGTTCTCTTCGGCTCGGTTTAGTCCAGCTCGATCACAGGCAGCGGTGCACTGACCGCGATCGGCGCTCGCCCAGGGATCTCCGGTGCGGCGTCGCCATCAACAATCAGCGGCGCCAGCAGCGGCATTCCTGGCTGAAGCTCCGCCTCAGGACCGGCAACCACATCACGCACCGGAGAGCCGCTCGCAGCATCCACCTGCCTGTAACACTGCCGGGGGCCGACCACCTCGAACGCGCCGCACCCGGCGGGGGGGTTGGCGTCCATCGGAGGGCGGAAGAAGGCGACCGGGGCGCCGCAGAAGAGCGTGGTCCCGGCGCGCGCCGCGTGCAGGTCGCCCCTGAAACCAGCCTCAAGGAGCATCGCCGCGATGGGCGCCAGGTCCGGCGCCTCGATCTGCTCGTCGATCACGCGCCACTCAACACCGAGATGCCGAGCGTCGAAGATCGCCTGGCGCGACTCCTCGATCAGTTCCTGGATCGAATCGGGGATCAGCTCGCCTGACCACGCCTCGTGGATGATCGCCAGTTGCTCCCGCAGCAGGGTCTCCGCGGCGTCGATCGCCACTGGGCGGTGGGACCTGGGGAGTTGATCGAGTTCAGCCAGAGCAGCACACATCGCCTGCATCGAGATGATCGGCGCGACGCAGGATTTCCAGCGCGGCCCATCGTGGTCCTTAGGGAGGGCGAGGGAGGCCTGGGCGAACTCGGTCCATTTCGCGAGCATCGCGGACCAGCCGAGCAGGCGTTCGCTGCCCATTGCTGCAGTTTCTCGATCCGGGTTGTTTGGGGAATATTCTGGCATTTGGGTGCGTTTCTACGATGCTGGAGGGAGACAGGGTGGATATCCGGACGAAACCCGAATCCGGCGCCCTGAATTCCGCTCAGATTGTGCAACTCTGCCGCAGCAATCACGTATCATGAGGCGACCATGGTCAGATCACAGGAACGCAAACTGATCGAGAAGGCCGCCGCGGGCGACAAGGCTGCGGCGACCAAGCTCATCAAGGCCCATCAGGGGTCGTTATACGCGTACATCCTGCGGATGTCAGGCAGCCCCGAGATGGCGGAGGACATCGTCCAGGACGCCTTCGTGAGGGTGCTGATGCACCTCGACCGGTTCGACCCCAGGTTCCGCTTCTCGACGTGGCTCTTCACGATCGCCAAGCGTCTCTACCTCAACGCCAACCAGAAGCTCAAGCCGCACTACGACTCCGAGATCGTCGGTGGTTGGGACGGCAACGCCGACGCCCCCAGCGCCCCTGCGATCCAGGACGAGGTGGACACCAACGTCCGCGGCTGCATCCAGACCGCCCTCGATTCGCTCAGCGATGAGCAGCGCGAGGTCATCCTGCTCTTCCACCAGCAGAGCTGGTCGATTCAGGCGATCGCCAAGCACCTCGAGATGCCGGAAGGCACTGTCAAGAGCCACCTGCACCGCGGCAGGCAGCGGATGCGCCGTCTGATCAACGAAGACCAAACCCAGAAACAGTTTGTTTCGGAGGTCTGGACGTGAAGCGCCGGCGAGGCTCTCAACCCGACAATCCGGATCAGTCACCGCAGCAGCCGAGCGTTGACGCGTTCTTTGACCGCGAACTGAATCCCGATTCGATCGAATCGCTGCTCAACAGCATGCGGACATCGCGCGCTCAGAAGCAGCAGTTTGACGACACCCAGTCCATGCTCGACGACCTGCGTTCGCCGGTCGATGCACCTGATTTATCCGGCAAAGTCCTCGGCGAGCTCGCCGAGCGCCGCGGCTGGCTGAGCACCGGCCAGCGCCGCATGGTCTTCGCCGGTCGTCTGGCGACCGCCGCGTGCCTGCTCCTCGTCGTCACCGGCCTGCTGCTCGTCCGCCGCGACAATCCAGAGGCGTTCCAGAGCACGCAGGTCGCAGGACCGGTCACGGAGGTTGTCGAGGCCACCGGCGCTGAGACGACGGCCCGGTTCCGCTCGATCTCCGAAGGGCTCCGCTCGATCGAATCCTCCTGCCTCCCTGCGGTCCAGATGGCCGCGACCTCCGTCTCTTCCCGCGAGTCCGCTTGCGGGCATCCCCGGACGATCACCGCCTCGGTGCGTCAGGACTACTCAGCGCCGCTCTCGCCTGGCGTCAGCAGCTGGCTCACCGCTGGCAATGTTGAGATCGTCGTGGTGGTCTCGAACTCCGCGCAGCGCACGACCGTCAGCCGGTCGGGGCAGTACCACTCGATCAACCATTGGATGATCGCACCGGAGAACGGTCCCCGCCTGCCCTCGTACGAGGCGACCTCCATCAGCAGCCCCAGCGTGATCAACGTCGCGAACTGGACGGCGATCGCCGATCGGGGCAACTAAGGCGACATGCGAATCAAGCGTTTCCGAAACTGGGCGATGTGCATCGTCTGGGCTGTGCTGCCGGCAATTCCTGCGGCGCAAGCCGGTCCTGAGATCCTCGATGAGATCGGCTGGCTGCCTGCGGACATCGACTTTGCGCTCGCTGTCCGCGACATGAACCAGGTCCGCGAGATGCCGCTCGGGCAGGGGCTGACCAACCTCGTCAACGCAGGGCTGCTCTTTGGGGGCGCCCAGGAGAGCGCCACGCTCGACGCCTGGCGCTCGCTGTCGCGCGAGCTTGGGTTCACTGAGCAGCAGGCGTTCAGCGCCCTGCTGGGCGAACGGTTCTTCTGCGCCAGCCGCGTTCGCGATGATGGCGAGTCGGACTGGGTCATGTACAGCAGGACCACGACGAAGATCGCCAGGATCATCCGGCAGCGGCTCGACGTGTCGCCTCGTGAGATCAAGCACAACCGGGTGCTGATGTCCCTCGAGGGCGGGAAGTTCCGCCTGGGGAGCATGATCGATGGGGACAACGCCTGGCTGATGCTGGCGCCGATGCATCGTGATGGGTTGTTCCAGCAGATCGCCAACGAGAACCGCACGCCTGCCTGGTTGGAATTGGGAGACACGATCCCGATGCGCGAGTTGCGCACGCTCGGTGATGGCGAGCTGGCGGTCTACATGACGTTCGACGGCCGGGCGGACCACGGCTGGTTCGGCCTTGTCGCTGATGCGCAGTTCGACACCGTCCGGTTCAGGCTCCTCGCTGATCCTGGGAAAGACCTGCCGCCGGTCGAGCCCTGGTCTACGGCGCGGTTTGATGAGTTCCGTGACGGCGCTCTCTTCGCGCACGTCGAGCGGCTCCCGACGGATGAAGCGCCGCAGGTGGACCCCAACGCGCTCGACGGCATCGGCGCGATGCTCGGCGAGCTCCGCAACCTGCTGGAGATCCCCCGGCGGATGCTCGGCGATGACCTGGGCCTGATCCTCGGCAACCGGTTCGCGCTGGCGGTGTACCCCAAGAACGGTGGGGGGGTCGCGCTGGGCGCCGGGATGGAGGCCTCCGATGTGAAGGCGCTCGCTGATCCAGGCGACGCCGCGATGCGATCGATCGTCGAATCGATCCGGCTCTTCTATGGGGCGGACCAGACCGAATTCAATTTCGTCGGCGCCCTGCCACGCGCGGAGCGTTCGATCACGCTCGAACCGAGCCTGCCGGATGCAGGGCAGCAGAAGCTGTTCGAGCAGGGGCTGCCTCCATTCGGCGACCGGCTGGATTTCACCTGGTCCTTCCGCGACACGATCGGGCAGGCGCCGCTTGGCTGGTGGGTGGTGGGCACTGAGCACGAGGCCTTCGACCGAGCCGCGGAATCGTTGACGATCTGGATCAACCCTGAGACCGATCTCGGGATCACGGCGCCCTGGCTGATCCTCCTCGATGCGCACCCTGCGGCCCTGATGGAAGAACTGCACAGGGGCGGCGTCCCCAAGCCGGCATCCCCAACCGGGATCGAGTCGGTCGATTCGCTGACCCTGCGGACATGGATCGACGACGGCGGCGAACTCGTCGTCGGCGAGGGCGCCGTGCGGATCACCGAGCCTCGCGAGCTGCGGAAGGGCCGCAGACGGCATCAGCGCTGACTGCGATTTGCCGGTTCTCAGGGGCTACGATCGGGGCCTACCACCGAGCCGCCCGCGCTCCTGCCGGAAGAAAGAACACGCCCCATGCCCACCTCGAACCTCCGCAACGTCGCGATCATTGCGCACGTTGATCACGGCAAGACCACGCTCGTTGATCAGCTGCTCATGCAGTCGGGGATGTTCCGCTCCGCCGATCTGGAGAAGCTCGCCGGCGGTCAGCACAACCTGATCATGGACTCCAACGACCTGGAGCGCGAGCGGGGGATCACGATCCTCTCGAAGAACTGCGCCGTGACGTACACGCGTCCCAGCGGCGAGTCCTTCCGGATCAACATCATCGACACCCCGGGTCACGCCGACTTCGGAGGCGAGGTCGAGCGCGTGCTCCGCATGGCGGACGGCTGCCTGCTGCTCGTCGACGCGTTCGAGGGCCCCATGCCGCAGACGCGGTTCGTGCTGGGCAAGGCGCTGGAAGCAGGGCTGCGTCCGGTGGTTGTCGTGAACAAGTGCGACCGTCCGGACGAACGCGCGGAGCATGTCCTGGGGCTCGTCTTCGACCTGCTCGTTGAACTGGGCGCCGATGACGAGACGCTTGACTTCCCGGTCGTGTATTCGTCGGCGAAGAACGGCTGGGCCACCGAAGACCTCAGCAAGCCGGGCGAGAACATGATGCCGGTCTTCGAGGAGATCGTCAGCGGCGTTCCTGAAGCGGGCGGCGACGCGAGCGCCCCGCTCCAGATGCTGGTGACAACGCTCGATTCGAACAGCTACGTCGGCCGCATCGGGATCGGGCGCGTCTTCCGCGGGACGATCAAAGCAGGCGAACAGGTCACACTCGTCAAACGAGACGGCACGCAACAGAACGCGAAGATCGGCGGCCTCCAGCACTTCGAGGGGCTGGGCCGAGTCGATGCGGAATCGGTCGGTGCTGGTGATCTGTGCGCCGTCTTCGGCGTCGAGGGCATCGACATCGGCGATACGGTCGCGAGCAAGGAATCGCCTGAGGCGCTGCCCAGCGTGACGATCGACGAGCCGACCATCACGATGATCTTCCGCGTCAACAGCTCACCCTTCGCTGGCCGCGAGGGCAAGTTCGTCACGAGCCGGCAGATCCGCGCACGATTGGAACTGGAGCTCGAGCGGAACGTGGCGCTCCGCGTTGCCGACGGCGCGAGCGCGGACGAGTTCATCGTCTCAGGCAGAGGCATGATGCACCTGGGCGTGCTGATCGAGACGATGCGCCGCGAGGGGTACGAGCTGAGCGTTGGCAAGCCGCAGGTCATCGTGAAGGAGATCGATGGGGTCAAGCACGAGCCGATGGAGCTGGTGACCGTCGATTGCCCCAACGACGCGGTTGGTCCTGTGATGGAGATGCTCGGCGCTCGCCGCGCGGAGATGAAGCACATGGACCAGATCGGCTCGACGAGCCGGCTGGAATTTGATGCGCCCTCGCGCGGGCTCATCGGCCTGCGGAACCGCCTGCTGACCGCGACGCAGGGCGAGGCGATCCTGCACCACGTCTTCGACCGCTACGCGCCGATGGCCGGCGAGACGCCCAGGCGCCAGCAGGGGGCGCTGATCGCTTCCGAGGGCGGCCGCGTGACGGCCCACGCCGTAGACCTGCTCGCCGACCGCGGCGTGCTCTTCGTCAAGCCCAACGACGAGGTGTACGCCGGCCAGGTGGTGGGGGAGAACAACCGCGAGAACGACCTGACGGTGAACATCGTCCGCGAGAAGAAACTGACAAACATGCGGATGGCGAACAAGGAAGCCTTCACGTCGCTCAAGGCGGCGCGGCAGATGTCGCTGGAGATGGCGCTCGAGTACATCGAGTCGGACGAGTTGGTTGAGGTGACGCCTGAGGCGTTCCGGGTCCGCAAGATGCAGCTGAGCGAGTCGGAGCGGCAGAAGACCGCGCGGCAGGCGAAGAAGCTGGC
>CAYGNN010000147.1:0-6215 GCA_964351165.1 uncultured Phycisphaeraceae bacterium
AATTAAGCCACATGCTCCACCGCTTGTGTGAGCCCCCGTCAATTCCTTTGAGTTTTAGCCTTGCGACCGTACTCCCCAGGCGGTGCACTTAACGCTTTCGCTTCGGCCGAGACGACGTCAGAGCCGCCTCGATCTAGTGCACATCGTTTAGGGCGTGGACTACCGGGGTATCTAATCCCGTTCGCTACCCACGCTTTCGTACCTCAGCGTCAGGACAGGCCCAGTCACCTGACTTCTCCTTTGGCGTTCCGATCGATATCAACGCATTTCACCGCTCCACCGATCGTTCCGATGACCTCTACCTGCCTCAAGCCCTGTAGTTCACCCCGCAATTCCACGGTTGAGCCGTGGGATTTCACGAGATGCTTACAGGGCCGCCTACGTACCCTTTAAGCCCAGTGATTCCGATTAACGCTTGGACCCCTCGTATTACCGCGGCTGCTGGCACGAGGTTAGCCGGTCCTTCCTTTGGGTATGGTCAGTATTCCTACACCCTGACAGCAGTTTACACGGCGAAGCCGCTTCATCCTGCACGCGGCATTGCTCCGTCACGCTTTCGCGCATTGCGGAATATTCGTCGCTGCAGCCTCCCGTAGGAGTCCGGGCAGTGTCTCAGTCCCGATGTGGCGGGCCATGCTCTCACACCCGCTACCCGTCTTTGGCTTGGTGAGCCTTTACCTCACCAACAACCTGATGGGACGCTCCCCGCTCCCGAGGCGGCCGAAGCCTTTCTTCCGGAGAAGATATGGAGTATTACGCCGAATTTCTCCGACCTATCCTCCACCTCGGGGTACGTAAGGAACGCGTTACTCACCCTTTCGCCACTGTCCACAGGCCGAAGCCTGTTTCTCGTTCGACTTGCATGCTTTAGCCATGCCGCCAGCGTTCAATCTGAGCCAGGATCAAACTCTTCAATTGATTTTCGTAACCCCACCAGGCCCGAGGGCCCAATGGAGATGTTGGAAAATGAAGGTTGACCTGTTGCCACCAATGCTGATTGCTCAACACCGATGACCGGTCACTACGCCTGATTGCTCAGGACATAGCCGCCGGGAGCTTATCCCCGACGGATTTTTTCTCAAAGATATATCACTCACTTGTAGTGACGCACGAGAATGATTGAGTCGACGAGTGCTGTGACACTCGCCGAAGCCATTTTTTATGACGTTGACCTGCCCCGGCTAAGGGACCGACACTTGTGCATGCCGTGTCAACGCCACACATTCTCGCGGCGTTACCCAACTGTTCACTTTTCAAAGAGTGCGTCGCACCGACCGGCGAAACCAGGCGATACGACCCCCACCGCTCAGGGGCGGCCCCGAGTGGGGAGCCGGGAAGAATAGTCACGCCCCAAAGCATGTCAAGCCTCCGGCAAAGGACTTTTTTTCCTCCGCAGCCAACCCACAAATACTCCACGACTTGCGACACCCAAAGCACCCTGTTTTCCAGTCATTCTCGCACGTACGACCTCAACCGGAACCCCCTGATTTTCTCGGCAATCCGGCCAGATCCCGCCCGCTCCGCCCAGGCGTCACGCCCACCGTCGCCACCCACACCGCAGATGGTGCACACCCAGCGCCACCCTCAAAAAAAACACGCGAAGCCGCGCCCAGCGTCGCCCCGCTCGTCCGAACGTCATCCACCAGCACCACCACCTTGCCGCGAACCGCCCCCGCCGCCCCCCGCCGGAGCCGGAACGCCCCCGCCACGTTCTTCCGCCTCGCCCCCAGCGCCACCGACCGCTGGCTCGGCCGGTGCTTCTTCGCCAGCGCCTGCACCATCGGCGCCCCCAACTCCGACGACACCCCCCGCGCGATCGCCAGCGAATGATCGATCCCCCGCGCCAGCCGCCTCCGCGTGGACATCGGGATCGGCACGACAACCACCGGGTTTGCAGGGGTTCCCGCAGACGCCACCACGTCCCCCAGCATCCGCCCCAGCGCTGCACCGGCCGACCGGAACCGCGTGAACTTCACCTCGAGGATGATTGCTCGCAGCTCTTCCTCGTACGCCCCCAGCCGGAACGCCCGCTCCCATGGGACCCGCACGCCGCTGCACGAGGCGCAACCGAACTCGTCCGCCTCGCCCACACCGACCGTCGTCCCGCACCGATCACAACACGCCCCAGGCGCCTCGCTCGTCCAACCGGCACGCGCCAACCGCTGCGCTACAGGCATCGCCGTGGGGCACAGCCACGCGCGCTCGACCGCGCCCCACCACGACAATCCGCCGCGACCGCTCGCGTGCGCATCCATCTCACTCTCACTCTTGTCTGATTGGGTGTCTGATTGGAGCGTCTCGATCGGCGCCGCCGGGGCATCCCCGGACTTCAGCGGCCAGACGAACTCGCCCCGGCCTGTCACCACCGGATCACGAGCCCCCGAGCCGATCCCGGCACAGGTCCGCCCGCACCACGCGCCGCTCCGCCTGGTTCAGCGTCGCCTTCACCGCCCGCTGCAAATGCGCAGGCTGTGTCAGCAGGATCAACCGGCTCAGCGTCGCCAGGTCCACGCCCTCGACCACGCCAAGCAGCACACCAAGCCGCACCCGGCTGATCAGTTTCAGAGCCTCCTCAGCAGTCATGAGCCGCGCCGAACGCAGCGTCCCCAGCGCCCTGTGCGACCGATCGACAACCTTCATCCTGCTCTTGGTCAGCAGCGCGTGCCTGCTCTTCCGCTCGTACTCGAGCACCTTGGGGAGGATCGCGCTCTCGAAGTCCCGCACGATCCGCCGCTCCGTCTTGCCCAGCGTCGTCTGGTTGCTGATCTGGAAGAGATCGCCCGACGCCTCCGACCCCTCGCCGTAGAAGCCCCGGACCGCCAGGTTCAGGCTCTTCGCAGCCCGGCGCACCTTCTCGATCTCGCCAGTCATCCGCAGCCCAGGCAGGTGCAGCATCACAGAGACGCGCATCCCGGTGCCCACGTTCGTTGGGCACGCCGTCAGATAGCCAAACCTCGGGTTGAACGCGTACCCGATCTGCCCCTCGATCGCGTCGTCCACCTGATCGATCTGCGTCATCGCGTCCGCGACAGCGAGGCCCGACCGCATCACCTGGATCCGCAGGTGATCTTCCTCGTTGACCATAATCGAGAGCCGCTCGTCGGGCGCCGAGATCGCCGCGCCGCGAGCGCCGCTGCCGCGCGCATGCTGCCTGCTGATCAGGTGCCGCTCGACCAGCAGGTGCCGCTCGTCCTCGCTCGCTTCCGCGACATCGACCCACAGCAATCCCTCGGCCACGCCGCCGCTGAGCACGCGCTCGCGCACCAGATCCAGCACCTGCCGCCGATCGTCATCATCCGCGTTGGTCAGGAAGGGGAAGCCGGCGATGTTCCGCGCCAGCCGAACCCTCGAGGACATCACGACATCGGAGTCCGAGCCGTCAGCCCGCAGCCACTCAGGGCCATCAACGCCAAGCAGCTCGCCGCTCATCACGCCGGTTCCCCAGGCTCATCGAACCGCTCGTCATCATCCTGGGCCGCGCCAGGCGTCACGCCCTCGGACTCGTCGTTCGAGGCCTCGACGATGAGCTCTTCTGTCATGCCGCGCTCGGCACGCCGCGCCGAAGCGCTCCGCTCCTGCTCGACCTGCGCCTCGATCTTCGAGATCGAATCCCGCAGCTGCGCCGCGTGCTCGTACTGCTCCGCCTCGATCGCCTCGGCCAGCTCCGCACGCAGCGCCCGGAGGGTCCGCTGATGATCCGCCAGCCCCGCCGAGCCCCTGGGGGCCTTGCCCACGTGGTGCGTCGCGCCCTCCTGGGCCCGCTCGATCAACGGCGCCAGCCTCGACTCGAACGTCTCGTAGCACGTCGCGCAACCCAGCAGCCCGCTCTTGCGGAACTGCATCCAGGTCATCGAGCACTCAGGACACTCAGGCGCCTTGTTCTCACCCTTTGGCTTGTTGCCCCCGGTCACCGCCTGCTGCACGAGCCCAGGCGCCATGATGAACTTGCTCAGCAAAGCGTTGATCGGCTCCGTCGGCTGCGTCGTCAATCCCTCGGATTGCGCGCACGACTCGCAGAGGTGCTTCTCCACCTTCTGGTTCCCGACCACGGTCACCTCGTGCACCGTCGCCTCGTTGTCGCATTGATCACATCGCATGGGGGTTCCCTCCATTGTAGGGAATCGGGAGACGCGAATCGGCCAAAAAACCGCCGACTTCCCCCGAAGAACACCACACCCACCGGAATCAAACAAGACACAGCGCCCTTCGCGCCGTCCGAATCTGCTTATCGGCTCGTCGCGGACACCGCTGGCGCCGAATCCCGCACCGCGCCATCAACCGCCGCCAGCGACCGGAGCACCCCCGGCACATCCTCCAGACGGAGCATCGTCGCCGCGTCGCTCGTCGCCTTCGATGGCTCCTGATGGCACTCCAGGAAGACCGCCGAAACACCAGCAGCGACCGCCGCCCGCGCCAGCATCGGCGCCCGCTCAGGCCGCCCACCGGTCGTCGACGACGCGCCAGGCAGCTGCGTCGAGTGCGTGCAGTCGAAGCACACCGGCCCAGCAGGCGAACCATCGACCTCCAGCTCCATCAGATCCCCCATCCCCAGGAAATCGTTCACCAGCCGGTGGTACCCGAAGAACGTCCCCCGCTCGAGCAGCAGCACGTTGTCGCACCCCGCCGCCCGCAGCTTCCCCACCGGACCGGCCATCTCCGCCGGCGACAGGAATTGGCCTTTCTTGACGCCGACCGCACGCCCATGCGCCGCCGCAGCCTCGCCGCACGCGACGAGCAAATCCGTCTGCCTGCACAGGAACGCAGGCACCTGCAGGCAATCAACGACTGCAGCAACAGGCGCCGCCTGCTCCGGATCGTGCACATCCGTCACGACAGGCACGCCCAACTCGGCGCGCACCTCGCGCAGCATCGCCAGCCCATCCGCGAGCCCAGGCCCGCGCTTCGAGCCTGCGCTCGTCCGGTTCGCCTTGTCGAAGCTCGCCTTGAAGACGTACCCCAGCCCAAGCTCCCGGCACGCTTCACCCACCGTGCGCCCGATCTCGACAGCCATCCCCACGCTCTCGAGCGCGCAAGGGCCGCCGATCACTGTCAGGGGCCCCTCGCCCCCGGACGCCCGGACCGTCACATCACCGATAACACACGTCGCTGCCATGCCGAAGTCTATTCGCCCGGACCCCGCAGGACGCGAACCCCTGGGCAATCCGGACCATCAGACACGCAATGCACGCGCAAGGGCCGCACAACCCGACGAAACCGCCAGCCAGCCCGCCGCGTACTCAAAATCAAGCCCGATCAGGGGCCCCTCGCGCCGATATCTCTTTGAATGCCCCCCGACGAGGGGGCCTCCACGCCTCCCGATCCCAAGAGCGAGCCAGTACCGATGACCCAGCTGCCCGATGAGCCAGGACCCTTCGCCGATCACGTCGTGCAGCTGCTGGCCACACGCCACCCCGACTTCACGCTCGAGCGCATCAGCCCCTCCGAGCTGCTCGTCAACGGCCGGCGCCTCGATATCGAGAACCTCCGCCGCCTCGTCACGCAGGCCCCCGACCGCGGCCAGGACATCGTCGACCAGTACCTCTCGCACCTCTTCGAGAACGACCCAGGCTCCGTCACGACGCTCCCCTGGGAGATCGCCAAGTCAATGGTGATGCCCCGCATCCACCACAACGCGATCTTCGACCGCCTCGAGCGCGAGCTCGTCGCGCACATCCCCTTCGTCAACGACACCGCCGTCCTCTTCGTCATCGACCTCCCCCACATGACCGTCAGCATCACGACCGAGCAGATGATCAAGTGGGGCATCGATTCCGACACCCTCGACGACGTCGCCCGCGAGAACCTCGCAGCGATCAGCGACGCGATGGACATCCGCCTCGTCGAATCCAAGGAAGGCGGCAAGGCCGCCGTCCTCGCGCACCGCGACGGCTACGACGCCTCCCGCCTCCTCCTCCCCAACCTCCACGGCGCCCTCGCCCCCGAACTCGGCGGCGACTTCCTCGTCTCCTGCCCCGCCCGCGACCTCTTCGTCGCCATCAGCCTCGAGCCCGACCCCTTCGTCAAGCGCATGCAGGGCCGCGCGGAAGAGAACTTCCACACCCTCCCCTACCCCATCACGCAGACCCTCTTCTACGTGACCAGGGACGGTGTCGCAGGCTCGCTGGCTGCGTAACAAGATCTTCACACCTGGGATGAGCGCAGCGAATCCCAGGATTGCCCCCTACCTCTCCCTTCATGGGAGAGGTCGATCCGCA
>CAYGNN010000147.1:6225-7311 GCA_964351165.1 uncultured Phycisphaeraceae bacterium
GATCTTATTGTTTGCCTGGATCAGCCTGATCGGGTGCTTTGGTTGCGCCAATTCGCCCGCCAAGCTCGCCCCTACCGATTTCGATTTGGCAAAGAACATCCGTGCTGCAAGCCTGAACAGGACCAAGTTTGAGCAAGCCAGCATTCCGTTGGCGTGCCTCCCAGAAGACCCCGCCAACAAAATACGCACTGAACTTGCAGATGTCAGTCTCGCAATGCAAACGCAGTCTGATGCATTGAATTCGATCATTGAATCGGCACAATCCGCTTTTCGTCGTCAATTCGACGCAATGGAGAAACTTGAGGCCATCGATCTTCGAATTGGAATCCGCCACGAAGAGTTTTCCGACCAAATCCCAGACGAGTTCGTCATCGAACATACAAATGGGTCAGTAGACGTCACCAAAAACCGCAGCGCGGTCACATACCATGTATGCGTTGATCAAATCATCAACGAGGGCCCTGCAGCAATTCTAAAATTCCGTTTGCCTGTCCAGGGAAGACGCGGGGGCACTCCCGTTCCGTACTTGGGCATCAGAGATGATTTTGGAAATGAATCTGTAGTGGTGAGGTTTAATTCGAGACCAAACCCGCATAAGTCACAAGATGTTTATCTCTACCGCACGCCTGATGAACTGATTGCCTTGTACGACAACCATTTTTACACAACAAAATTGAATCGGATCGGCGAATCCGCCTTTATCTTCTTCCACATGAACGATGAATCCAGAGTCATTATCGACGAAGTATGGATTCATCCTGATTAAAACTATTACCGTCGCAATGCTCCTCATCATCGACAACTACGACTCCTTCACCTGGAACCTCGTCCAGCGCATCGGCGAGCTCGACCCAGCCATCGACATGCGCGTCGTCCGAAACGACGAGATCACCGCAGACGACGCCCTCGCGCAGAATCCATCGCACGTCATCATCTCCCCCGGCCCCTGCACCCCAGCTGAAGCAGGCGTCTCGCGCAGCATCGTCGAGACCCTGCAGGGCAAGGTCCCCATCCTCGGCGTCTGCCTCGGACATCAGACCATCGGCGACCGCCACGGCATGACCGTCACCCGCCACGCCCGCATCG
>CAYGNN010000148.1:0-299 GCA_964351165.1 uncultured Phycisphaeraceae bacterium
CCGCTATGCTTTGCGATTCCTCACGCGGGGACGAAGCGCGATCCGTGGCTCGCCGCCCCGCCCGATCGCCACGACAAACCGGAGCCCCCGGGGGCACCCCGGAATACCCCGGGATTCCCCCGGAATGCCCCCCGGATCGCCCCATCGGATCGCCCGTCGGGGTTTTCCTTCAGCCCGCGGCCACGCCGCCTTGCCCGAGACGACCGCCATGACCGATACCCTCGCCACCGCCACCGAACAGGTCGAAGCCGCCAAAGACCCGCGGTTGGCCAAGACCCGCAACTTCGGCATCTGCGCCC
>CAYGNN010000148.1:309-1380 GCA_964351165.1 uncultured Phycisphaeraceae bacterium
GCCCACATTGACGCGGGCAAGACCACCGTTACCGAACGCGTGCTCTACTACACCGGCAAAACCCACAAGATGGGTGAAGTCCACGAAGGCACCGCCACCATGGACTTCGGTGAAGAAGAGCAGCAGCGCGGCATCACCATCAACTCCGCCGCAACCACCTGCCCCTGGCAGCGCAACGGCGTCGAGTACACCTGCAACCTGATCGACACGCCCGGCCACGTCGACTTCACCATCGAAGTCGAACGCTCCATGCGCGTGCTCGACGGTGCGGTGGTCGTGTTCGACGGCAAGGAAGGCGTCGAGGCCCAGTCCGAAACCGTCTGGCGTCAGGCCGACCGCTACGGCGTGCCCCGCATGTGCTTCATCAACAAGATGGACAAGATGGGCGCCAACTTCGAGTACTCGTTCAACACGATCCACGAGCGGCTCGCCGCGAACCCGGTCGCTGTCCAGTACGCGATCGGCGCTGCTGACTCGTTCGAGGGCATCATCGACCTCGTCGAGATGCGGGCGTACTACTTCGATTCCTCGGAGCTGGGCGCCGTGGTCGAGGAGCGCGACATCCCGGATGACCTGAAGGAAACCGCCGAGCTGTGGCGCCACGAGATGATCGAGAAGGCGGCCGAGTTCGACGACAACCTGATGGAGAAGTTCCTGAGTGACGAGGAGATCTCTCAGGCGGAGATCAAGGCGGCGATCCGCAAGGGCGTCCTCACCCAGCAGTGCACCGCGGTCTTCTGCGGCTCGGCCCTCAAGTACATCGGTGTCCAGCGTCTGCTCGACGGCGTCATCGACTACCTCCCGGCGCCGGACGAGGTCCCGGACGTCAAGGGCACCAACCCCAAGGACGAGGACGAGGCGCTCTCTCGCCCCCACTCGGTGGATGCGCCCCTCTCGGCGCTCGTCTTCAAGGTCGTCAACGACACCCACGGCGACCTGACGTACGCCCGGATCTACTCCGGCGTCCTGAAGAAGGGCGAGCGTGTGCTCAACCCCTCCAAGAACAAGCGCGAGATCGTCAGCCGCATCTTCGAGATGCACGCGAAGGACCGCCAGGCGCTCGCCGAGGCG
>CAYGNN010000148.1:1390-7128 GCA_964351165.1 uncultured Phycisphaeraceae bacterium
GCCGACTGGCCCAACCAGATGGAGCCCTACATGCAGGCGCTCGACGAGGCGAAGGCCGGCTCGATCGTCGCGATCGTTGGCCTGAAGGACTCCGGCACCGGCGACACGCTGTGCAGCCCCGATGATCCCATCGTCCTCGAGCAGATGACGTTCCCCGAGCCGGTGATCTCGATGTCGATCGAGCCCAACACCGCCGACGACAAGCGCAAGCTGACCGACGCCCTCATCACGATCAAGCGCGAGGATCCCTCCTTCCGCGCGATGTACGACGAGGAGACCGGCCAGACCATCATCTCCGGCATGGGTGAGCTTCACCTCGAGATCATCAAGAACAAGCTCGTCCGCGACATGAAGGTCGGCGTCGAGGTCGGCAAGCCCCGCGTGTCGTACCGCGAAGCGATCACCAAGAAGGCGGAGGCCATCCGCGGCAAGTTCGTCAAGCAGACCGGTGGTCGCGGTCAGTTCGGCGACTGCACGATCGATCTCGAGCCCTACACCGCTGAGGAGGCGGAGGCTGACGGCCTGAAGTTCAAGGACAACATGGCCTTCGAGAACAAGATCGTCGGCGGCAAGATCCCCAAGGAGTACATCCCCAGCGTCGAGGCTGGCATCCGCCAGACCGCGCTCTCGGGCGTCATGGCCGGCTTCCCGCTGATCAACTTCAAGGCGACGCTCATCGATGGTTCGGATCACCCGGTTGACTCGTCGCAGGTCGCGTTCGAGCAGGCCGGCCGCCTCGCGCTGATCGAGGCCTGCCACAAGGCCGGCCTCTCGCTGCTCGAGCCGGTCATGAAGGTCGTGATCAACACCCCGGAGGAGTACTTCGGTTCGGTCACCGGTGATATCGCCGGCCGCCGCGGCATGGTCGTGGGCACCGAGGAGCAGGGCAACAACCGCCTGATCACCGCTGAGGTGCCGCTCTCGGAGATGTTCGGGTACGTGACGGTGCTCCGCTCGATGTCGCAGGGCCGGGCGAGCTCGTCGATGGAGCCGCTGGAGTACCGCCCGCTGCCCCCGAACCTGGCCAAGGAGGTCGCCGAGGCGATCTGATCGCGGCAGCGACAATCTGATTTTTCCACAAACGCCGATCGGGCTCATCCGATCGGCGTTTCTTCTGCGCTGAACTGGCCGGCTGGCGCACGGGGCACGTTCGCGTTACTCTTGGTGGATCGGATGGGGTGAGAGAGGGAAACACCGCAGATGGTCCGAATCAGCAATGTGTACACCAAAGTCGGGGACAAGGGCACGACCCACCTGGGCGATGGCAGTCCTGCGCCCAAATCGTCCGCCAGAGTCGACGCTTACGGCGATGTGGATGAGGCGAACGCCTGCATCGGCAAGGCGATCACGATGATCGAGCCTTCGACCGATGGCACGCTCGGCCAGATCCGCAGGGCGCTGCTCTCGATCCAGAACGAGCTCTTCGATGTGGGCGCCGATCTCTGCACGCCGATCGCTGATGGCGAGAAGCCTGGCGACCGGCTGCGGGTAGTCCCCCAACAGACAGTCCAGCTCGAGGCGCTCATCGACCGCTTCAACAAGCCGCTGGGGACGTTGAAGTCGTTCATCCTGCCTGGCGGGACGTCGCTCGCGGCGGAGCTGCACGTGTGCCGGACGGTGACCCGGCGCGCCGAGCGCGGGGTCGCGGCGCTGCTGGAGACAGAGCCGGAACAATCCAACCACGAGACGCTGGTTTACCTGAACCGGCTCAGCGACCTGCTGTTCGTGATGGGGCGCGTCGCCAATGGGTACGGCGCTGGTGATGTGCTCTGGGAGCCTGGCGCGACCAGGGATGGTGGGGGCGCGAGCGGATGATAGCGACGGTCACCGCTGAGTTCCGCGATGAGTTCGAGGCCGACCGGACACGGCTGCTGCGCCGCAGGATCCTGTGGTACGTCACGGTCTACGTGCTGCTCGGCGTGTTCACGCAGCTGCTGAACAAGATCGGCTCGATGTTTGCTGACCCATCGCAGGCGCAGCCCTCGATGGTCGAGATGCAGCAGACGATGAACATGCTCTCGTGGCTCGCCTTCCTGATCTACATCGCGACGTTCCTCGTCGTCTGGAAGCGCGAGATGACGCGGCCACAGATGCTGCGGTTGATCTTCTGGGTGATCGTGGTCGCGTCGAGCATCTCGCTCATCCTCCAGCCGGTGCTGTTGGAGCGCGCCTTCGCGCAGCTCACCAACGGCGATGGTCAGTCGATTCCCAAGCAGGGGATCTCCGGGATGATGCTCGTGACCGGGCTTTTCAGCATCTTCATCACGCACTTCTTCGCCTCGCTCTTCATCCCCTGGACGTTCAAGGAATCGCTGCGCCCGTTCGTTGTGCTGTACGGCGTCTTCGTGGGCGCGACCCTCGTCTTCGCAGAGATGTTCTGGTGGATGTACCTCGTGCTCGCGCTCGGCGTCGTGGTCGGGGCGCCAGGGGTGCTGATCTGCTGGTGGCGGCACAGCAGGCACCGGGACAAGTTCCATTACGGCAAGCTCCGCGGCCGGTACGGGCAGATGCGGCAGGAGCTCACCGACGCGAGGCGGATCCACGAGGCGCTCTTCCCTGCGCCGATCAAGGGTGGCCGGGCGCGGATGAATTTCCTGTACGAGCCGATGGGGCAGATCGGCGGCGATTATCTCTACGCGTTCCGGTTCCCAGGGCTCCCTGGCGATGACCCGGACAGCGAGCCGCTGAGCGTGGTGCTGATCGACGTCACCGGCCACGGCATCGCCGCGGCGCTGACCGTCAACCGGCTGCACGGCGAGCTGGAAAGGCTCTACGCGGAGGAGCCGGACATCTCGCCTGGCGAGGTGCTGGTCGCGCTCAACCGCTACATCCACCTGACGCTCGCGACGCACAGCGTCTACGCGACGGCGGTGTGCCTCAGGGTCGATGCGCGGACCGACACCCTCGACTGGGCCAGCGCCGGGCACCCGCCGGTCTTTGTGCGCACCGTCGGCGGCAATCTCGAACAGCTCGATTCGACTACGTTCGTCCTCGGCGCCTGCGCGCCGGATGACTTCGTCGCGGACGAGCAGCGGTCGAAGATCGTCGCTGGTGACACGATCATCGCGTACACCGACGGCGCGATCGAGGCGATGAACGACAAGGGCCGGATGCTCGGCGTCTCGGGGCTTCGTTCGATCGTCGCCCACGCCCACCCTGACTCCGATGCCGAGGGTGGCTGGACATCGGCGGTGCTGCGGCGGATCGACGAGCACCGGCACGGTCCTCGGCTCGACGACACGCTGATTGTCGAGATCTACCGCCCTCTGCGCGTGTAACAGGGCTGCCGAGCGGGTAATCTGGTGTTGATCACCCGGAGCCCGACCGCTTGACCGCTACTGTCACTTCTGATTTCCGAAACGAGTACGAATCCGAGCGGATGCTGTTCCTGCGCCGGCGCCTGCTCTGGTTCACCGGGTATGTCGGGTGCTTCTTCGCGGCGCTGCTCATCCTGCAGACGGTCTGGGCCTTCACCGATTTATCAAGCTTCGATGGCGATTTCTTCGTCAAGCTGCTCGTCCGCTCGGCGAACCTGGCGCTCTATGGCGGAGCGTTCCTGTACGCGAATTCGAGGCGCCGGGCGCTGACGCGCAAGCAGATGGTGCGGTTGGTCTCAGGGTTGATCCTCGCGACCGCGTTCCTGCTGTATGCGCCGGCGCAATTCGTCTCGGCGGTCTTCAATGAGTCGTTCCTGAGCGGGACCAGGGCCGAGCTGGGGCCGGCGCCCTTCTGGCTGCTGCAGGTGATGCTGCTGCACGTCTTCGCGTCGCTCTTCATCCCCTGGACGCCGAAGGAATCGGCGCTGCCCATCGTCCCGGTGCTCGTGGTGCATGTCGGGATCATCCTCTTCTCCGGCGATGATCTGCTGGTCAAGATCCTGGCGCTGACCTTCGCGAACCTGATCATCTTCCCTGGGATGGGCATCGCGTGGTGGCGGCAGAGCAGGTTCCACGCGCGGTTCCATTACAGCGCGCTGCGCGGGCGATACACCCAGATGAAGCGCGAGCTCACCGACGCGCAGCGCATCCACGAGGCGCTCTTCCCCAGGCCGATCCGCGATGGCCACGTGCACTTCGAGTACCTCTACGAGCCGATGCGGCAGATCGGCGGTGATTTTCTGTACACCCACCGTCACGGCGATGGCGACGATGCGCCGCTCAGCGTCGTCATCATCGATGTCACCGGCCATGGGATTCCTGCGGCGCTGACTGTCAACCGGCTGCACGGCGAGCTGCAGCGTCTCTTCGCGGAAGACCCTGACCTGTGCCCCGGCGATGCGCTCGACGCGATCAACCGGTATGTCGCGCTGACGATGGCCGAGCACAGCGTCTTCGCGACCGGGATGTGCCTGCGCATCAACCCTGCGGATGGGACGCTCGAGTACGCCAACGGCGGTCACCCCCCGGCCTTCCTCCGGGCGATCGACGGGACGATCGACCAGCTCGATTCGACGACGTTCGTGCTGGGCGTGGTGACCGATGAGGTCTTCGCGCCGGGGCAGCGTTCGATCCGGTTCGAGCCGGGCGATGCGCTCGTGGCGTACACCGACGGCGCGACGGAGGTCATCGATTCGACCGGCCGGATGCTCTGCATTGGGGGGATCCGCAAGGTCGTGGCGAGCGATCACCCGGATATCGAGCGGAACCTGAGCGGCGTGATCCTCGAAGCGGTCGACGCGCACCGGCACGGGCCGATCCAGGACGACACGCTGATCGTCGAGATCCGCCGCCCGATCGCCAAGCCAACGCCGGGGCGATCCGCTACGCTTGCAGGCGTATGAGCAACACCCAGAAGCGAGAGCCGTTGATCCTTTCCACCTGGTCCTTCGCGCCGGTCGGCGCTGACGCCGCGATGCCGCTGCTGGCGGCAGGGGGCGACGCCCTCGACGCCGCGATTGGCGCTGTGACAGTGATCGAGGACGACCCGACGATCCACTCGGTGGGCGTGGGGGGGCTCCCGGACGCCGAGGGCCGCGTCTCTCTGGACGCCTGCGTGATGGAGAACCCGGATCGCTGCGGCGCTGTCTGCAACGTGCAGCGGCACCCGAACCCTGCCGCGATCGCGCGGCGCGTGATGGACACGACGATCCACGTCACCCTCGCTGGTGATGAGGCGGACGACTTCGCGACGCGTGAGGGATTCATCGAGCGCGCGCTGCTGACCCCAGACGCCCAGCGTGAATGGCAGACCTGGCGCCACGACCCGGCCAACATCAACCGCGAGAAGTATCGCGGCTGGCTGCCCCCGATGAACGTCGAGGAAATGGACGACAAGGTCGGCGCGCCGGGAGGCGTCTTTGCAGGTGATGGGCCGGACGCCTCGCACGACACGGTCGGTGTCCTCGCTCTCGATTCGCACGGCAAGCTGGGCGGCGCCTGCTCAACGAGCGGCATGGCGTTCAAGGTGCCGGGCCGCGTGGGGGATTCCCCGATCATCGGTCAGGGGCTGTACGTCGATCAGACCGCAGGCGCTGCCTGCGCGACAGGGACCGGCGAGCTCATCACCGGCGTCTGCGGCTCATTCCTCGTGGTCGAGTTGATGCGCCGCGGCGCGACCCCTCTGGAGGCGATCCGCGAGACGCTGCAGCGCATCATCGACCGGTTCGACCTGGTGCACGACCATCAGGTCGCGATGCTCGCGATGACACCAGCAGGCGATTGGGCGAGCGCCGCGATCCGCCCAGGGTTCCACCACACAGTGACGACCAGCGCCGGATCGAAGGTCGAAGACCCCCACGC
>CAYGNN010000149.1:0-7038 GCA_964351165.1 uncultured Phycisphaeraceae bacterium
GGGTAGGGCTCGCTCATCGGGTCGGTGTCCGGCGCGTGGTCGTTGAGATTGTAGCTGGTCCCGACGAGGTCGTACATCGAGCTGTTCGGGTCGATGTGCGGGAAGAAACTCAGGAAGGGGTCGCTCGTGCCGGTGTCGGAGGGGTCCTGGAAGTACTCGACGTCGTCGTCTTCCTCGAAGCCGCCGAGGTAGCGGTTGAGCGGGCGCCGGTCGGCGCCGACGGTGTCGATCCCGAAGACCGGGAGCAGGCCCTTCTTCCCTCCGAAGAGGGAGCCGATGTTGGCGCCGTGGGGCGCTTCGACGAGTTCGTTGGTCGCCTGATCGACGCGCACCTGCGGGAGCGCCTCGCGGTGGTCGGGGAGGTACATCGTGATCGCGACGCCGATCTGGTTGAGGTTCGACCCGCACCGGAGCGATTTCGCGGAATCGCGCGCCGATCCAAGCGTGGGGATCAGGATCCCGATGAGCAGCGCGATGATGGAGATCACCACGAGCAGTTCGATCAGCGTAAAGGCCGGGCGCAGGGAGGGGTGCTTCCGCATTGCCGGACTGTACCAGCGCGTCAAGGGGATGGTTGCTGGTCGGTTGCTCCTGGATTCGCGGAGCCGGCCAGTTCCTGCAGGGGCGGACGCAGCAACCTGGCGTCCGATTCCTCGATCAGGAACCACCACCTGGCCAGCCGGCGCGCCCGGTCGGCTGCCGCTTGAGATGCTTCAGGGTTGGTCGGGTCGGTCGGGCGGACGGAGACGAGGACGTAGCGTGCCTCCGTGCCTGGCTCTGCTGTTGGCTGCGTCTCAGGGCCAAAGAGCGAGCCGGCGCTGGGGAAGGATTCGGTCAATTCGCCGAACCAGAGGGTGATCGCGAGGCCATCGGTGGTCTCGATGATCATGTTCCCTGCGTTGGCGATGAACTCGCCTCTGGGGGAGATGAAGAAGCCGGCGCGCTGGAGGTTGAGCAGGTCGGACTGGTCGAAGGCGATGTCGCTGTCAGCGCCGGTGACCAGGGCGCTGAGCTTGCCTGGCATCGGCTCGACACCGACGAGGCGGAGCCCCACGATCGCCTCCGCGATCGCCTCTGCGGCGCTGCTCGTCTCAGGATTCTCAGCGGCGCTGCTGGTTTCCCCCTGTGCAAATAATTCCCAGCCGCCTTCGCCCCCGCTCGTTGTCCTGGCGATCGTGTACCGCTCGCCCTCGAGCCTGGCGCCCTGCGACTCGTCCACTGTTGCGGTGTCCACGCGGACGCTGGCGATGTCTCCTGTGCTGAGCCGCAGCAGGTCTGGGTTGATCCAGTCCACGAGGCTGGTCGAGAGCGCTTCGCCTGGTGGCGCGTGGAACGTCGTCCGGTACGCGCGGTCGCTGCCTGCGAGACGGACGAAGCGTTCGCGTTCGACGCCCTCGAAGGCGTCGCCGATCATCACGTCCGCGAGCGTGTCGCCCTCGGCGCTGGTGATGGTCAGCTTCACGCCCCGGCCCTCCGGATCGCCGCTCTCGTCGGTGGGGTCGATCAGCCCAAGCGAGGCGTGGTCGATCCGGCGCTCGGTCACCACCGCCTCGCGTTTCAGGCCAACGAGCATCGAAGCGGTCTCCGCGATGCGCGCTGACGCGTCCGCCGGGTAGTCGTAGGCGGAGGGGATGATCCACCGGCCATCGGTGAAGCGCAGCAGCAGCGCGGAGTGCCTGGCGCGGTCGGTGTCGTAGGCGATGACCTCGACCTGCGCGACCTGCCCCGGGTCGGTGAGCGCCTCGACGAGGGGCTGGCCGATGTCCGCGTACCGCGCATCGACGGTCGGCGCTGGGCGCGTGATCCAGGTGATCAGCGCCGCGAGCGCGGCGAGCACGATCATCGCGATGGTCCGTTGGCGTTGGTTCATCGGAGACGCTCCTGCACGACGCCCTCGCGCTCGCGCCGCCTCCGGCGCCAGAAGATCACCGCGCCCACCACGAAGGCTGGGATCGGCGGGAGGCTCACCGCCGCGACGCGGATGCGGAACTCGATCGCGCGGATCGCGCCGACGGACGCGGCCTGCGCCTCAGCGATCCTCGTGTTCTTCTCGTCCTCGATCCGCTGGCGCCTGGCGTCGAGCTTCCGCTGCTCGTTGCGCTGGACCGACTCGATCATCACGCGCTGCGCCGTCTCGTCGAGGTCCGTCCTGGCCTCGATCGACTCGATCCGCTCGGTGATCCGCTCCTGCGCCGCGTTCAGCTCCTCGGTCGCCTCGGCGCTGGCGGTGTCGATCGCCGAGCGGCTCTCGCGGAGCAGCGCCTGCCGCTGCTCGTCGAGACGCGAGAGCGTCCGGTGCGCCCTGCGGCGTTTGCGCAGCTCGATCAGCGAGACATCGCCGATGAGCATGTCCACGCTGTTGAGGACGAAGGTCACGTTGTCGAACTGCAGACCCCCGGCGCCGGTGGCGCGGATCGCGAAGAAGTCCGGCGCGATGATGTCGAGGTCCGCGATCAGGATCACGCGGAGCCGCTGCTGGGCGGACTTCGCCGCTGCTTCTTCAGGGTCCACGATCTCGTCGATGAGCTCATCGCCTGGGTCGGTGTCCGCGGGTCGTCCGAAGAGGCGCGCCGCAAGGACTTCCGGCTCGCCGGTCTGGTAGAACTGCCGCCCCTGGAGTGGCCACTGGGGGCCGAACGCGTTGACGCCCACCGACTCCGCGTAGAGCGTGTGCCCCCCAACAGGGCTGGCCATGAGCAGCGGGACGATCGTCGGCGGCTCGCCCAGCGTGATCGTCGGGTTCTCGCGCAACTCACCGGGCGCCAGCAGCACGACCTCCTGCAGGCCTGCGGTGGTCCAGTCGTCGGGGTTGATCGCGCCCTCGGTCCCGCTGCCTGGCCCCACGAAGACGAACTCCGGCGGGAGCGACGCGAACTGCGGGTGCGGCTGGTAGCCATCCCAGACGATGCGGTCCCTGGGAACGATCGCGCCGAGCACATCCCACAGCGGCTTCATGTCCGCCTTGGGCGCCTGCTCCGCCTGCGGCGCATCGACGAAGGGGTTGCGCCCGGCGCCCCTGGGCGCCATCGTCGCGATGCCCTGGTTCACCTGCGGGAGCGGGTCTTCGAAGATCAGCGTCGGGCCGCCGTTGCGGATGTAGTCGATCAGGTGTTGGAGCTGCGCCTGCGTCAGCGTGCTCGGCTGCGCGACGACGAGGGCGTCGAGCGTGTCCGGGATCGGCGCCTCGGCGCTCGTTCGTTCGACGTGGTACTGCTTGCGCAGCTCGCCGACGAGGGGCCAGTCGCGCCCTGGCTGGAGCGTCGAGTAATCGAAGGCGCCGAAGATGTTGGCCTCCGTGTCGAGGATCCCGATGCGCAGCCGGTCGGCGTACGACACGTCGCGGACGGCGCGGGCGAGCTCGTATTCCACCGGCAGGCCTGGCGTCAGCAGCGGGATGACCGAGCGCCTCGCGCCGCTGGTGACCGCGACGCCCAGGTAGACCTCGCGCTGGGCCGCGGCCGGCTCGCCTGGTCCTGGGCTGACGCTGGCTGGGATCATCCCGTACGCCTGCTTCGCCTCGCGGGATTCCTCGGTGTACGGCTCGGTCGGGACGATGCGCAGGCGGACCTTGCCGCCGCTTTCGGCGCGCATCGATTCGAGCAGGCCGGTCAGCGTGCGCCGCGTCTGCGCGTAGCGGCCCGGCGCTTCGCTGGAGATGAACGCGGTGATGACGACCGGCTCATCGCGCGGGATCTCTTCGATCAGCAGGCGCGTCTCGTCGGAGAGGCTCCAGAGCTTCTCTGCGGTCAGGTCCAGGCGCCAGCTCTGGCGGCCCAGCAGGATGACCACCGCGCCTGCGATGACGAGCGCAGAGGCAGCGCGGAGCGTGAAGAGCGCCGCATGCTCGGTCGAGCCTGGCGCGCCCCAGCGGCGCTGGCGGTCGAGGACGAAGACGTTGGCGCCCACCGCCAGCAGCGCGATGGCGAGGAAGTACGCGATGTCCGACGGCGCGATGACGCCCCGGCCGAAGGAGCTCAGGCGGTCGGGGAAGTCAACGAGCGCCGCCAGGGGTTCGAGCGCCCCGACCGGGACGACCCTGAGGAGCCAGCCCAGCCCGGCGACGAGCGCGCAGGCGCCGGCTGCGACGACGAAGGCGATCGTCTGGTTGCGCGAGGTCGAGGCTGCCGCGAGCGCGACGCTCACCAGCGCGACGCCTGCGAGCCAGTGCCCGATGATGTTGACGACGAGCAGCCCGGGGTCAGGGGAGCCGAGGTACACCAGCACGCCGACCTCGCCCAGCGCCGCGATGGCCAGCGCCGCGGTGTAGATCGTGACGCCCGCGAGCTGCTTGCCGATGACGATCGCGCCGGCGCCTGCCGGGAGCGTCTGCAGGAGCGCGAGCGTCCCGGTGCGGCGCTCTTCCGCCCAGGCGCCCATCGCGATCGCCGGCGCGAGGATGAGCAGCAGCAGCGGGAACCAGACGTTCAATTGATCGAGGCTGCTGATGTTCCGCTCGAAGAACCCGGGCAGCCAGAAGGCGGCGAAGGCGCTGCAGAACACGAAGAGCGTGATGAAGACGTACCCGGTCGGGCTCGCGAACTGCGACCCCAGGTCGCGCCGGGCGATCGCGCCGATCACCGCTCGCGTTTGGTTGTTGGCGGCGCGCTGGCTCATGCGGCGTTCGGCGCCTCCGAGTCGGTGCGCGTCAATTCGCGGAAGCGGCGCTCCATCGATTCCTGGTCTGTCCCGAGCGAGTCGGTCGGCCCATCGTGGACGAGCACGCCCTGGTTGATGAAGACCACCCGCTGCGCGACGGCGCGGACCTCGCTGAGGATGTGCGTCGAGAGCAGGATCGTCTTCGCCTTGCCCAGCTCGCGCAGCAACTCGCGGACCTGCTCGATCTGGTTCGGATCAAGCCCTGCGGTCGGCTCGTCGAGGATCAGCACGTCGGGGTCGTGCAGGAGCGCCTGCGCCAGGCCGAGCCGCTGGCGGTAGCCCTTGCTGAGTTTGCCAGCCGGTTTGCCGACGACCTCTTCCAGCCTGCACTGCGCGATGACCGCCTCGGAGCGCTCGCTGATCTGCGCCGCGGTCATCCCACGGGCAGCGCCGAAGAAGCGCAGCGCAGCGCGGGTGTGCATGTCGTCGTAGAGCGGCCCTCGCTCCGGGAGGAACCCCAGCCTCGCCGCGGCTTCGATCCGCTGCGTCTGCATGTCGAGCCCCGCGATCTTCGCGACGCCGCTGGTGGGGGCGAGCAGGCCGGTGAGCATCATCATGGTGGTCGATTTGCCGGCGCCGTTGGGCCCCACGAAGGCGGCCACCTGCCCTGCAGGGATCGAGAAGGAGACGTCCCGCGCGGCATAAAACGAGCCGTAGCGGCGGGTGAGGCGGTTGGCGGTGATCATGTCCTGTGCTGGCATGCCACGACACGATACCCCATCGGGAGGGGATCGGTTCCATCACCGGGCCCGCCCATTCGTTTCGGTCAGCCCCACACCCCCCCTCACCGGTTGACCGAAACGAATGGGCGGTCGCCGTTGTGCGCGCCGGGATGACCGGGCGGCCTTCATGGGAGCGCTCCGTGCCGGGGCGCCCCGCGGAGCGATCGACCTGGACCACTGGCCGGCCATCGAGCAGTACGCGGCGTGGGCGCTCATCGAGCACGCCAGCGCCAGAGAGCGGGCCATCGGGCTGCACCTGCCGCCCGACGCGTTCACGTCGGCGGTGATGCGCGAGGTCGCCCGCAGCGCGATCCTCGGGCGCATCACCCCCGCTTCCGCCAGGATCCTGCGCGCGCAGCGGTTCTCGATGCGACGCTTCGCGCACGGGTTCCGCTGGGAATCCGAGCCCCACGCGATCGGCGCCATCGACGCCCTCGCCCGAGCGCACGAGACGCGGATGCTCCCCGAGACGCTCCGCTGGGCGGCGGGCGCCATCGAACGCGGCGACGACCCCAGGCACGCGCAGCGCGAGGTCAACCGCGCCTTCGCGCAGGCCGGGATCCGGCAACACGAATCAGGACGCGCTACAGGGGAAGAGAGAGGCAACGAGTGACCAACGACAACACCGCCCACGCCGGGCTGGAGGCGTGGGCGACGCCGTGCGACGCACCGACCGATGCGGCAACGACAACCGATGACCGCCGGGGCTGGCGGCTCGTCTCCATCGCGGACATCGGCCCGGCGCAGGAGCCCGACTGGATCTGGCCCGGGTACCTCGCCCGCGGGTCCATCACGCTCTTCACCGGGCTCTGGAAGGCCGGCAAGACTACGCTGCTCGGGCACCTGCTCCGCGACCTCGACCGCGGCGCCGGGCTCGTCGATCACCGCATCGACGCGCCGGTGCTCGTCTGCTCGGAAGAAGCGCCGGGCGTGTGGGCGAGGCGGCGCGAGTCGCTGCGGCTTCCGCCGAGCGTGCACCTGGTCATCCGCGACGGCTTCGCGCGTCCGACGAAACAACAGTGGGAACTGATGGTTTCGCAGCTCGCCGAGACGGCGCGGTCGCTCGACGCGGGGCTGGTCGTCTTCGACACGCTCCCCTCGCTGTGGCCCGTCGCCAACGAGAACGACGCGAGCGAGGTCCTCGAAGCGCTCGCGCCGCTGCGCGCCATCACCGACGCCGGCGCGGCGCTGCTGCTCGTCCACCACCCGCGCAAGGGCGGCGGGACGGAGGGGCAGGCGACGCGCGGGTCGGGCTCGCTCCCCGGCTTCGTGGACATCATCCTGGAGCTGCGCCGCAACGCCCCCACCGACGCCGCCGACACCCGGCGCGTGCTCACCGCGATGGGCCGCTTCGATTCGACGGACCCGGAGCGCGTCGTCGAACTGGGCGAGGGCGGCTACACGATGCTCGGCCCCCGCGCGCAGACGAGGCAGGCGGACACGGAATCAACCATCCTGGGCCTGCTCGCGCAGCTCGACCGACCGACGTGCGACGAGATCCTCGCCGAGTGGCCCACCGAAGTGACGCCGGGCCGGACGTCGTTCCGCAGCATCCTCCGAGCCGGCGCCGACCGCGGCGTCTGGCAGATGACCGGCAGCGGCGTGAAGGGGGACCCGTACCGGTTCGAGGTGGGGGCCGGACGGCGGGCGTGAGGGCGGG
>CAYGNN010000150.1:0-7033 GCA_964351165.1 uncultured Phycisphaeraceae bacterium
CTCCGCGGGATGAACGAATCGCTGACGCCCAAGCTGCCCAAGGGCCCCATGGCAGAGCTGTCCGACCGGCTCCGCAAGGCGGTGATGGACGAGAACTATGAGCTGGCCGCGATCCTGCGGGACGAGCTCAAGGCGATGGACAACTCCCCGCCCAAGAGCTGAGGGCTGCCGGAAGCGTCGAGCCCTGTTTCAGGGCTCCCTGGCCTGACTCAAATCTGAAATATCCCCCCTATTTCCCGGTCACGTCGTGACCTTGGGAGGCGTCTGAGCGTATGATTGAGGGTCTGAATTAGAACGATTCTAAGTAAAAACGACAAATTTATCCCCTTTATCGGCCGCTGCGACCCAGCGGCCGCTGAGGACACGCGACGATGCCCACGAACCTCCCGATTTACTTCGACAACGCTGCTACGACTCGGTGCGATCCGCGCGTCGTCGAGGCGATGCTGCCCTACTTCACCGAGAAATTCGGCAACCCCGGCAGCCGGAACCACCGCTTCGGATGGGAATCCGAGGAGGCGGTCGATATCGCCCGCGGCCAGATCGCGGACCTGATCGGCGCGAGCCCCAAGGAGATCGTCTTCACCAGCGGCGCCACCGAGGCGAACAACCTCGCGATCAAGGGCGCCGCGGAGATGTACGCGAAGAAGCCTGAGGGCGAGACAGGGCGCGGTCACATCATCACCGCGATCCACGAGCACAAGGCGGTCATCGACCCGGTGAAGCGTCTGGAGAAGCGCGGCTTCGACGTGACGTGGCTGACGCCTGGCGAGGACGGGCTGATCACTGCGGAGATGGTGAAGAACGCGATGCGCGAGGACACGATCCTCTGCACCATCATGTGGGCGAACAACGAGATCGGAACGATCAACGAGATCCCCCAGATCGGCAAGATCGTCCGCGAGGCGGGCGCTGTCATGCACACCGACGCCACGCAGTGGGTCGGGAAAATGCCGACGAACGTCAACGACGACAACATCGACCTGCTGTCGCTCAGCGGTCACAAGATGTACGGCCCCAAGGGTGTCGGCGCCCTGTTCGTGCGTCGCAGGCGTCCGCGGATCCGGCTGGTCGCCCAGATCGAGGGCGGCGGTCAGGAGCGCGGCTACCGCTCTGGCACGCTGAACGTCCCCGGCATCGTCGGGCTCGGCATGGCCTGCGAGCTGTGCGCCAAGGAGATGGACTCGGAGCGCGAGCGTCTGCTGAAGATGCGCGAGCGCCTCGAGAACACGCTGGCGGACTCGATCGACGTGACGCAGATCAACGGGCACCGCGAGAAGCGGCTGCCGCACGTGACGAACATCTCGTTCGGCTTCGTCGAGGGCGAGGGCCTGATGATGGCGGTGAAGGACATCGCCTGCTCGTCCGGCTCGGCGTGCACGAGCGCGAGCCTGGAGCCCAGCTACGTGCTCAAGGCGCTGGGCGTCGGGGATGACCTGGCGCACTCGTCGCTGCGGCTGACGCTCGGCCGCTTCAACACGGATGAGGAGGTCGACTTCGCGATCGGCGCGATCCAGGAGGCGGTGCGGAAGCTCCGCGACCTCAGCCCCCTCTTCGACATGCACAACGAGGGCATCGACATCAACTCCATCGAGTGGGCGACGCACTAACACAGGATCACTGACTGGCCTGGATGAACGGCCGGAGGAACAGACCATGGCATACAGCGAAAAAGTCATCGACCATTACGACAACCCGCGCAACGTCGGCAACTTCGGCACGACCGCTGAGGTGAAGCAGGACAAGAACGTCGGCGTCGGCGTCGTCGGCGCGCCGGAGTGCGGCGACGTGATGCAGCTCCAGATCAAGGTCAACCCTGAGACGCACGTCATCGAGGACGCGAAGTTCAAGTGCTTCGGCTGCGGCTCGGCGATCGCGTCGAGCAGCCTCGCGACGGAGTGGATCAAGAACCAGACGATCGACGAGGCGGAGCAGCTGCGCAACACGCAGCTCGTCGAGGAGCTCGCGCTGCCGCCTGTCAAGATCCACTGCTCGGTGCTCGCCGAGGATTCGATCAAGGCGGCGATCCGGGATTACAAGACGAAGAACGGCATCGCGGTTGAGTCTGCGGCGCACTCGCACTGATCGCATTGGGAACGGACGACCAACGCGTGGCATGAACCTCCGGTTCATACCACGGCACCAAGGACAACGACGATGGTGACACTGACTGAAACAGCGGCGCGGGAGATCAAGACCATTATCGAGCAGCAGGAGCTCGACGCGGAGAAGGTCCGCCTGCGCGTGGGCGTCAAGGGCGGGGGCTGCTCCGGCTTCTCCTACCTGCTCGACCTCACCGAGACGCAGAAGGACACCGACGAGTGCTTCGACCAGCACGGCGTCGGGGTGATCTGCGACCCGAAGAGCCTGCTGTACCTCAACGGCACGGAAGTCGATTTCAAGGACGAGGTGATGGGCAGGGGCTTTGTGTTCAACAACCCCAACGCGACGAGCTCGTGCGGTTGCGGCAGCAGCTTCACGGCGTAATTCGGCGCCTTACGAACCCAGGATTTTTTCGATCAAGCGCGTGAATTCTTCACGCGTTTTTTCGTGCGCGGCGCCGGTCGCCGGGCCGCTGAAGCCGGAGTGGATCGCCTCGACGGTGTGGTCGCGGTTGAGGAAGATCGTGGTGGGGTAGGACTTGATGTCGGTGAGCGCCGGGAGCGTTGAGGCGGTCTGGCGTTTGTCGCTGAGGCCGGCCGGGATGATCTCCCAGGTAGCGCCCAGGCGCTCTTTGAAGCGGTCGATCTGCCGTTTGGAGCGGACCTCGTCGGTGGTGTGCTCGTAGGCGAGGCCAAGGATCTCGAGCCCCTGGTCGTGGTACTTGTCGTAGTGCTCGATGAGCAGGCGCGTCGCGTCGTGGCAGTTGGGGCACCAGGTGCCCATGACCTTCACGATGACAGGTTTGCCGGCGTACTTCGGGTCGTCGAGTTGCGGGAGGTTGAGCCTCGTCTCGCCGGGGACGAGGCCGACCGCGGAGAAGGGGTCGTTGAAGCGGAAGTCCTCGCCTGGCGCGAGGCGGGTCGCGGTGAACGTTTCGTTCCAGGTGTTCCCGGAGTTGAACGTGCCGGTTGTCACGCCGAACTGGATCTCGCGGGCGAGGCTCGCGTCTTCGGTCAGGGCCTCGAGGATCGAGAAGGTGAAGGCGTGAGCGCCGTCGAAGACGCAGAGGTAACCGCTCTTGACGCCCTCCAGGACCTCGTAGGAACCGTAGAGAAAGCGGTAGTCGCCGGTTGGTGTCAGGATGGTTCCCTTCCAGCGGTAGAGGCCCTCGTCGCCTGGCATCGGTGAGCCATCGCCCATGAGGGGGCCGACCTTGGCTTCGCGGAAGACACCCTTGGCGAGGCCCGACTCGGCGAAGTCCATCCGGTAGGCGATCGGCTCGGACCATTCGAGGTCGGCGGCGATCATCCCTGGGAACTCGGCGCCCAGCGAGGGGTAGCACTCGTCGAAGTGATCGACGCGCGTCGCGTTGAATGACATCGTGGCGATGTTGTCGGGCCGCTGCTTCCACCAGATGCCCTGGAGGTTGCCTGGCTCGAGCCCCCTGGCGGAGGCTTCGATCTTCGAGTCGTACCAGGGGAACCAGATCTCCAGGGTCTGGCCATCCCATTGGGCGTCCACCGGGATGAACTCGTCGCCGTTGCGGATGTAGGCGGAGCGTTCGTCGTTGTCCTCCGGGAGCCAGAGCGCGAATGTGACGCTCGGCCAGATCATGTCGAGCTGGTCGTGGCCGGGCAGGGGCAGCTCGCAGCGCCACCAGCCGAGCTCGTAGTCCTCGATGGGGTTCGCTGCTGCCTCTGGCTGCGTGGCGGATTCGTAGGTCACCGGCTCTTCGGAACGCTCGTCCATGGCGCGGTTGACGTCGCGCTGGGAGAAGACGATGACGAGGGCGCACATGATCGCGGAGATCAACCCAACGACCACGAGGACCGCGGTCCCGGAGAACTGTTTCTTCCCGGCGGGTGTCGGCGCGTTGGTCATGTCGTTGTCCTCTTCAGCTACAGAATCGGGTTACTTGATGCCGTCCTTGCTTGCCATCATGCGGATCATGTCCACGCAGCGGTTGGCGTAGCCGGCCTCGTTGTCGTACCAGCTGATGATCTTGAAGAAGCGGTCGTTGAGCTCGATGCCTGCGGTGGCGTCGTAGATGCTGCTGTGGGGATCGCCGATGAAGTCGCTGCTGACGACCGCTTCCTCGGTGTAGTCGAGGACGCCCTGCATCGCGCCGTTGGCGGCGGTCTTCATCGCGGCGTTGATCTCGCTGAGGCTCGTCGCCTTGCTGGGGCGGAAGGTGAGATCGACGCAGGAGACGTCCGCGGTGGGGACGCGCATCGACATGCCGGTGAGCTTGCCCTTGGTCGAGGGGATGCACAGGCCGACCGCTTTCGCAGCGCCGGTGCTGGCGGGGATCATGTTCATGTAGGCGTTGCGGCCCCCTCGCCAGTCCTTCTTGGAAGGACCGTCCTGGGTGGGCTGCGTCGCGGTGACAGCGTGGATGGTCGTCATGAGGCCCTCGTCGAGACCGAACTCGTCGACGATGACCTTGGCGATGGGCGCGAGGCAGTTGGTGGTGCAGCTCGCGTTGGAGATGACCTTGTCGGTGTCGGGGTTGTAGAGCTCGTGGTTGACCTTGTAGGCGAAGGTCGGGACCTCGTCGGGGGTCTTGGTGGGCGCGGAGATCAGCACGCGCTTGGCGCCTCCTGCGAGGTGCTTGCTCGCGTCGGGGCCTGCGGTGAAGAGGCCGGTGGACTCGATGACGTAGTCGACGCCTGCGTCGCCCCAGGGGATGTTGGCCGGGTCGCGCTCTGCGAAGGTCCTGGTGACCTTGCCCTCGCAGGTGATGGTGTTCTCGGTCGTCTGGACATCGCGTCCGAAACGGCCGTGGACGGTGTCGTACTTGAGGAGGTAGCCGAGCGAGTCTGCCGGGACGAGGTCGTTGATGGCGACCACCTCGATATCGGTCCCGGCGCAGGCGCGGTACACGAGCCGACCGATACGACCGAAACCATTGACGCCAATCCGAATGGCCATGCGATACACCCTTTCAACTGGGAGGATTCGTGGTTGAACTGAACCCTCGACGGTAGGGCGTCGATCCTCGGTTCGCAATGCCGGCGGGCGCCGCCGGTTGACCATTCCCGGCCCGGGCCTCGGGGGGATCCGAGGGTCATCTGGAGGATTCCGATGAACGTGGACAACGATGTGCTGGACCTGCTCTCGGCGGGTCAGGAGGAAGAGGCGCTCGAACTGCACAAGGAGCGGACCGGCCACGACCACGAGGTCGCCTCGGCTCATATCCAGGCGGCCAAGCAGATGCACCACGCTGTTGATGACCATGACCCGGCGGTCGCGGAGATGGATGCTGCGATCCACGCCAGGCGGAAGATCGACGCGATCAAGATCGCCAGGGAGGCGTACGGCATCGGTCTCAAGGAAGCGAAGGAGCTGGTCGAGGAGCGGCAGTTCGCGCTGGGGCTCCGCACGCCCAGGACCGGGTTCAGCCTCTTCGGGTTCTTCAAGAAGGCCGGCTGAGCCAGCGGCTGTCACACCATCACTTGCCCTGGAGCAGGTCGCAGAGGATCTCGACGCCCCTGGCGAGCGCTGTTTCTTCCGTCGCGTAACTGATGCGGAAGTGGGTGTCGCGCTGCGAGAAGACGTTGCCTGGGATGGTCAGGATGTTCTTCTCGATGCCTCGCTCGACGAACTGCTGCGCGGTGATGCCGAGCGACTCGGGGACCTCCGGGTAGACGTAGAACGCGCCGCCTGGGGTGGCGACGTTGGTGTGCTGACGGAGCGCATTGAGGACCATGTCGCGGCGCTTCTCGTATTGAAGCACTGTGTCGGTCTGATCGACGTCGAATGCTGCGACGCAGCCCCACTGCGCGATCGATGGGGCGCAGACGAACGAGAACTGTTGCAGCTTGGCGATCTGCTCGACGAGCGCGGTCGGGCCTGCGACGTAACCCATGCGCCAGCCGGTGCAGCCGTACGTTTTGCCGAAGCCGCGGACGACGAGGACGTCCTCGTTGGCGCCTGGGAATCTTGCGGCGCTGGGGGATTGCTTCCGGCCTGCCTCGGTGTCCTGGAATTCCGGGAACGTGAACTCGTCGTAGATCTCGTCGCTGATGAGCAGGATGTTCCTGCTGCGGCAGAGGTCGAGCAGGTCCTGGCATTCCTGTCGGCTGTTGACGACGCCGCAGGGGTTGCTGGGGGAGCAGACGAGGACGTACTTGGTTTTGTCGGTGATGAGGGGCTCGACGCGCTCGGCGGTCATGCGGAAGTCGGGGTAGGTGTCGCAGAGGACTGCCTTGGCGCCGCACATTGCAGGGAGCGAGGGGTAGAGCACGAAGTAGGGGTCTGGGATGATCGCCTCATCGCCTGGTCCGAGCGTGGCAAGGGAGGCGAGCAGGAGCGCGCCGCTGGTGCCGCCTGTGACGAGGGTGGAGGCGTCGCCTCCTGGGATGTCCCAGCCGAGGTCGGCCTTGAGGTGTGTCGCGATCGCGGCCTGGAGTTCGTCGATGCCCTGGGTGAGGGTGTAGCCGTTGCGGTCGTTGTTGATCGCGTCGATGGTGGCGCGCTTGATGGCGTCGGGGACTTTGAAGTCTGGCTGGCCGATGGAGAGGTTGACCGGGTCGGTCATGCTGGCGCCGAGCTGGAAGATGCGCCGGATGCCGGAGGTGTCGATCGCGCGCGCGCGATCGCTGAAGAAGTCAGAGAAATCCATCGGTGCAGCAACTCCTGACGCGCCGACCGGGATTGGTCGTCACGTGGCCATCATAGATGTGGATGTGTGTTGAGCCGAGCGGGGAAGGCGTGGATCAGCGCTTGCCGGCGCGGTTGCCGACCTTGGGGAGACCGATGACTGGCTTCTTGGAGAAGTCGGTGTCCTTGGTGGTCTTGAGCTTCTCGACGCGCTCGGCGCGGGTCAGCACGTTGCGGTGCCCGGAGAGGGAGTTGGAGGCCTTCAGGCTGGAGTCGATGCTCATCTCGGTGGTCCTTCGAGGTCGTCGTCTGGGTCTGGGATCTCAAC
>CAYGNN010000151.1:0-1168 GCA_964351165.1 uncultured Phycisphaeraceae bacterium
GCAGCGATGGGGCTAGGGACTCGAGTCGGTCACGCAGTTGCTCTGTCACCACGCGGCTGTTCTCGCCCATCAGCATGAACGCCAAGCCGAGCACAACTTCACCCTCACCGAACGCAGAGACTGCTCCCCGACGGATCTCGCTGCCGATCTCGACATCAGCAACATCTCGGATGCGCACAGGCGTGCCGTCACTGGATGCGACAACGATGTTCTCGATCTCCTCAATCGTCGCCACGCGCGCCAGGCCGCGCACCACCCGGGCCTCGCCCGAAGTGACGATCTGCCCGCCACCCACGTTGGCGTTGTTCCGTCGAAGCGCTTCGAACACGTCTTCGAGCGTGAAGCTGAATTTGATCAACGCCTCCGGCCTGACGATAACGTGATACTGCCGCTCCAAACCGCCCCACGAGTTGACCTCGGCCACGCCTGGGACCTTCCGAAGCTCTGGCTTGATCACCCAATCGTGGATGGTGCGGAGTTCCTCAATCGAGTGCTCGCCATTCGCAGAGCGAATGACATAGTGGAATATCTCGCCGAGGCCGGTCGCGATCGGCCCGAGCTCTGGCCGCCCGACACCGTCTGGTAGCTCAACCGCTGAGAGCCGTTCCGTGATGTACTGCCTCGCGTCAATGATCCGAATGTCGTCGTCGAATGTGGCCACGACTTGGGAGAAGCCGAACTTCGATACGGACCTCACATTTTGGAGCCCCGGAAGCCCCCCTATGGATAGCTCGACGGGGAGCGTGATCTGCTGCTCGATCTCTTCGGGGCTCAACGCTGGGGCCACCGTATTGATCTGCACCTGGATCGGCGTCGTGTCGGGGAACGCGTCGATTGGTATCTGCGTCATCCGATATACACCGGCGGCGCACGCTATCGCGAATAAGAGGATGACGAGCACCCTGTTCTTGAGCGAAATCTCGATAAGGCGGGTCAGCATGGGGGCTCCGGATCAGTCGTCGACACACCCCGCACCGAGGCGGGATTTGAGAAACTCGGTCTTCATTGTGAAGCTGCCGCTAGTCACAACCGCGTCGGACTCAGCCAGGCCGGACAAGATGGCGATTGTGCCCGTGGTTACGAGCGGTCCGAGATCAACACGGCGCACGGCAAACAGGTCTGGTTCCTGTCGGACAAAGACGTACGGCGCCCCGTCGATTTCGTGCAC
>CAYGNN010000151.1:1178-2643 GCA_964351165.1 uncultured Phycisphaeraceae bacterium
AGCAGTGCATTACCGACACTCCCAAGCACCGCGACGACCTCAGTAAACATCCCGTGCCGAAGCACGCCACGAGTGTTTTGAACTGTGGCGCGGACCCGGACCATGCGAGTGCGTTCGTCAATCCGCGGGCTGATCCACGTGATCTGTCCTGAGATTTGCAGCTGAGGAAGGGCTCGAACCCGCGCGAGGATCTCGCCGCCGCGTTCAATCTGGAACGCCTGCTCCTCCGGGACTGCCAACTCGATCCACCTCGTCGTCAGATCGGCGATCTCAAAGAGGGATCCTTGCGAATCGGTGGCCTCACCCAACACAGCCGTCCGTTCAACGACGGTGCCGTCGAACGGTGCTCTGACATACAGATCCGACGATGAGGATTGCTCCGCGGCAATGTCAGAAACCTCGCTATTCGTAAAGCCAAGGTTGAGCAGTTGTTGATGTGTCCGCCGCACTTCGAGCTCGGCAAGCTTGAGCGCGGATTCGGCCTCCTGGAAATCACGGCGTGCGGCAATGTTCTCGTCGACGAGTTTCTGCTCTCGCTCGAATGTTGTTGTTTTCGCTGCAAGCTCTGCGATCTTGGACAGATAAGCCGATTTCGCCTGGGCCACGCCCACAGAGTTGATCACTGCGAGGATCTGGCCCGCTGTTACGCTGTCGCCAACATCGACACGGATTTCTGTAATGACGCCGGGCGCCAGTGGTGTCAACTTGGCAAGCTTATTTCCGTTGTAGCGAACTTCGCCCAGAAACTCTAGCGAAGCTGTGGCATCGCCCCAAGCGGGACGTTCAAGCTCCAGCCCGGCAAGCTCCGCAGACCGCGCGGATGGCATTCGGACCAGCAACGAATCGCCGACGTCAAGTAACGCCGCAAGTTGCGGCTGACAGATGCCGCATTCGATCTCCGGAACTCCGTGCTCGTTGCAAAACAATGCGGGCGCACTCTCGGAACTCGGCGATGTCGAAGCATCGCCCCCGAGTGAAACATTGCACAAGTGACACTCATCCTCATAGAGGTGATGCTCATTGCAGTATGCCCTCGTTGCGTCTTCCAACTGCGGTTGGCAGATCCAGCACCGATCCTCGTAGCGACTGTGCTCTGCGCACCACAGGCGTCCGGCATCTCGCTTCTTTACGTCACAAATAAAGCAAGTCTCGTCGACGCCATGACCGTGCACGCCGCCAATAGCCCCGCCTGCCTTTTTTCTACCAGCTTCGCGGGCGGGGTCGCAGAGGTGGCATTCATCCTCGTATAGGTAGTGCTCCTCGCAGTAAGCACGAGATGCATCTTCCAATTGAGGTTGGCAGATCCAGCACCGGTCCTCGTACCGCGCGTGCTCAGAGCACCAAAGGCGCCCAGCGTCGCGCCTAGATGCGTCGCAGATGAAACAACTCTCGCCCGCATCGTGAGAGTGACCAACTTGCATGACCTCTTGTGGTGTGCTATTGCCAGTTGATGCTGATTGTGTGC
>CAYGNN010000151.1:2653-7015 GCA_964351165.1 uncultured Phycisphaeraceae bacterium
CGGCCTGTCCGTGATCCCCTGGACGGTGAACGATGCGCAGGCCATGCAGATGATGGCTGCAACCATGCGTGTCGTTGTCATGGCGTATCTCCATGTTGCCCGGATAGACCAGGCGATGTGTTTAGTGGCTCTGAAATCAGACTCTCAACCTGCACCAGCGCACTGTGATATTCAGCGAGCACTTCAAGGCGCTGGGATTCGGTCTCAAATAAAGTGCGCTGGGCGTCAAGAACGTCTAGGTATGGCAGCTTGCCCTCGTCGTACGCGCGGCGTGTCGCTGTGAATGCATCCCGAGCTGCCGGGAGCAAAACGGATTCGATGGCTTGAGCTTCGTGAAACGCAGCCGTCAAACTCGCATGTTCGCGTACGAGTCGTGTTGCTAGATTCCGGTACGATGCGCGGCCTTCATCGATCGCCTGGGCGACGCCCATACGAGCAGCCAGGATGCCGCCCTGGTTTCGATCGAACAGAATGAGGGGCATAGATATGCCACCTACCAGCGCCCCTTCGTCGACTTCATTGATGTACCGTACGCCCAACCCGACGGTGACATCCGATGTCGCCCGTGCTCTTTCCAGTTCGATCGTCGATTCTCGTCTGTCACCTTCGGCGACCCATCTCTGAACTTCTGGGTGAGATTCAACTCGATCGGTGAGGGTCTGGATGGACGGAACATCCATTATCTCATCCAGCGAGCCAAGAGCTAGCACAAACATGGGTTCTGATTCATCCCACATCGCGCTCAGCTCTCGACGTGCGGCAGTCAGATCTCTCTTTAGGCGATCGGTGGTTATGCGAGCCGATTCACTTTCAAGCCTCGCCTTGATCTCGTCAATCGGAGAGACGTCCCCAGCTTCAACACGGCGTTCGATGACGCGGCGACTCTCCTCAGCAAGCGATCTTGCGCGTTCGGCATACTCGACTCGCTGCTGGAGTTCAAGTACGCGCACATACCTGCCGGCTGTTTCAGTGAGCACCTCAAGCCGTACGGCCTCATAGTCGAGGGCAGACACACTCCACGCGCCCTCCGCAACCTGGACACGCAGCTTTCTCTTACTCCCGAGTTCAATCAGCTGGCTGAGGACGAGCGTGGTCTCAAGCGCGTCGGTCCCGCTGAGATCACCTGACCCTGCGAAGTTTTCGAATTCTATTCCAACTTCAGGGTTGGGCGATAAGCCAGCTTGGAGTCTTTGCGCCTCAGCAAGACGCGGTTGCCATGCCGCGGCCTGGAGTCTCGGGTTTCGGAGAAGAGCCGCGGAAAGGGCACTCCTCAATGTCAGGTCATCCGTTAAAGCCTCCAGCTCGGCTATCGGATTCTCATAGGAAGGGTCAGCAGGGGCGCGGTACTTTGGAAGCTCACGAAGGAGCGGTCGTGACTCTGGCGCATCAAATGTAAATGGAGACGGTGCACACCCAGTAGTGGCAGCGAGCGCACCGAGAACAGCGCAGAGCCTAAGACAGGTTGATGGAAATGATTGCATGGGTTCCACTCGTGTTGACGTTGAGCTACACGGCACATGCCGTACTTGGGGGTGAATGAGCATCACTCATCAGTGATGCGCAATCCCAGCTCTCGTCTAGACGAGCAGAATCACAGATCGCAATTGGTGTATCGACGTCCGGCATAGATCCGGTGGTTGAGCAACACAGGCCACTCGACGAGCGATCACATTTGCTGATGATTTGCAATCGAACCAATGGGCTTGCATCGATGGAGGCTCACCTAGATCGCCTTCGAACGCACGCTCGGATGTCCCGATTACCTCCTCCTCGATGAGCGTGGAATGGCAGCCCCCAGGACATGACCATGCACTAATGCTGAACTCACGAGGCTCTTTGACGGTCCCCGCCGAGTTGCTATCGCACGAATCGCTGCATGAGTCCTCCACATCGCAGCAAAACTGTTGGCCGATCTCAACGCTGGCCGTGCCATCGGCACACAAGCAAGAGAAGCGCGGGATCACCGTGCCGCTAAGTATGAACCAAGCAGCGAGAAAGACCGAGATGACTGGGTGCATTCGCATCGATGAGAACGTGAAAAATTAGACTGGTTACGATTGACTATTACACTATATCGTGTAATTGTCAAGGGAAGTCCAGTTTTTCTTGGTTAATCTGGGGTGGAGATCCATGGATACCTGCAAACCGAAGCCACCGCTGCCCGATCGGCCGCTGATCAGTTCCCCGGAGTCCGACCGCCTGGGGGGGCTATTCAAGAGTCTTGCACATCCGACACGGCTACGGCTATTGCACGCATTGATCCGAGCGGAGGAACTCGCTGTCAGCGACCTGGCACGTGATGTTGATATGTCTGCTCAGGCCGTCTCAAACCAACTCCAGCGTCTCGCCGAGATGGGTGTGGTAGGTAGCCGCCGCGATGGACTTCAAGTGATATACCGGGTTATCGACCCTTGCGTTCCTGTGTTGCTCGAACGGGGATGGTGCCATATCGATGAGTACGACAATACGAGTCACGCCGAGGCAATTTGACATTTCCCTGGCCAACCTTTCCTCTTAGGTGTGGATTGGAACGTGCGATTTACTCCCTGAACATCGAAGCCTTAGTGCTTTGCAATCACGGAGAGGGCATGCCGTTTCATGATTCACCGAGTCTAATTAAACGATAATCAATGAATCTGATCATCGAATAACAGCCTCTTGATTTATCCATGATTGGCTCACTTCTCGAATGCTCGTCCTCCGTGAACCATTGCCAGACTACCAGCCAGGGAGTTGTTCAATATAGTGGGGCAGATCAAGATGGCGATCTGCATCACATCGGCACGCGTGACCGCATGGGCCGGACTCGGGGCAGCGCCCGCCAGCCCCAAAGGGCCAGCCCCGACCCTGATGTGGCGATCGCGAGCACGCTAAACATCGTGAGCAGCAAGTGATTGAAATTGTCTCGCCCGGCGTAGTCCATGGTGTGCAGCATCCAAAAGAAATCGAAGATGCGCCAAGAGCGATTACGTCGAGCGGTGACCTCGCCCGTGTGCGCATCAATGTAGATGTGCGGTCGCTTCGGATGGTCCAGCGTAACGACAAACGCGGGAAGGACACCATTACGATACTCCGTTGGTGGATCGTCATCGATCAACTCAACGTTCTTTACCATCGCTGTGTAGGCAAAGTCACGCATAGCAATGGACCGTGCCTCTTCCACTGTGAGTTTAGGGAGTGGATTCCCCGTGACGGCGTCCAGTCGTGCGATGAATTCGCCGTCTATGTTCCGAAGTACCCATGCGAGTCCGAGACCTCGATCTTGAAGCGAGATCGTCGCTAGATTCGAGTTCTGAGAGTGGAGCAACGTCGCGTGGCGCCGGACCGCTTCCGGAAGAGTCTCAACAGCGGCGGCATCTATCGGCTTGAATCGTGCCGATTTGATGTCGCGTTCACCGCGTACGTTATCGATCGGGAGGACGCTGAAAAGGAATCCTCCGGTACTCCAGGCAAGAAGCTGAAGGCAAGTGATCAGGCCGATCCAGCGGTGGATGACATAGGTTGTTTTTCGCGGTTTCATTGGTTCACCTACTTTGTCGTGTGCCGAAGCCGAAGTCGGAGCGCGTTGCCGATTACTGAAACCGAACTGAAACTCATCGCCGCCGCGGCGATCATCGGGTTCAGCAGGACGCCGAAGAATGGGTACAGGACGCCCGCTGCGATCGGGACGCCAGCGGTGTTGTAGGCGAACGCGAAGAAGAGGTTTTGGCGGATGTTCCGCATGGTTGCACGGCTCAACTCGAGGGCGCGGATGATACCGTTGAGATCCCCCCCGACGAGGGTGATTGCGGCGCTCTCGATTGCGACGCCCGCGCCGGTCCCCATTGCGATGCCGATGTCGGCCTGGGCGAGCGCCGGGGCATCGTTGACACCGTCACCTGCCATCGCGACCTGATGACCCTCTTGTTGGAGTGTGCGAATGACCTCCGCTTTCTTCTCGGGGAGGACTTCGGCTTCAACCCGATCGATGCCGAGTTGTACGGCGATCGCCTCAGCGGTTGTCTTGTTGTCACCGGTCAGCATGACGACGGTGAGGCCGTTGCGGTGGAGATCGTCGATAGCTCTCTTGGTGGTCTCCTTGATGGGATCGGCGACTGCGAGCAGGGCTGCGAGATGCCCGTCGATTGCTGCGAACATCGCGGTGCCGCCTTTACGGCGTTGTTCGTCGGCCTGGTTGGCCAACCCGCTCACATCGACGCCCTCATTCTGCATGAGTGCGGGCGAGCCGACGGCAACGCGCGCACCGTCAACAGTGGCGACGATGCCTTTGCCGGTCACACTGTCGAAGTCGGTCGCGTCGAACCTTCGGTCGGTGCGGTCTTCGAGTCCGGCGACGATGGCTTCCGCGAGGGGATGCTCCGA
>CAYGNN010000152.1:0-7005 GCA_964351165.1 uncultured Phycisphaeraceae bacterium
TCGAACGCCGGGACAAACATCAGGAGGTAGGTCCAGCGCAGCCTCGACCAGGCGGATCGCTCAGCGTCGTCGAGCAGGTCCCCGAACGCCCCGCCGCCGCGTTCCCACATCGGTGTGTCCTTCTGATCTTGAGCCGCGGCAAAGATCGCGTCGGTCTGCGCCCGGAACTCGCTCCGGCTGGGCATCACCAGGCTGACGGGCGCGGAGATCACGACCGTCCTTGGCACGTAGAGATTCTTGGGATCAAACGTCGCGTACGTCAGCATCTCAGGACGGATGCGCCCATCACCAGCGCCGTCGTCGGTGAAGGAGTGCTGCTCGACGTCGCGGAGCATGAGGCGTTCGGCTCGGAAGCTGATGTCGCAGATCGGCGCTGTTCGTTCGATCCTGAAGACGCGCGCGAGCGTCGCGAGCTCATCGCCAGTGAACAGGTCCGGGTCCTTGTCGAGCATCGTCTGCGCTGTGTCGATCGCCAATGACATCATGCTGATGGCGACCAGCTGGGAAATGATTGTTTCGTTCTCGCGGAGCTGCGCCGCGACGCCCAGCATGGCGTCGACGTCCTCGATCGCCATCGAAGATTCGCCCCGATCGTGGCGCCAGATCGCGTCGAAGCGGAGCAGCCGGACCGCCTGTCGCAACGACGACGTGTGCGGGAGCAACGCCCCCAGCGATGGGATCGCGAGCGACATGTCCAGCTCGATCGGCGGCGCGTCGGGGTCGCGTTCCGGATCGAAGAGCGGGACATCGTCAGGGTGGTACTCGGTCCCTGCGACATACCCCATCCCCGGCATCATCGCGGCGCGCCGGATGGACTCGATGTTCGGCTGCTGCTCCGCCAGAAACGCTGATACATCGTCCCAGCACTCGTCATCTGGCATCCAGCAAGTGTCGGTATCCCAGGGGATCGGCCCGAGCTCGAGCAGCGCCGAACGGTACACCGGCCACGCGCGGTCCTCATCCGGGACCGATGAGGCTGCGGCGTTGAGCTCCGCGAGATAGTCGTGCGAGGTGTTCATCTCGCCGGAACCGGCGACGTACCAGACCAGAACGCCGAGGTACGAAACCAACAGCAACGCGAAGGCGCCCAGGGTCGCTCGCTTGACAGCGCGAACCACGCGGGAGCGGTTCCGCTTCTTCGCCCTGCGGATCAGCTTCGCCGCCTCAGCCGGATCACCAAAGCGCTCGCGAAGCGACTCGGCATCAGCGCCTTCTGCCAGGCCATCAGCGAAGTGCGCCGAAAGCTCACGCGCGACGTCCGCCTTCTCGAGCGCACGGAGCCTCGTCCGTTTCGTAACGCGGATCACCAGTTCCGCCAGTTCCTCAGGGAGTTGAGCGCGCCTGGTGTGCATCGCGAGGTCGAGGCGCCCTGTCGCTCTGCCCCTGACCAGATCGCGCATCGGTGAAGCGCAGAGCCGCTTCCAAAGCGATGGGGCTCTCGTGGATTCTTCGGCAGCGCTCACGCCAGCGCTCCCCGCTGCGCCGGCGCCAGGATCTCGAGGGAGCGCATCGCGTCCGCGAGCGCCCGCCACTGCTTCGTGTCCGACGAGAGCTTCTTCTTCCCCTTGCCGGTCAGGGCGTAGTACTTGCGATCCCGGCCTGATTCGCTGGTGCGCCAGACCGCCTTGACCAGCCCCTTCGCCTCCAGGTTGTAGAGGAGCGGGTACAGCGTGGACTGCCCCATCGCCAGGACCCCCTCCGTCTGTTGGTCGAGGGCCTCGACCAGCTCGTAGCCGTACCGCTCGCCGCTGGAGAGCAGCTTCAGGACGGCCACCGGCCCGGCGCCGCGCATGAGTTCTCGTTCGATCCGCATGGGATGGTCTCCTGGGGCTGCATATCGCCTCGCATACTATGTGTCACAAAGTATACGGGCAACGCACGAGCCCGGATCCCTGATTCTTCATATTTTTGGCTCGCCGCCCTGCCTCAACGATCGTGGATGCCAGCGGGCGGCTCGATCGGCTTCTCCGGCAGCGGCGGCCAGAGGATGAAGTCAGCGTCAGGCGGGAGGAGGTTCTCGATCGGGTTGCGACGCCGGTCCAGATCATCACGCTCATCGACGTAGGTCCCATCGAGGATCGAACGGACCAGCGCCGGCGAGACCCACCGCTCGGCGAACATGTTGGTAGGGAAGCCATCCTTGTCAGAGCCGACGAGCCCGCCGTCATCGAGCAGGTTGGCGCCCACGGAATACAGCAGCGGTTTCTCAGGCGATCGGTCGAGATACCGGAGCGGCTGCCCATCAAAGCGGTCGATCGGCAAACTCGGCAGGTACTCCGGAACGAGCTCCTCGATATCGCTCGGCCACCGCCGTGCATTTCGGCGGAACTGCTCGATCGCGATGACCGCCAGGGTCGCGTCGCGGCGGAGGATGGCCTGCTCCGAAGTGATCGCGGGGCGGCTCGTCGCCGGCATCAACGTTTCGATCGACATGCCGACGAAACTCAGCCTCCACCGCCAGCCGAGGCCCATCGCTTCCAAGGGGTCATCCATCGGAGGCTCGTCGCGTTCCCAGAGCGGTGTGTCCGCATCAGCCTCCACGTGATCCATCGCACTGTTGATCACGCGCTCGGCAGCACGGCGCCCTGGGCTCGCAGCGCTCCAGAGGTAGCCTGTGATCGAACCCTGCCACTTGGTGTACCGCAGCCCTTCCCCTGGGAAGTACACGAACTGTGGGATGACAAAGTGACCGCCGCCGGAGCCATCATCGGTGTAGCAGCGCTGGACTGTATCCAGCATCGACCACCGCTCGGCTTCCAGCGAGAGCCGGAGCGTCGCGTCGTCCAGGCGCTGGACCTCGGACATCAGTTCCGCCAGCTGCGCATCCGAGAACGCATCGGGAGATCGGCTCATCAGCTCTCGGATCAGCCCGCAGACACCCATTCGAGCGCTCAACGCGGTCAACTGATTGAGCAGTGTCGGGACCTCTTCCTGCATCGCTGCAAGCCTGATACAGGCGCGGATGTTGCCGAGGATTGCCGCACCGTCGTTCTCATGGGCGGCCCGGTGCGCGTCCGCGGACAGCACGCGGCTCAGGTACCGGAATGAGCTGAGATAGGGCGTCTCCAGACCGATCAGCGCGTTGGCTATCGAGGAATCCCAACCGTCGTAGGATCCGTATTCCTTTCGTGCGCCGAAGAGCGGGATGTCCTCAGGGTCATAATCGTGCGTGACGACATACCCGAGCCGGGGCATCGAGGCGGCGTCCCGGATCCGCGCGAGTGTTGCGGCCGACGCTTCGAGCGCCGCGACATCGTCGAGCCACCGCTGGCTCTCCGGATCGTCCGCGTGCGATGGATCGATCCGGAGGTCGCTAGGCATTGTTTCCCGCAGGTCGATCGCGGCGTCGCGGATCAAAGGCCAGGCCCGGTCCTGCTCCGGCGTCGCCGACGCGGTCGCGTTGAGCATCGCGACATAGTCGTGGGCGATCACAACTTCACCGCTGTGATACCGGAAATAAAGCAAAGGCAATCCAGTCACAATCAGGATGAGCGGCGCCCACTGGAGCACCCCCCACGCTCGATCGAACCAATGCCGTTGGCGGATCTTGCGTCTGCGGATGTCGCGTGCAGCCTTGCGCACGTTCCCGAAGCGTTCGATGATCTGACCGGGGGATGCGCCGGAGGCGAGATCCGCAGAGAATCTGGCGATCAGCTCGTGCACGACGTCGCGCCGTTCACGACGCCGGAGTCTGGTCCGCCGCACGACCCGGCTCGCGAGCTCGGCCAGTTCCGGCGGGAGCCCCATCTCCTGCAACTGCCGCTGCGCGTGGAGCGAGCCGGTCACGCGACCGCGGAGCAGATCGCGCAGCGGCGTCTCGTACAGCGCACGCCAGACCGATCGCAGCTTCCACTTGGATTGCCTCTTGTCGTCGAGCTTCATCATGGAATCGCCTCCGAGAACCGGGCGATCTTAGAGCGTTCGCCGGATCAACGCCGCGTGCCGCGCCGAAGCGCCCTGGTTGCGCCGTACGCAGTCGTGCGCCGCGTCGTGCATGCGCCCTCGCAGATCCGCATCGCCGAGCAGTTCTGCCAGCGCGCCTGCCAGCGCCCCACTGCTGACCGTCCGCAGGGCGCCGGCGTCCTCCAGCTGCTTCACCGCGTCGCGGAAATCCGCGTTCGCCAGACCCATCACCAGCGGCTTGCCCAGCGCAGCTGGCTCCATCGGGTCGGAGCCGAAGAGATCGCCGAAGGAGCGGCCGATCACGACAAGGTCCGCCAGCGCGTACGCCATCCGGAGTTCGCCGATGGTGTCGAGCAGGAATCGGCCGCTCGCAGGATCACCGGAACCAGGCAGGCTCCGGCGGACGCAGCCGGGCAGATCACGAGCCGCGTCATCGAACCACTCCGGCCGGCGCGGTGCGCACAGGAGCTGCGTTCCCGCAGGCGTCGCGTTGTGCAGGAGCGCGTGCTCTTCCGGCGCTGTGGAACCAGCGACGATCAACGGCTTCGATCGATCGATGCCCATCGCTGCTGCGAGTTCATCCGCGCCCTCGACCGGTTCACCAGGCGCCGGCGCGGCGTCCCACTTCATCGAGCCCAGCACCTCGACGCGTTCAGGGTCTGCGCCGACCTCTCGGAACCGCGCTGCGTAGGTCTCGTCCTGCGCCGCGATGGCTGAGAGCCCCCTGAACCACCGGCCGAGGATGAACCTTGCGGCGCGGTATCGCCTGAAGGAGCGGTCGCTCAGCCGGCCGTTGCCGATGATGATCGGGATGCCGCGCTTCCGGCAGGCGCCAACGAAGTTGGGCCAGAGCTCGAGCTCTGCGAGGAAGACGAGGTCGGGCTCGACAGCGTCGAGGAACCGCCGGACGGCGCGGGAGAAATCGACCGGGTACCGGACGACGGTCGCCTGTTCGCTGAAGAGATCGCGGGCCCTGGCGATGCCGGTGTCTGTGGTGACGGAGACGACGACGTCCATCTCACCGGTCAGCATCGGGACGAGGGAGCGGAGGCAGTTCACCTCCCCCACCGAGACGGCGTGGATCAGGACTCGTGGGCGGCCGGCAGGCTTCAGGGGGCACTCGACCCGGCCCATCCGCTGGGGCCAGTCGTCGCGCTTCTTCCGCATCCACCAGGGGGCAGCGGCGATCGCGGCGAGGGTGTATCCGAAGTCGTAGAGGAGGCCCATGTGCTGTAAATGCCTGTCTTCAGGGAGAATGGGCGGGGCGGGACTCGAACCCGCGACCTATCGCGTGTAAGGCGATTGCTCTAGCCAGCTGAGCTACCCGCCCTGAACCGGGCATGGTATGGCCGCTCCCACGATCGTGCGGGCCGATCTTATTCCGGCAAAGATAGAATTTTTCCGATGAAATCGCATTCTTAGGGGAATACCCAGAAATTGGGTTCCAAGCCCCTCGGCCTGTGTAAACTACTGTGGCTCTTGTTATTGAAGGTGTTTGCGGAGTGGAGGCTCCGCAGGGACCTTGGCACTGCAAGATAAAAGATGAGATCAATTCCGGTGACTTCAGACACCAATCCAAGTCAAGATGTTGCCCTGCCGTCATCCATCCCGGCTGACTCGGAGCACTCGATCTGGACGGCGCTCGCCAACGACACCGGCGCGTTCATCCTGGTCATCGATGAGCACGGCGTTGTGCTGTGCTGCAACGATCTGGTCAATGAAACGATCGGCGGTGATGTCGCGCCGTTGCAGGGCAAGCCGGTCACCGTGTTCTGCACAGATGGCGTCGCGTCCGAATGCTCGATGGTCATCAATCGATCGATTGACGAAAACGCGCCGGTGAATTTCATCGGGATGTGCCAGGGTGTCGCGACGCGGAGCATCGCCAGGCCGCTGCCTGCTGTCGAGGGCGAGCCGCGCTGCGCGATCAAGGTGGTCCGCCCTCTGAACGCGTACGACGTGATCGAGCGCGAGCGCGGCGAGGGGATCTGGCTCACCGCCACGAGCTTCGATCTTGGGCGCCTCGCCAACCTGACCTCGCGCGAGATGGAAGTCCTCCGGCTCATCGGGGAATCCATGACGACCGCGGAGATCGCAGAGCGCCTGCACCGGAGCGTCAAGACGATCGAATGGCACCGCGTCTCGCTCGGCTCCAAGCTCGAAGCCGGCAACCGCGTCGAGCTGGCGCGGATCGCGGTGCAGGCCGGCCTGCAGTTCCTCGACGAGGACACCTTCGCCAAGATCTGCAAGCTCAGCGCCAGCGAGCACGCAGCCCAGCCCTTCTGATCATCGAACCGATGATTTGTTCAGCTGCCGGTCAGCAGCAGCACGCCGAGCAGGATCGCTGCGACGCCGATCCCTTTGCGCAGCGACATCGGCTCCTGCAGCACGAAGACCCCCAGCAGCACCGCGACCATCGGCGCGAGCGTGAACGCGATCGGCTTGATGCGCGAGACCTCGCCGAAGTGCAGCGCGATGTAGAAGCACAGCATCCCAGCGGCGCCGGCGATCAGGCCCGAGCCCAAGGTGAGTTTCAGCAGCACCGACTTGTCCGCCTGCAGCCAATCCAGGGGCTCCATCTCCGTGCGCACAACCGCGAAGTAGTACACGACCCACAGCACCGGCAGCGCCACGGTCGAGCGCACCGCGATCGCGGTGATGGGCCCCACCTGCTTGGAGTGCAACACCGATTTCGTAAACACCTCGCCGATGCCCCAGCAGAGCCCGGCGCCGATCGCGAAGAGGATGGCCTTGTTCATTGCGATTCTCTTTCTGATTCACCGCCAACAGGGAGCTGCCCTGGCTCGAACTGCTCCAGCTCGCACCCCAGCCCCAGCACGATGCGGTTCGCGTACGCGAAGTACGCCGTGACCTGCGCCAGATCGAGGATCGCGCGGTCGTCGAGACCCGCTTCGCGGAGCGCGTCGGTGTCGGCGTGCGTGATCTCGCCGGGAGTCGCCGCGAGCTTTTCCGCGTACACCACCATCGCGCGCTCGCGCGTTGTCAGATCGGAATGATCGCCGTCGCGCAGCTGCTGGACGAGGCTTGGCCGCTCCCCTTTGAGCAGCCTGCCGAGACCGGTCGAGTGGTGGATGAGACAAT
>CAYGNN010000153.1:0-3184 GCA_964351165.1 uncultured Phycisphaeraceae bacterium
TTGCTCACGTTGCTATTCGGCATTGTCGTCTGGGTTCAGACCGACTGATTTGAGGCGCAAGAGAAACCTCGTGATTGAGCCCGCCCGGAAGATGCAGATCAGGCTGCCGAGCAGGTACGCCCCGGGATTGAGCATGTAGCTCAGCAACATCCTGCCCCCGTCAGCCGAGTTGTCGGATATCAAAAATTCGCGGATGCCGCCTTCACCATCGAATGTCGCCATTCCAACAAAGAACTGGATCAGGAGGATCACGAGATTGATCAGGGCAGGGATGCCGAGCCATAGCCCGATGCCAACGATCACAGTGCGCAGCGCGGTATCAACCGTGAACCCTGACTCGAGCACTCTGTCGTACGAAGCACCGAGCATGCGATCAGCGATCGAGCCTGCTCTTCGCCAGAGAACGAGCCCAGTGGCCACATAGACCGCCCCATAAAGCATGATGATGAGCAGCGTCACGACGAACCACATAGCGGCGCCACTCATTCCACGGGCAGAATCTGAGATCCCGTTCCAAACGAAGTTTTGGATTAACGGACTCGATATGCTCTGGTACCCGAGAACAAAGACCCAGATCGCGAGCGCTCGACAGACCAGCACGCCCAAATCGTGACCGGTGAGCGGCGCCTTCCCGGTTGCTCCAATGTGTGGCCGGTCGTCGCCCATCATCACACCCTCGCCGTCCTCGGTAGCGTCCCCACCAGCGGCTTGACGTACTCGATGAACGCATCCGTCACGTCCGTGCCGCAGTCGCTGATGAACTCGTCCGGCATGTGCTTAGTTTTCGCTGCGACATCGCCGAGCTTGATCAGCTTCATGCCGCTCTTGTAGGGCTCGTTGCTGAGGCGTTCGATCGCGATGGAGCCGTCCAGGTCGCCGCTCATGGCGACCTCCGCGGCCTTGGCGCCGGCGGCGCGGGCCTCGGCCTGGTCGATGTCGCTCGCGTCGGGGTAGCAGCGCTGGAGGTAGCCCAGCGTGTCGGCGCGGACGCGCGGGGGCTTGCCGCCCTGGGGCGTGAGCTCGATCTTCACGACGTTGGCGAGCCAGTCGCCCAGGGCGCCGCTGCCGCTGAGCTGGACATTCCCATGGGCGTCCTTCTCGCCAGCGCCTGACATCATGGCGCTGATGGACTCGCCCTCGGCGTTGGCGATGCCCTCGCTGACGGCCACGAGGCAGCGGCCGTGCTTCGTGTAGACGCGGTCGATGTCCGCGACGAACTTGTCCGGGTCGAACGCGCGCTCGGGGCAGTAGATCAGGTGCGGGCCGTCGTCCTCGTGCTGTCTCGCGAGCGCGGCGGCGGCGGTGAGGAACCCGGCGTGGCGGCCCATCACGATGTCGATCTTGATGCCCGGCAGCGAGCGGTTGTCGAGGTTGTCGCCCATGAAGGCCTTGGCGACGAAGCGGGCGGCGCTGGGGTAGCCGGGCGTGTGGTCGTTGCAGACGAGGTCGTTGTCGATCGTCTTGGGGATGTGGAAGCAGCGGAGCTCGTACCCTGCCTGATCCGACAGCTCGTTGATGATGCGGCAGGTGTCCGAGGAATCGTTGCCGCCGATATAGAAAAAGTAGCGGACGTTCTTCTTCTCGAAGACCTCGAAGATCTTGGCGCAGTACGCCTCGTCCGGCTTGTCGCGCGACGAGCCCAGCGCAGCGCTGGGGGTGATCGCGATGCGCTCGAGCGTCTCGTTGTCGAGGGCGCCCATGTCGGCGAAGCGCTCCTCGATCATGCCCCGGACGCCGTTGCGGGCGCCGAGGATGCTCGTGATGGGGCCGGCGCCCTTGAGCGCCTCGACAACGCCCACGAGGGACTGGTTGATGACGGCGGTGGGCCCGCCGGACTGGCCGACGACCGCGGCGCCCTGGATCAGATCAAACGTCATGGGGTCCCTCGAACATTCCCTGCTCGGCGCCGGCCTACCGCGGCCGGGGCCTCAAAAATACTCTGCAGGGCATGGTATCCCGGCCGCAGAGCGGCGCCCTGCATCGGTGCGATCCGGTACGATGCGGCTGATGCGAAGCCCCCAAAGCACCCTCAGGATGATCATCTCGCTCGTGCTGCTCGCGCTCGGCGGTCTGACGACCGGCTGCGCCACAGCGCCATCGAAGCACACCACGATGCGGATCGAGCCTGGCTCGTACGCCGCGACGTTCGACGCGGTGAAGGACGTGTTACGTTCCTTTGGCTTCGAGCTGGACCGCATTGATGCGCGCGCCGGGGTCATCACGACACGGCCCCACTTCTCTGCGGGGCTGGCGACGCCGTGGGTGAGCGACGAATCGACTTTCGAACAGGAATTCGAAGGGCTGCTCAACCGGCAGCGGCGGACGGTCCGCGTGGACTTCGCGCCGGTCGAATCCGAGGGGAGCGAGCCGGCGGATGTCCGCACGCTCGCTGTCCCGATCAGGGCGCGTGTTGCAGTCACGCTTGAACGGATGCATCGGTCCGGATTACAGGCGTCCGCGAACTCGGTCCGGCTCAGCAGCGTGATGGTGCGCATCGATGAGGACGGCGCTGAACCGCTGCCATGGACGCTGACGAAGGTCGGCGAAGACGACCTGCTCGCTTCGCGGATCGTCGAGCGCGTGACGAACCGCGTCGCGCAGCGTTGACTTTCGGCCTTCATGTACTGCCCAAAAAACACGTGCGCCTTGCCGCTTGTGTTCCGCGTTCACCCCGGATCATGGGGGGGCGGTATCCGTACGTTGAACCAAGAAAAAACAGGATTATCAGGTCGATTTATCGCATCTGCCGGCCCGCTTTGCGACGGCATCGTTCGATTCCAACGCTGAATCATCGAGCAGCATTTTGTGCCTTGCCTGCCTGAATAAACACAACGTGCAGGCTCGGTTTGCGCTGCCTTGTCCTTGCTTGCAAGCGCTCCCACATTCGTGTTGTTGACCGGTTGTCGGCCGCACCCAAAACGTAACAAAGCGCTTCGCGGTTCCTAAAAAAATCGAACCTCGCACTACTTCACACGATTGCGTGAAACCACCCCATCTTGATTCTATGTTCCAGAGGTTCCCCTAGTTTGAACGATATACTCCTCCATACAAGGGTATGATTCATGTCGAAGGCCCTGAACCATATAACGAGAACACGTTGGTATCTGCAGCGTCACGGCCGCGCCTGATCCTCGATCTCGATCCATCCTTCTGAGGAGGGTTCGCCGTGATGACGCGATCAAGC
>CAYGNN010000153.1:3284-6948 GCA_964351165.1 uncultured Phycisphaeraceae bacterium
GCCGCGGCCGAGCAGGGGATGGCCCTGACCAGTGGTTCTCACAATGGAACCTGCGAAACACAGGACGCGCCGGTGGGCGCTATGGCGCTCCAGCTGGGGCAGCATGACGACGAGCCTGACCCTGCGGTCTCGATCCTGTCCTTTGTCGGCGCCAGGTCGGCGCTCATCGCCTGCGCCATGATCGATGAAGATCACGGGGCGCAGCTCCGCGCGGTCATCGCTGAATCCGCTTCGAACGAAGAGCCTGCGTTCTCTGAGTGCGATGCCGAGGCGCTGCAGGCGGTGATGTCGCAGATCGTCGATCGCGTGCGGATGGCGTTTGTCCCGGAGCCGGGCGAGACGATCGAACCGCTCAACGCGCGGGAGGTCAAGGTGCTTGAATCCCTCGCCCAGGGCAAAACGATCCGGGAGATCGCCAGCTCGATGCACCGCTCGACGCACACGATCCACGACTACCTGAAGTCCATGCACCGGAAGATCGGTGTCGCCAACAGGGCGGAACTGATCGCCAGGGCGGCGGGGCGGTGCGGCCCCAGGTCGCTGCAGAGCCTCGGTGTCCGGGTGACCGGCGCTGGCGATCGCGCCCAGCTGACGCAGCCCAGGTAACGCCTACGCTGGGACGCGCGAGCGTTTCGGACGCCGTTGCCAGTTCAGCGCCGACCGGATCCAATAGGGCGATGCGCTCAACGCCAGAATCTCAATCGCTCCGCGCCGCGGCGCAGCAGGTGGAAACATCCAGGCTGCTCGGTGTCGATTTCGTCCCGGTCGCGATGCACGCGCCCTCCCCAGAACCTGACGCTATAGCGACGGCAGCGCCTGCGGCTCTCCAGACGCCGAGCGGGACCGGCGACAAGCAGCTCGCTCTTGATGAGCTTCGCGCACGCTACGAGAAGGAGAGCCCCCTCGTCACGGAGATGCAGGGATGGACGAACATCGTCTTCGGAGTCGGCGATCCCGATGCGCGGCTGATGTTCGTCGGCGAGGCGCCAGGCGCGGACGAGGATGCGCAGGGCGTCCCCTTCGTCGGCCGCTCCGGGCAGCTGCTCACCAAGATGATCGAGGCGATGGGGCTGACGCGCGATTCGGTCTACATCGCCAACGTGCTGAAAGTCCGCCCGCCGGGCAACCGGACGCCGACGCTCGACGAGGCCAGCAAGGATGGGCCGTTCCTGCTGGAGCAGATCCGGATCATCGATCCTGAGGTGATCGTCACGCTGGGCAAGCCGGCGGCGAACCTGCTGCTGGAGAACAGCGAGGCGATGGGCAGGATGCGCGGCAAGTGGCACGAGTACGCCGGGGTCCCACTGATGCCGACCTACCACCCTGCGTTCCTGCTCCGGTCGTACACAGAAGAAAACCGGCGCAAGGTGTGGTCAGACCTGACGATGGCGATCGAGCGGCTGGGGCTGACGCTGCCAACACGCGGCTGAACGAGCCTCGACACATTTCTTGCCTGCTCTGGAATAACCGGGATTGGGCGGTTGTTTCATTGGTGCAGACGCCGGGAACTGGTGGCTGCAGACATGCTTCGCCCTCACCTGCCCCCCACGAGGCCTGGACGTTGGATCTTCGATCCGGCGCCAGGCTTTTTTCGTCGATGCGACGGACCGCGGAATCGGGCGATCAGGGGAGCCGCGGCGCTGGGGCAGCGGGGATCTGGAGCTCGGTCGTTGGGTCGAGGATGGTCAGCCGCTGCACGGTGTACCCCTCGAGCCGACCGCTCTCGCCGTCGTAGACGGTCTCGAACATCAGCTCAACGAGCGTGCCTGGTTCGACGCCATCGAGGGAGACACCCTCGGCAAGCGGGAACGCCATCGACATGGACCGCATCCCGATGCGCTCGTCGCCTGGCGTCATGGAGCTGCGGAACTCGGGGATCTCTTCGTGGCGCACCATGAACTCGCGCGCCGGGAACTCCGGGCCGCCAGGGAGTTGTTCCACGCGTCCACGGACGGTGTACTCGACGAGGGTGTCGGCGTTCTCCTGCTCGGCGGATTGCTGATCCGCCGGCTGGTTCTTCTCGCAACCGACGAGCAGCGCGGGCGACAACACAGCGACAGCGATCGCGCAGCCGATCATGACGAACGGTTTCATGGCGTTGACCTTCTGATGCAAGGGCATTGGGGGACCCGGTTGTTGGGAGCGTTGGTTGGCTCAGCCGGCCTTGATGTCGAGGAACTTCTCAACGGCGCGGAGGTCGCCGGCGAGGGTCGGCGTCCAGGGCATCGTCCACGAGGCGCCCTGCTCAACCCTGGCGACCTTCGCGACGCGGCGGCGGACGGCCCACGGCCGCTTGCCGCGCGAGCGGACGACGAGGGTGTCGTTGCGGTGCTTCTGGGCGCCCTTGAGGCGCTTCTTGATCGCAGGGTCCTGGCGCATCAGGCGGGCGATGGTCTGCTGGTCGTCCTCGCGGCGGGGGGCGGCGGTGACGGTGACGGTCAGGTTCTGACCGGGCTTGAATGAGTCGATTGCAGTGGACATCGCTTGCGACCTGAAGAATGGGTGTTGATCGGAGGCTCCCGGGCCTTGCGAAACTCCGCCGAGACCCACCAGGGCGGCGCAGAGGGAGCCGGGGAGTGTAGCACCCGCGAGGCGGAAATCCACGCCGAGAAAGGCGCCCAGGGCTCCGGATCTGGCTCAAACCGGCCCCGGAATGGACCGAAAACACGAGGAGCAGGCCGCGGGCGCGGCCGGCGCGTCTACACTCCCGAACCATGAGCGACGACCCAATGAACGACTCCACCCCGACCGAAGAAGCCCCGCAGTTCGACCCCAACGCGGCGCACATGACCACGCCGAAACTCCGTCCGGTGCGGGGATTCCCGTACCAGCACGAGGATCAGACGCTCCTCGGCCTGGCCGATGCGCAGCAGATCTCGGACAAGATCATGTACACCTCGCCGGCGGCCCAGGTCATCCTCCCCCACCTCAATGGTGAGAAGGATCTGGACACCATCGTCGTCGAGGTCGGCAAGGGCCTCACCAGGGAGATGCTCGAGACGCTCGTCGCCCAGCTGGACTCTGCAGGGCTGCTCGAAGGCCCTGTCTTCGACGAGCTGCTCGCCAAGGTCCGAGCGGATTACGAGTCCTCCGAGCTGCTGCCCCCAGGCGCCAGCGAGATGTTCACCAGGATGGCGGTCAACCAGACACTCGGGCGGACCCTCGGGGAAGTCGTCAGCGATGAAGAGATGGATGAGCACGCGGCGGAGTCCGTCGCGAAGCAGTTCGACACCTGGATCGACGCGGCCCTCAAGGACGCCGAGGATCCGAGCTTCGATGAGCTCCCCCACGCGATCATCGCGCCGCACATCGATTACCCGCGCGGCTGGCAGAGCTACGCCTCGGTGTACGGCCGCCTGCGCGTCGTCGATCGACCCGACCGGGTGATCGTGCTCGGCACAAACCACTTCGGGCGCGGCACCGGCGTTGTCGGCTGCGACAAGGGCTACGAGACGCCGCTTGGCGTCAGCCAGCTCGACGTCGAAGCGCTCGAGAAACTCAAGGACGAGCTCGGCGATGCGAACGCCGACCGGCTGCTCGAGCACCGCTACGACCACGAGCGCGAGCACTCCATCGAGTGCCAGCTCATGTGGCTGCAGCACGCCTTCGGCGCTGATGACAAGGGCGAGCACGTCAAGGTGGTCGGTGTCCTCGTGCACGACCC
>CAYGNN010000154.1:0-2679 GCA_964351165.1 uncultured Phycisphaeraceae bacterium
TGGGCGCCGGCTTGTTCGACGATCTCGGTGATGCCCAGGTTGAGGTGCTCGGCGGTTTCGAGGTATTCGGCGTAGTTGGTGGTCTGGACGTAGCAGAGGGCTTCGAGGACGAAGCCGTGGGCGCCGAGCTGTTTGAATCGGCACCTGGTGCGTTCGGGGTCAACGCGCGCGCACCCTTCGAGCAGCGCCCTGGTCTCTTCGAGGACCTTGCGGAGTTGCGTTGCGGTGGCGTTGTAGGCGAGGCGGATCTCGGTCTTGTAGCGGATGTGCTGGCGCGCGGAGATGTTCTCGATGTACTCGGCGGCGATGCGCGAGTTGGGGACGGTGACGACGGTGTTGTCGAGTGTCCGGATGCGCGAGGAGCGGAGGCCGATCTCCTCGACGGTGCCAAGGACTGTGCCGAACTTACAGAAGTCGTGGACGCGGACGGGCTGCTGTGTGAAGAGGGTGATGGCGCCGAAGAAGTCTTCCATCGGCTTCTGGAGGGCGAGGGCGATGGCGAGACCACCGATGCCGAGGCCTGCGAGGAGCGTGGAGATGTTGTAGCCGATGTTGTCGAGCCAGATGAGCACTGCGGCGAGGATGAAGACCACCTTGAGCGAGTTGGCGAGGGGCCTGAGCAGCGCGGTTGCCGCGAGGCGTTCCTTGCTCTGGAGTCTGGCGGTGATGATCTCGCGGATCAGGCTGATCGCGGCGAGGATGACCCAGGTGACGAGGATGATGACGAGCGTGTGCGAGCGGGAGATGCGCTGCGCTTTGATGCTGAGGCCCAACTCGAGGACGACGGAGCGTCCGACGAGGAAGACGATGAAGAGCGCGACCGGGATGGTGAAGAATCGGATGATCTTCGGGCGGATCGGCGAGTCCTTGCGCGTGAGCGCCCGGCCCAGGATGAGCCCTATGAGGTAGGCGAAGGGGTAGGCGATGAGCATGGAGCCGATGAAGAAGACCCACTTGAAGTATTCGAGGCCGAGGAGTTCCCCCTCGGGGATGTGCTCTTCGAACCAGTGGATGATCGGCGCGTACTCGAGTTGCTCGTAGAGGTTGGCGATGTTGGCGACGGTGAGGCTGGAGATCTTCCAGACCGGGGTTCCGCTTTCGGACGGGACGCGCTGGAGGTAGAGCGCGACGTTCTCGCCCTCGACTTTGAATTCGCCCAGGAGTTCGCGTGATCGGGGGAGCCCATCGGCGAGGTCGCCTTCTGGTTCGTCGCTGAGTGCGCCGGGGTCGATCCAGAGGCGGCGCTCGATGACGAAGTCGAGCATGCGGGCGAGGTCCGGTCCTTCGATGGCGTTGAAGGACCAGGGCATGAAGCGGGTGTCGAGGTACTCGGCGGCGGTGTTGTGGTCTTCCTCTTCAACTGCTCTGAGGAACGCGGCCATCGAGGAGCGCGGGGTCAGCCGGTCGTATGGGTCGGTGGGCGCTGGGGCCTGGGGCTGCTCTGTGGTCGCGGCGGCGGGTTGCTCGGCGGGGGCGTCCTGCGCGCTGGCTTGCGGGATCCAGCAGCAGATCGTGGCGGCGAGAGCGAGGATGCATCGAGTGGGCATGATGCCCTGTTATCGTTCGGATCGGCCTGTTTTCGCCATTGCGGATGCGCGGGGCGGGGCGTCAGAGCGCCTTGCGGGGCGGGACGATGACGTTGGCGAGGAGGAGGCCTGTGACGATGGCGGCGGCGACCATGACCATGCCGAAGGCGGTCTCGACGCCTGCGATGACGTCGTGGTCGAGCAGGCTGGAGATGCTGCGGAATCCGACGGAGCCTGGGACGAGCAGGAGGATGCCTGGGGCGGTCATGACGGCGGCGGGTCGGTTGAGGATCCTGGCTGCGGCGTTTGATGTGACGCCGACGAGGAAGGCGCCGACGCAGGCGCCGAGGCCCTGCCCCAGCAGGTACGCGCCGAAGCGGGCGCCAGCGTAGCCGATGGCGGCGGCGAGGAGGACCCAGAGGATCTGGTTCGGCCCTGTGCGGAAGAGCACGACGAGGGGGAAGGCGGTGATGAGCAGGGCGGCGAGGTCGAACCACTCGGGGAAGGCGGTCGCGGTGAGGCTGGTTGTCTGCGGGAGGGAGTCGGCGATGCGGAGGCCGACGGCGACGCCGAAGCCGATCATGATGAAGACGATGAGTGCGCCCATGAGGCGCGCGGATCCGGAGACGAGGTGCCTGGTGGCGAGCTCGTTGACGGCGGTGGTGAGCGTCATGCCTGGGACGAGGACGATGAGCCCTGCGAGCATGGCGGTGGCTGGTTCGACAGCGCCGTCGGTGAGCCAGTCGGCGGTGGTCGCGATGAGCGCGGCGAGGACGCCTGAGACGAACTCGAGGACGCGGGACCAGGAGCGGTCCTTGGTGGCGAGCCAGGCGAGGGCGCCGGCGCAGAGGCCGATGACGCCCGCGGTGGCGGCGTCTGCGGTGGAGCCCCTGAAGAAGACGGTTGCGGCGGCGGAGATGACGCCGAAGCTGCAGGTGGTGATGATCGGGCCGTAGCGCTGGGGCGCTTCCTGGATGCGTTCGATCTCGGCGAGGCCTGCGCGGACGTCGGTGCGGCCCTCGGCGACGTCGTTGAGGCAGCGGTCGAGGAGGGTGAGCTTCTCGATGTTGACGTCGAAGGAGTCGATGGGCGTGATTCGGGTGCGCTGGTTGTTGAGGTCGCCGACGGTGACGAAGACGCCTGTCGGTGTGGC
>CAYGNN010000154.1:2689-5507 GCA_964351165.1 uncultured Phycisphaeraceae bacterium
GACGCCGAGGCGTCGGGCGCAGGCGGCGAGGGCGTCTTCGAGCCGGTGCGCTGCAGCGCCGTGCGCACCGAGGGCGCTGCCCATCTTCGTGAGGAAGAGGAGGACGTCGTGGGTGTCGGGGACGCCTGGGGTGTTGCGCTGGAGCTGGGACATGGTGCTCGCCATCATTGGCCTTATCGCGGTGGAAGTCGCGGTTGGTCGCGCGGGGGAAGGTTGTTTTCAGCGCTGGATCGGGCCGATGGATATGATTGGGTTCGACTGATGCAGACCGAGCACACGACTGATCTTGAATCGGTGTCGCTGACCGAGGCGGTGGCGGAGGGGCCTTCGTTGATCGCCTGCCCTGTCGGCGCTGCGGTGTTTGGTTCGCACCGGTCGCCCGATAAGGAAACGTGCAATGAGGATGCGCTGCTGCTGACGGTGGTGGGCGAGGATTCGCTGCTGCTGATCGTGGCCGATGGCTGCGGCGGGATGCCTGCGGGGCACACGGCGGCGGCGGTGGCGGTGCGGACGCTGCACGAGCGGGTGCTCGAGATGGCGCCTGAGCCGACGGTGGATTCGTTCACGACGGCGGCGCTGTCGGGGTTTGATGCGGCGAACCGGGCGGTGCTGGATCTGCGGACCGGGTCTGCGACGACGCTGCTGGCGGCGTTTGTTGTCGGGGGCGTGGTGCGGGTGCTGAATGTTGGTGATTCGATGGCGCTGGTGGTCGGGCAGCGCGGGCGCGAGCGGTTCACGGCGATCGCGCATTCGCTGACTGGGTACGCGGTGGAGTCGGGGATGCTCAGCGCGCAGGAGGCGATCCATCACGATGACCGCAACATTGTGCTGAACGTCGTCGGGGACGAGGCGATGCGGGTGGATGTCGGGCCGCCGATCGCGCTGCACCGGCGGGATACGGTGCTGCTGGCCTCGGATGGGTTGTGCGACAACCTGCACCAGCAGGAGATCATCGATGGGGTGCGGTCGGGGCCGCTGCTGGCGCGGATGGAAGCGCTGACGGCGCTGTGCCGATCGCGGATGGTTGGGGATGACCCGGCGCTGCCGGGGCATGCGGATGATCTGACTTTTATCGCGTACCGGCCTGGGGCCTGATCAGCTCCGGTTTCCGCCGCCGCCGCCACCACCGCGACCGGCTCCACCACCGCCCCGGCCTCCGCCTCTTCCGCCTCGGCCCATTCCCATGCCGGAGCGGAACATCTCGCCCATGAGTTCGGCGTTCTGGGCGTTGCCTGATTTGTAGGAATCGGTGATGCGTTCGCGCATGCGTTCCTGCATTTCGGCGCGGCGCTGGTCGCGTTCTTCGTCGGTCATTTCTTCGCGGCGCTGGCGGCGTTCGCCGTCGGGGTTGCGCGGGGGGCGCATGCCTCCGAACATGGCGGCGAAGTCTGGGGTTTCGCCCCTGGCGATGGTCTTGGCGATGTCGGCCATGCGCTGCTCCATCATGGCGCGCATCGCGTCGCGTTGTTCCTCATCGCGGAACATGGCGCGGCGGTCTTCCTCGGGGAGTTCGCGGAGGAGCCGGCCTGCCTCTTCGGCGTAGGCGGAGCGGCGGTCGGCGCTCATGCGCTCGAATTTGGGCGTGCCCAGCACCGCGAGGGCCTCCTGCGCAGTGCTGGGCAAGCCGGGCGTTGAGAACGCCGACGCCGCCCAAATTCCGCCCGAGATTGCTCCGACGACGACCGCGACGCAGGCGCCGATGACGATCTTCTTCGTCTTCGGCGACCACTTGGCGTCGATGGTCTGCCTGCCGGCTTCCATTGCTTCGTCGAGGTTGTAGGTGTGGTGGCTCATGGGTTGTCGCCTGCCGGGACTGGGTGCGGGGTGTTTATTCGATGCCGCCGATGTGGCCATCGGCGAAGATGAAGTTGCGATCGGAATGGAAGAAGTCCACGACGATGTTCTCGCCGTCCTGGGTTTCGAACTCGCCTCCGTCGAAGTCGCGGAGGACGGGGACATCGCGCGGGAGGAAGTTGAGTCGGCTGACGTAGAAGCTCTGCTCGATGGTCTGGCCTGAGAGCGCGGCGGTGTAGGTGTAGGAGCTGGCGCCCTGGAGTTTCACGCCGTCCTCTTCGTAGGGGTAGCCCCAGACCTGCGTGTCGCCTGGGCAGTGCCAGGCGCCGGAGTCATCGCCTCCGACGTAGTCGGCGAGGGCCTCGGTAATGGGCGGGTTGGGATCGCCGCTGAGCCAGGGCTTGCCCATGTAACGGGCGACGGGGAACTTGTCCTCGTTGTCGTGCATGTGCATGGTGCAGCCCTGCCAGATGCCGTGGAGGTTGGCCTGACACGCGGTGCGGTGGGCGGTGTCGAGGACCCTGGGGAGGGTCGGGATCAGGATGCCGATGAGGACGGCGATGATCGAGATGGCGACGAGCAGCTCGATGAGGGAGAAGCCGCGGCTGGTTGTCGGGGCTGGGTGGCTGCTGGCTGCTGGCATCTGGGACACGGCTCCGGGTTGGGGCGGGGGTGCGATGGCGCGGGGACAGGCGCCCCCCTGAGACTCTTACTCAACGTCGGCTGAACGCGGGTTCGGTGTATCGTATTGCCCGGTTTCAGGAGGTTTGCATGAATAGTGTCATACTGGGCGTGATTCTGGGTGTTTACGGCGTGATGAGCGCCCTGACGTTCCTCGCCTTCGGGGTGGACAAGCGGGCGGCGAAGCTGGGGAACCGGCGGATCCCGGAGGCGCGGCTGCACGCGATGGAGCTGGCGTTCGGGTGGCCTGGGGCGTTCCTGGGGCGGAAGCTGCTGCGGCACAAGTCGGTGAAGCGGTCCTATTCGGCGGTCTTCTGGCTGATCGGTGTGGTGCACCTGGTGG
>CAYGNN010000154.1:5607-6905 GCA_964351165.1 uncultured Phycisphaeraceae bacterium
GTGAAGCGGTCCTATTCGGCGGTCTTCTGGCTGATCGGTGTGGTGCACCTGGTGGTTTGGGGGGTGGTGATCTGGTGGTTGGTGACTCGGGGTGGGGATGGATGAAAGTCGCTGCGCGACAGGGTTGATTGAGGCCCCTCACCCGATCCGCTTTGCGGATCGACCTCTCCCTCAAGGGGAGAGGTTGGCTGCTTCGCGGAGCAGCTGGGGGAGCAGCTGGACGAACTGGGAGCGGGGCATGGTCTCGGCGCCGGCTTGCTGGGCGGCGGTCTTCTTCGCGATGTCCACGTGGGAGAAGAAGGCGATCAGGCGGGCGGTCGGGTGGGCCTGTTTGATCTGCTCGATGGCGGCGGCGGGGTCGAGGGACTCGATGGCCATGTCGATCAGGGCGAGAGGGATGTGCTCGGAGTCGGTGCAGATCTCGGTGAGCTTCTCTGGCGCTCGCGCGAAGCGGATGGGGGCGTCGATCGCGCGGGCCTCAGCGCCGATGCGGGAGGCGAACATGAGGTCGGCGCAGGCGGCGAGGGTTGTGGTGGTTGGTTTGGTGGTCATTCGCTGATGGCGGGTGTGGGTTGTTGTTGTGGTTGCGCTTGTTGCTGCGCACTGGCGCTCCGGGTGTCGCGGATCTCGACGTACTGCAGGTGTCCGAACGCGAGGAGCATCGACACCATCAGCGACGCGAGGAGGTATCGGTCTCGGCGCTGCATGGCCTTGTAGATCGTCGGGGCGTTTGTTCTGCCTATGCCCAAGAAGGGCGCGGCGACCCTGGCGAAGTAGTAGAGGCCCATGCCGATCATCAGCGGCCAGATGGGGCGCCAGGTCAGCTGGCCGATGGCCGCGGCGGCGCAGAGGGACGAGGCTGCGTTGGCCAGGTAGATGCTTGCGTGCTTCAGCCAGTAGGGCGCATCTGGATCGCGGAGCGCTTCGTAGCGGAGGATCCAGATGAGGAATGTGCCTCCGACGAAGAAGAGGCTGGCGTAGATGTTGGGGATCAGGAGGAGGGCGGCGATGATGAGGGCGGCGGCTGCCGAGAGTGTCAGTGCGTTGGCTCGGGGGGATGCTGCGGCCCTGAGGTTTGCGATGTTGATGTAGGCATCTGCGGTTGCGGGGTTGGGTTGTTGGTGGTTCACCACTGCGGCCCCTCGATGTATTGACCATTAATGACGACGAGAGCGTTTATTCGTGGCACTGTTTCGCATTGCCACGGCACCCGGCATGCGCTGCTGTGGCACCTCGCCGCCGACAGAGTATGATGCGCTATCATTAACCAAAAAAGCACCCTAGCTGGAGTGCCGAGT
>CAYGNN010000155.1:0-6692 GCA_964351165.1 uncultured Phycisphaeraceae bacterium
TGCCGCGCTGCCTGTTCCGCTGGGCGAGGTATTCCGACTTGAGCCGTGCGACATCGACGTTGCTTGGGCACTCCGCCTTGCACGCCTTGCACGAGAGGCACCAGTCGAGCGTCTTGAGCGTCTCCGGGTCGTCCCAGGAGGCGGCGCCGTCCTCGCTCAGCTGCCCAGTGATCGCCAGCCGCAGCGCGTTGGCGCGGCCGCGCGTCGCGTGCCGCTCGTCCAGCGTCGCCATGTACGAGGGGCACATCGTCGCGCCCTGCTTCTTCCTGCACACCCCAGCGCCGTTGCACTGCTCGATGGCGCCGTTGAACCCATGCAGATCGTCGTAGTTGTAGTACGTCTCGATGTCTGGCGCTGCGACCATCTCGCGTTCAGGGAGCACACGCAGCGTCGCGGTGATCGAGTCTACCGGCGCCGGTCCGACGATGTTCCCAGGGTTGCACAGGTTCAGCGGGTCGAAGAGCGCCTTGATCCGGCGGAAGGCGCCCATCAGCTCCGCGCCGAAATAGCGCTCCAGCAGGGGCGACCGCACGCGGCCATCCCCATGCTCGCCGGTCAGCGCGCCGCCGAACTCGACGACGAGGTCGGTGATGTCCTCCGCGATGCGCAGCAGCGTTTCGCGGTCCTGCGCATCGTGGATATTCAGCAGCGGCCGGATGTGCAGGCAGCCGACCGAGGCGTGCGCGAAGTACGCCGCCTTGGTCCCGTGCGCATCGACGACCGCCCGGAACCGCTGAACGAACTCAGGCAGCCTCTTGGGATCGACCGCGGTGTCCTCGACGAAAGTGATCGGCTTGCGCAGCCCTGGCAATCCATGCAGCAGCGGCTCGCCGGCCTTGCGCAGCGCCCACGCCTGCGCCATCTCGCCCGGCGTTGAGAAAACCTTGCATAGTTCTGGCGGTACAACCTGCGCCAGCCCCTCCACGCACCGGTCCAACTCAGATTCCGATTCCGCCGAGGAGTACTCGACATAGAGGATCGCGGCCGGTGGCTCGCCGTCAATCGTCGGCATCAGCGCCACGTTCCGCCGCTGCACCTGATTCTCCTGCGCCAGCTGCATGAGCAGGTCGTCGAGCAGCTCGACCGCCGTTGGGTTCGTCGCGAGGATCGGGTTGACCGCCGCGATCGCCTCGTCGAGCGTCGCGAAGGCGCACACGACGAGCCGCCGGGCGATGGGGATGGGCTCGAGCCGGAGCGTCGCGCTGGTCGTCACCGCGAGCGTGCCCTCGGAACCGACGAGCAGGGGGGCGAGGTTGATCGTGCTCGCCGGGTCTTCGCCCTGCGCTCGGGCCTCGTCGATCTGCGAGAGGATCCGGTCCAGCGCATACCCATCAGCGCGCCGGACGATCTTGGGGAACCGCGCCCGGATCTCGTCGGCGACTGAATCGACAATCTCGATCACCGAATCGGTCAACGAACGGATCGCAGCATCGCGCGCCCCGGCGCCCCGCTCGAAGCGGTGCTCCCGCACCATCCCATCGGCGCTGATGATGGCCGCGTCGATCGCTTCGACATTGTCCGCGGTCATCCCATAGCGGACGGACCGCGCGCCGGCGGAGTTGTTCCCGATCATCCCGCCGATGGTCGCGTGCCGGCTCGTCGCGACGTCCGGCGCGAAGAAGAGCCGATGCCCCTGCGCGACCAGCGTTTCGTTGAGCTCGTCCAGCACGGCGCCCGGCTCGACCCGAACCGTATTCGACTCGATATCGACAGCGCTGATCGAACGCAGGTTGGGGGAGCAATCCAGCACCGCCGCCCTGTTCACCGTCTGCCCTGCCAGCGATACCCCAGCGCCCCTGGGGAGGATCGGGACCCTGGCCGCGGCGCACCGGCGGACCGCCGCGAGCAACTCATTCTGATCCTTCGGGATCACCACCCCCAGCGGCTCGACCTGGTACAGCGAGGCGTCGGTCGAATACAGCATCCGGTCGTGCCTGCCGGCGCGGACGTCGGTTCCTTCGAAACCCTCGAAGACCTCGGCGAATCGCTCGCTGGTGGCCGGCGGCTGCTGGATGTTCTCGGACTGCGGCATGCTGCGTGGCATCATCGACGCAAACCCACCCGGCCGCCACCCCCGCAAAGTTTGCGCCGGAACGGTTCACCGTGCGGGGCGTCTCAAACTCCGACCAAGCCACAAGAGACGCCGATCATCACCGATGCCGGATTGGCCCATCCGGCCCAGCACACGAGAAGGAAGCCCACCATGACGAACCCCATCGCCACCACCCACCGCCGCCGCTCGCCCCTGCCCATCATGCTCGCCGCAGGCGCTGTCGCCTCCCTCGCCTGGGCGGGCGCCGCATTCGGCGCGGACCTGCCCCTGACCGACATCACCCTCTACCGCTCCGGCGTCGGGTCGTTCAGTCACAACGGCAAGGTCGTTGGCAGCGAGACCATAGAACTCGACTTCGGCGTCGAACGCATCAACGACATCCTCAAGTCGATGGTCCTGCTCGACTACAGCGGCGGCGATATCGGCGGCGTCAACTACGAGCCAATGCGATCCATCAACGACCGCCTCGCCGATTTTACGATTGACCCCCGGCAGGCGACCTCGATGGCGGCGCTGCTGAACACCCTCCGCGGCGAGCCGATCCGCCTCGAAACCGCCGACGGCGACAGCGTGCAGGGGACCGTCCTCGGCGTCGAGTCCCGCTCTGTCACGAACCCAGGTTCCCCCGAGAGCGCCAACGAGCAGTGGACGACGCTGCTGACCGGCGCCGGCGTGCGCGCGGTTCCCCTCGCGACGGTCCGCTCGATGGACATCCTCAACGAGGACCTCGCGCAGGAACTCGAGCGGGGCCTCGCCGCGATGGCCGAGCACCGCTCGGAGCAGCGCACGAGCGTGGACGCGGTCTTCAATGGCGAGGGCGAACGCCGCGTATCGGTGGTCTACACGCACAACGCGCCGGTATGGAAGGTCAGCTACCGCCTCGTTCTCCCGGAGAGCGCCGGCGATGAGCCATACCTGCAGGGTTGGGCGATCGTCGAGAACGACACCGATGGCGATTGGGAGGGCGTGACGCTCTCGCTCGCCTCCGGCCGGCCGGTCAGTTTCGTGATGGACCTGCAGACGCCGCTGAACCTGCAGCGCCCGAGCGTCGCGGTCCCCGTCCTCGCGGGGATCGGGCCGGTGATGTACGAATCGATCATGCCGCAGAGCAGCATTTCGCAGATGAAATCGATGCGATCCAACGGCGCCTCGTTCGCCGCCGCAAGTGAAAACGAATCCGACCGGATGCTCATGGATAGCGTCAATCAACTAATGGCGCCCAGGGTTGAGATTCAAACGAATCATCAGCTACTCGGCAACATGGGCAACGGCAACGCGACCGCCGGTGAAGCCGGCGAGCAGTTCATGTACACCATCGACGCGCCGGTCCACATCGACCGGGGCGGCAGCGCGATGCTCCCCATCATGGGGCAGACCATCGAGGGGCGCCGACTGACGATCTTCTCCCCCTCGACCGGTGTCAGCCGCCCGATGCGCGGCGTCGAACTCGTCAACGACACAGGGCTCCACCTGCCCCCCGGCCCCATCTCGGTGTACGACGATGACGTCTACGCCGGCGATGCACAGATCCGCCACACCTCGCGCGATCAGGAGCGTCTGCTCTCCTACGCCGTGGACCTGGACGTCGATGTCGATTCCAAGCAGGACAACCGCCGGCGCACGACGAGCCTGAAGATCGTCGATGGAACGATCGTCGAGACGTACCACCAGACCGACAGGCAGACCTACACCGTCGTGAACCGCGACACGAAGCGTGATCGCTCGGTGCTGATCGAACGCCCCCTGATGCATGGATGGAAGCTGACCGCGCCGAGCAAGCCGGACACGCTGACGAAGCACGCCGAGCGGTACATCGTGGACCTCGCGCCCGGCGAAACCAAGGACCTCGTCGTCGAGCACACCCGGACCGACAGCACACGCATCGCGGTGCTGGGCTACAACTGGCAGCAGGCCCTCGTGCACCAGACGAATGGCGCCGCCTCGCAAGGCGTCGTGGACGCGATCCGCAAGGCGTCGCAGATGCAGGGCGCGATCAACGGCATCGACCGCCAGCTCGCCGAACTCGACCGGGAGCGCAACGCCATCACGCAGGATCAGGACCGCATCCGCCGCAACATGAACTCCGTCCAGCGGGGAACCGACCTGCACACGCGGTACATCCAGAAGCTGAACGAGCAGGAGAGCCGCATCGAGTCGATCATCGGCGAGCGCGAAGACCTGCAGGCGCAGCGCGAGCAGACCCAGCACGAACTCAACGACTACCTTCGGAACCTCAACGTCGGCTGAGCCGAGCCCTGTCGCAGCGGATCCGGTATTCTCCCGCTGCTGTGCAGCTCGACGACCTCATCAAGGACCTCGCAATCGACAGCGCCGCCTCCGGAAAAGCCGGGGCGGCGTTGTCTGCTGTCACGATCACGCAGATCACCGACGACAGCCGCAAGGTCACGCCCGGCTCGCTCTTCATCGCCAGGCCAGGCGTCAGCGGCGACGGCCGGCAGTGGATCGCCGACGCGATCGCCTTCCACGCCGCAGCGATCCTGACGGATCAGGATGGGCTGGTCATCTCAGAGAGCGCGATCGGTGACGCGGAGAAGCCGCCGGTCCTGCTCCGTGCAACCAGCGACCTCCGCGCGCTCACCGCGGATCTCGCGGAGCGATTGCATGGCCATCCCGGCAGAGCGCTGCACCTCGTCGGCGTCACCGGCTCCAACGGCAAGACCACCGTCGCATGGCTGACGCGGCAGTTGATGGCGCAGGCCGGCATCCCGGCAGGGCTGCTGAGCACCGTCGAGACGATCGCAGGATCGGACCACCGCCCAGCCGCGATGACGACGCCCCCAGCGCCGGAGATCAGCGCGCTCCTTGCGCAGATGGTCGCCGCAGGCGATACCGCCTGCGCGATGGAGGTCTCCAGCCACGCGCTCGACCAATCTCGAACAGGCGCGCTGGCGTTCGACGTCGCGGTCTTCACGAACCTGTCAGGCGATCACCTCGACTACCACGGCGACATGGAGTCCTACGCCAGCGCCAAGGCGCTGCTCTTTGAGTCGCTGGACGCTGATGCGCTGGCGATCGTCAACGCCGACGACCCGGCGCACGAGCGGATGTGCCGGGAGACGAAGGCGGCGATCTGCCGATGCTCGGAATCAGGTGGCGACGCGACCGTCACGCTGGGCGCTGCGACACTCGATGGCTGCGAGCTGACCCTCACCGGCGCCTGGGGCGAGATCCAGACGACGATCCCCCTGATCGGCGCGCACAACGCGATGAACACGCTGCAGTCGGTCGCCGCGGCGCACCACCTTGGGGCGAGCAAAGAACACCTCGAATCGGCGCTGCCGAACCTGGCCGCGCCGCCTGGGAGGCTGGAGCGGATCGCCACGCCGGAGGGATTCCCGGCGCCCGCAGTCGTCGTGGATTACGCCCACACCGATGATGCGCTGGAGAAAACGTGCTCGGCCCTGCGTGAGTTGTTGCCAACCGGTGGAAAACTCCGCCTCGTCTTCGGCTGCGGCGGCAACCGCGACACCACCAAGCGCCCGAGAATGGGCGCCGTCGCGGCACGATTGGCCGATGTCATCTATGTGACGAGCGACAACCCACGAACCGAACCACCGCAGGCGATCATCGATGAAGTCCTGGCCGGCGTCCCGGATGATCTCCGCGCCGACGCCGACCGGTGCCATCCCATCGTCCAGCGGCGCGAGGCCATCGCGCGCGCCCTGGCCGACGCATCCGAGGCCGACATCGTCTGTATCGCCGGCAAGGGGCACGAGCGGATCCAGATCATGCCGGACGGCCGCCGCGGCACGATCAAGCTGCCCTTCCATGATGCGACGGTCGCCGGCGAGATGCTGGAGGCCATGGCCGCGGAGGGCGAGGCATGAGCAGACCAACCCAGCGCAAGCCGCACCCATTCTGGACGATCGAAGGCCTCCGCGCCGCAGCCGGTGGCCAGGTCTTGGGGAGCAACGAGCCCATCGAGTCGCCGGTCGAGGGCGTCAGCATCGACACGCGGACCTTCAAACCAGGCGAGGCGTTCCTGGTCATCAAGGGCGAACAATTCGACGGCGCTGACTTCGTTGACGCCGCGATCGAGGCTGGCGCTTCGGTCATCATCGGTCCGGAATCAATCGGCGAGCGCACCATCCCGGTGATCGCTGTCGAGGATCCGATCAACGCGCTGCACCGCCTCGCTGCGACGTGGCGCGATTGCCTCTCGACAACGCGAGTGGTCGGCGTCACCGGCACCAACGGCAAGACAACCACGACCAACCTGATCCACGCCGCGTGCGTTGGGACACTGACCGGCAGCGCCAGCGAGCGCAGCTTCAACAACCACATCGGCTCGCCGCTGACCGTCCTCCGCGCGCACGAGACCGACGATTACCTGATCTGCGAGGTCGGCACCAGCTCCCCAGGCGAGATCGACAAGCTCGCGAACATCATCCGCCCAGACATCGGCGTCGTGACCAGTATCGGCTTCGGCCACGCGCAGGGCCTCGGCGGTCTCGATGGTGTCCGCGTCGAGAAGGGCGCGCTCCTCCGAGCGCTGGGCGGCGATGGCGTCGCGATCATCCCAGCCGGCGAGCAGACGCTGCTCGCCTACGTGGATGCATCAACCGTCATCACATTCGGTTCCGACATCGACGCAGACCTCGTCGCAGGACCGGTCGCG
>CAYGNN010000156.1:0-6530 GCA_964351165.1 uncultured Phycisphaeraceae bacterium
AGCGCTGCACCGGCGTCATCACCGCGCAGGCCAAACGCATCGACAAGATCCGAGGCGGCGGCGCCTTCCTCGAACCGGTCGAGGGAAGGCCGCGCCGCGCCCAGGGCCGCGTCCGCGCGATCGACAAGAGCAAGCAGACGGTCACCGTCCACACCGGCGCTGCGCCCATCGTCTTCAAGACGAACAGCGATCAGAGCGCCGACGATTTCGAGATCGGTGAGATGGTCACCCTCGGCGTCGAGCCGGGCGCCTCGTTCACCCTCAACGGCTGAACGCTACTCGCACACCACGCCGTAATTCGCGATCAACCGAGCGAGATCCGCCGTGTCGACCACGCCATCGCGCGTGAAATCGCAGCGGGGATTGAATCCCGCATCACCCCAGCCGCTGCCGAACGAACTGATCAGGCTCCCCAGGTCCGCGACATCAATCATGCCGTCCCAGTTGATGTCGCCCAAGCACGCAAGCTCCCGGAACGCGTTGGGGATGTCGTGAACATACAGGCTGGGGATCGGGTGGCAGAATTCAGGGCACGTTTCCTGCCGGTCATCAACGACGAAACACTGCCCGCCAAGCTCGCTCGCATCAGCCGAGACCGTCACCCGCGCCACAAAGACGTGCTGACCATCCGGAGCGAACACCCCCTGCCCGGTCGAGACGAACCACGCACCGTGGACCGAACCAGCGTCCCAGCCGAAGCCGGTGAAGTTGATCGGTGAATCCTCGATCGCGACAGCGCAGTCGAAGTACACCCGGTCATCGAAGTCCACGAATGTCTCGTTGGTCGAAACCAGATCACCACCAAACACCGGGACTTGCAGGAATTGCCCATCGCTCACGAGCCCGGTGTTCTGCCCACCGAGCCCAAAATCAACAGCGGTCACGCTGTTCTGCGCAGGGTCTTCGCTGAACCAGGGCGCCGGCAGCGCCACGTAGAGATCAAACGAGCGGTACACCGTCCCGTCGAACGCGCCGTCATCGAGCCCAGTCGGATTCCCGTTCGCAGGGTTCACGCTGTTGTCCAGCTCCACCCACACCGCAGTCCCATCGCCCATCGCGACGGCGCTGGTCACGCAGACACAAACCGCAGCGAAGCCCAGAAACATCGATCTCGAACGAAACAGCATGAAGGCGCTCCTCTGACCCGATCCGCGATCAGCGTACCGCGAGATGACCAGGGAACGAACAGCGTTCCCCCCAATTCACTGCTGATTCGCAGCCTGGCGGGCCGCACGCTCCTGCCGCTTCAGCTCCTTCTTCAGACGCTTGTACGACCTCTTCGCCTCGCGAGCGGACCGCTTCTCAGCATTCTCTTCCGCCTTGATCGCCTGCTTCATGAGCTTGCGGTACGCCCGCGCAGCCTTCCTTTGTTCGTTCGGCGTGCCCTCATCGAATTCAGGGAACTCCCCGGTGATCAGGAAATTCAGCATGAGCACATCGCCCTGCTCGATGAGCAGATCACCAGTCAAGTCGTAGAGGGGGTTCCGCGTCCCGTAGACCGACAGCAGCAACTCCATATCCAACTCGTCCGTCACGCCATCGAAGTTCATGTCGCCGTCGAGCCGATCGCGCCTCGACCAGGTGGGCAGCACCTCTTCATCGGCCGACGCCGGATCCGCGTTGGGGTTCTCGATCCCCTCCACCGGCGAGAAATACAAAGGCTCAGGACCATCAAACGCGTTCCGTGTCGGGAAAACACCCTGCTGCGCAATCGACAGGCCAATCCCACCGTGCTGGTCGCTCCCGCCGATATAGAACGCGCCGCCGAGGTACTCACCCGACGCCGAGTAGTCCCCGAAACCGCTCCCGGAGCTGACCGTGATGCGCGCCAGGAACAGCCGATCCTCCTCGTCGCCCTTCGCAGGGACCACCGGCTTGCCGCTCTCCACCGACGTAAACCATGCCGTCCTGAACATCTCAGGGTTCCAGTCCGCACCGAGGATCGTCGCGTTGCGAACCAGTGTCGTGTCGATCTTCCCGAGACCGACGTACGTGTCGAACTCGAGCGCCGCAACCTGCGGCATCCGCAGCGCGCCGACCAGGCTCGATTGGGAGTTGTCGCCGAACTCGTTCTGGTAGACCTCCTGCGTCGTCCACATGGGCCGCGCGCCCTGCGAATCCGACGCGACGAAGCCGAAGTCCGCGACAAGGATCTCGGTGTCCGAAGTCACGATCGCATAGAGATCAAAGGTCCGCCAGCCATCCAGGCCGGTCGGCACCCCCTCCGCTTCGTTGATCCCCCCCTCACTGTTGTCGACCTCGACCCACACCGTGCCGTACACCGCCGCCTCGGCGCTCATCGTGGGCAACACCGCGCCCGCTGCGCACAGAGCAAGAACAACCAAACCGGATTGAATACCACGCATCGCCGATTCTCCTTGAATTGCCCGACCGCCCTCGCGGCCGGTGAATCCGGCCCCCGGGGCGCACCGCCCCGAAGCACATACGCAACAGCGCCCAAGGCTGATCCAGTCAGTCCCGAACTTCCCTCCAGGAACGCATGCGCAGATCCGATCCCAAAAAAACAAACGGACCCCCATCACCGGGGGCCCGCGTTCAAGATCCGTATGAATAACCGCTTGCGCTACATCGTCCCGCCGCGCTTGGCCGCCTCCCTCGCCTCCTTCTCGCGGCGCTTCTCCTCCTTCTTCCGCTCCTTCTCCAGACGCTTCTGCTCCTTCTCCGCGGCCTTGGCCGCCTGCCTGGCCTCTTTCTCCCGCTGCTTCTCCGCCTTCCGCTGCGCCTTCTCGTACTGCTTGCGCTCCTTCGGCGTCATGTCATCTGTCGGGTTGGCGGCCTCCGCTTCGATCGCGTCCACGAGCATCTGCACATCCAGGGCGTCGATCACACCGTCCAGATTGAAATCCATCCGCCCGTCCGTGCCGCCGAAGTGCTGCTGCATCACCAGCAGGTCCTGCGCGTTCACGCTGCCATCGCCGTTGAGATCGAACGTCATCTCGCCGTCGTAAGGATCGATCTCGCTCGGCTCCGGCTCGACCACGACGTCATTCCCAGAGCCGCCGCCGTTGCTCCCCGCCACGTTCGCAGGCGCATGCTCCGGGAACGCGTTGGGCGTCAGGAACAGCCCCGACCTCGGATCGTGCTGACCGAATTCGCCGCGGTCATCCTCGCCGCTGATGAAGATGCGCCCGCCGAGCCACTCATCGCCACCCGTCGCGTCGCCGTACCCGCCCATTGATTCCACCGAGACGCGAGCGAGGAACAGCTTCCCGTCGACATCACCCGTCGCCGGTGTCCAGTAGTCACCTGTGTACTGGGAGCCGTACCACGCCCCCTCGAACATGCCGGGCGACCACTCGACGCCGAGGATCGTCGTGTTCATCACGACCTTCGAATCGAGCATCCCCAGCCCCACATACGTGTCGAACTCGAGCGCGGAGAGCGAGCGGATCGCGCCAGCAACCTGCGACTGCGTATCCCCGCCCATCTCGTGCTGATACACCGACTGCGTCGTCCACATGTTGTCGTCGAAGCCCTGGTGCGTGCCGACAAAGCCGAAGTCAGCCGCCCACACGCGCGTGTCATCCGTCACGATCGCGAACAGGTCGAACGTGCGCACCCCATCGAGCCCGGTCGGCTCCCCGGTGGCGTCGCCCATCGTCCCGACCGAGTTGTCCACCTCGACCCAGACGATCTCCTGCACCCCGGCGTGCGCGCTCACCGCGAGCCCCGCGCCTGCCATCAGACCGATCGCCTTGCCGACAGGAAAGGTCATCCCAAACTTCGTACCACGCATCGCGATCACTCCATTCCAGGGCCGCACTCGGCGTCGCCTCTGCAGGCCGCCGACCGATCCGTTCGTTCCCGGACCACGCCCGAGAACCATTCCCCGCCGGCCTCTGGATGCATGTCGCCACCCCCTGCGCAGCGTGCGCAGCGCGAGGGCGTCACCCCAATCGTCGGCGCTCCGACCGCTCTTGGCGGTGCGCATCACCCCGCTTCGAGAAACTTCCGCACCGGGGCGCCGCTCCCCCGCACAGCCGGCGCAGACCGAAAACGCGACGCCTCAATCGCTATCAATTTGGCCACCGGCGCTTGACGCCCTGACGACCCACAACGCGTGAATCTTGGAAGCCAACGCCCCGATTCCCTAACCTTGTGCTGCGATGGACAACCGCAGGCAATCCCGATTGATCGCGTTCCTCGCGCTCCTTGCAGGCTTCGCGATCGCTGGCGTCGCCGCCTGGCAATTCCAGAAGAACCCCAGCTCGCCCAACAACCGCGCCGTCCTGGTTGGCGTCGCGGTCTTCCTGATCGTGGACATCATCGTCATCGCCACATTCCTCGGCGTCAGGGCCTCAAAGAACCGACGCAAGGAATGGGAAGCGAAAGCAGACACCCTGGGCGACGCAGTCGATCTCGACTTCAACCACGAGCCTCCCAAGGAATTCCACCACGACTTCCTCTTCCTCCCGGAGATCAAGAAGTCGGGCAAAACCAACCACCTCGCCACCGGCGAGATCGCAGGCCGCCAGGCGACCTTCTTCGAGCACGCCTACGTCGTCTCCACAGGGGAAACGACGTACACCGTCTCGCACTGCGTCTACACCACCGACGCCCCCCACTGGCCGGACCTCACCGTCAGGATGCGGAACCTCTTCTCCCAGTTCTTCTTCAAGCTCGGCCGCCGCAAGGGGCTCCTCCTGGATGACCCGAAGTTCAACCTCGCCTTCGTCGTCGAGTGCGACGACGAACCCTTTGCCGTAACCATCCTGACGCCTGCGATACAGACCTTCATGCTCGAGAAACCAACAGTGCGCTGGCGCATCACGCAGGGCCGGGTCTTCCTCATCTACCGAGGCGCCCTCAAGCTCGACCGCATGCCCAGCGCAGTGGACCGCCTGTCCAGATTCTGGTCCCACGTCCCGCCGGAAGTCGAGGCGTGGCAGTCACTGCCGTAGCGTTACCGCGCCGAGTCCGCCGCGCGCACCGCATCGCAGAACGCCTGGATCAACCCAGCGTCCTTCACGCCGCGCTCGCGTTCCACACCGCTCGATACATCCACCGCCCAGGGCCGCACCGCAGCGATCGCCTCGCCGACATTCGCAGGCGTCAACCCTCCGGCCAGCACGATCGGCTTCGCGCAGCCAGTCGCACCTACAGCAGCTGCGAGCCCCGACCAGTCGAACGAAGTCCCAGCGCCGCCGGCCGAGCCATCGACCAGGATCGCGTCCACCTCCTCAACCGCGTCCCAGCGGCGCAGGTCCTCCTCGATCGTCGCGCCGTCGTACCGGATCGCCTTGAAGACCCGGGGCCCACACGCGCGCACCGTCTCGACCGATTCGTCGCCGTGCAGCTGACCATAATCCGTAGGGCACTCGCGCTCGATCCGCGAGAACTCCTCCACCGACGCGCCGACCGTCAGCCCAACCGTCGTGTGCAGAGGCGGCAACGCGCGGATGATCGACCACGCCTCCGCAGGCTCGATGAACCGGGGCGACGACTTCACGAACACGAACCCCAGCGCATCAGCGCCAGCGCCCAGCGCCGCCATCGCCATGTCAAAGTCACGCACGCCGCAGATCTTGATCCGCGTTCTGCTCGGCCTCAGCATCTGATCACGCATCCCTTGCCCCCTGTGCATTCCCGCCCGACGCCTGGATCTCCTCCAGCAGCGACCGCGCCATCTCGATCTCATCCCGCTTGGTGAGGCGTTCCTGCACATCCCGCAGCACAGCGCCGGCCCCCGCGGCATCGTTCAGGTACCGCGCCCGGACCAGCCCCAGCATGAGCCCCATCCCCGGCGCATCAGGCTCCGTCTTGTACTTCTCCAGATACTTCTCGTACGCGCGCGCCGCCACGCGGTACTCCCCCGATGCGAAGTGCTGATTCGCAAGATCCCGCTGCGCCATCGGCGCCAGCACCTCGTCCGGGTACCGCTTGAGCAGCGCCAGGTGCAGCCGCGCCGCCTCGTCCATCTTCCCGGCGCTCACCGCAGAGGACACCCGAGCCCGCTCGCGCAGCCGCGCCTCCTCTGCAGGCGTCGTCTTCTTCGGCTTCGCATCAGGCCGCGAGCGCCCTGCCACGCGCCCCGAGTTGCTCCAGGGGTCGCCCCCCTTGGTGGTCAATTCGCGGAACTGCCGCCGCCGCCTCGCCTGCTTGCTCAGGCTGAAGAGGTCGAACGTCTCGCGCTCAAGCAGCCCGGTCGCCAGCAGCGTGATCGAGATCCCGCCGCCAAAGACATACCCGCCGATGTGCGCCAGCCGCGCGACGCCGTCATCGCCGCCCAGCCCCTGCATGAAGAGGTCCCGCGCGATCGCGAACCCGATGAACCAGATCGCCGGGATGTTGTAGACCCCGATGATGATGAACATCAGCAGCACCCGGATGTGCGTCCTGGGGAAGAGCACCAGGTACGCCCCGGTCACCGCGCTGATCGATCCGCTCGCGCCGATGACCGGGTTGATCTCAAAGACCGCGTGCGCAGCGCCAGCAGCCGCGCCGCCCATCAAATAGAAGAGCAGGTACCACCACCGCCCCAGCCGGTCCTCGACGTTGGGGCCAAAGAC
>CAYGNN010000157.1:0-6359 GCA_964351165.1 uncultured Phycisphaeraceae bacterium
CGATGGCGCGAGCGATGACTGCCCCTGCGCCCAGCTCGACAGCGAGGACATGGCCTTCCTGCTCTACACGTCAGGATCGACAGGCAAGCCCAAGGGGATCATGCACACGACAGGCGGGTACATGGTGTACACCTACCTGACCTCGAAGCACGTCTTCAACCTGCGCCCCGGCTCGGATCAGATCTACTGGTGCACCGCCGACGTCGGCTGGATCACAGGGCACTCCTACATCATCTATGGGCTCCTGCCCAACCGTGTCCCGACGCTCATGTACGAGGGCGCCCCCAACTTCCCCGCCGAGGACCGCTTCTGGGACATCGTCGAGCGCCACAAGGTCACGCAGTTCTACACCGCCCCCACCGCGATCCGCGCCTTCATGAAGTGGGGCGATGAGCACCCATCCAGGCACGACCTGTCATCACTCAAGGTCCTCGGCTCTGTCGGCGAGCCCATCAACCCCGAAGCGTGGATGTGGTACCGCAAGGTCATCGGCAACGAGCGATGCCCCATCGTCGATACCTGGTGGCAGACCGAAACCGGGGGGCACATGCTCACCCCCTCCCCCGGCTCGGCACCAACGACGCCAGGCTCCTGCACGCTCCCATTCTTCGGCATCGATGCCGCTGTCGTCACCGAGGAGGGCAAGGAGCAACCCCCCAACGCCGGCGGGCTGCTCGTCATCCGCAAGCCCTGGCCCTCCATGCTCCGCGGCATCCACGGCGACCGCGACCGCTTCATCGAAACGTACTGGTCTCGCGTCGAGGGCATGTACCTCGCCGGCGACAGCGCCCGCCGCGACGACCGTGGATACTTCTGGATCATGGGCCGCATCGACGACGTCATCAACGTCTCCGGCCACCGCCTGGGCACGATGGAGGTCGAGTCCAGCCTCGTCGCGCACGAGGCGATCGTCGAGGCCGCCGTCGTCGGCATGCCACACGAGATCAAGGGCGAGGGCATCGCCGCCTTCTGCACGCTGGGGCCTGGGCACGAGCCCAACGAAGACCTCCGCGCCGCCCTCGCGGCCCACGTCGCCAACGAGATCGGCGCGATCGCGAGACCGGACATGATCCGCTTCACGAGCGCCCTACCCAAGACGCGCTCCGGAAAAATCATGCGGCGCCTCCTGCGAGCCGTCGCCGCAGGCGAAGAGGACACCGGCCAGGACACCACGACGCTGGAAGACTTCACCGTGCTGGCAAAGCTGCGCGAGAGCAAGGAAAGCTGATCGGTATCGCATCGTTGGACGCCGAGTCTGAGCGAAGCGAAGGCTCGGGTATCAACTGACAGTTCGCTCCCAAATCCAGACGTGAACACGCTCGCCCGGCCGCCAATCATCATCCCATGTTGCAGATCCTGCCTCTGCCCATGGCGCACGATTTAATCCTGCAAGTCCGACCAACTCGTCAACATCAGGCTGCATTGGCGATGAGTGATCATCAAACCCGACCAGCACCAACATGACCGATGAAGCATCCTGCTCGGTCAAGGTATCGAGTTTCATCATGTCCAATGGGACGGTGTGTGTCTTGGGATCCAGCCTATCGACCAACGGATGCAAGAGATATGATCGGTAAATCCACTCGCCCCCGCGTTTGAGCCAATACGATTTCCAAGCTGCTTTCAACTCGATCCATACTCGATCACCACCTGTGAGAGTAGTGACGACATCGCATTTCTTTCGCCGCATTTCTTCCGATGGATACCGGCACTCTGCCTCACTTGACAGCCCTGCTTCTGAGAGCAGTTTTGCGAGCCTGATGCTCCATGCCGGCTCGGTCTGCGGGCGTTTTAGTTCAGGCTTTGCGTGCGCTCCGTACCAGCTTAGTCCAGTGGGATAACCATCGCGTACGGTGTCTGCTTCCGCATCCATGCTTTGGAACGCTTGCAAGATCGCCTGCACTAGTTGTTGCCCTTCAACGGTCATCAATCACCGCGCCTCAAGCAAATACGTCTTCCCGCCCCACTGAATCGGCACGCCCTCTTCCAGGTCCCGCGCCGCCTCGCGGATGATCGACGCCACCGTCCACGCCCCCCAGGGCCACGTCAGCACGCACCGCATGGGCGCTGCCTGCATCACGCATGTTGACGCCAGTGTCACGCCCCACACCGCCAGCCCCAGCAGCCCCACGCCGACCGACCACCACGCCAGCGCGCCGGGCGCCAGCGCCAATCCAAGAGCGCCAACCGCGATGACAACCACAGGCAGCACCGGCGCCACGAGCCAGATCGCCAGCAGCCGCCGCGCCGATCGGCGCAGCCGCGACAGGCTCCGCCGCGATGATTCCGTGTAGATCCGCTTCCAGCCGGTGCGGAACTGCTCCATCGATTCGTACATCCTGCACCGGAGCATCCCGTCCGCAAGAAAGACCCCCCACGTCCCGCGCCGCTCGCCGTCCGTCTTGTGCACGCGCTGCACCCGCCTGGCGAAGGCCAGGTCCTCCAGCAGGTCGTCCTTGACGCTCTCGTGCCCGCCGATGCGGTCGTACGCGGCGCGCGTGAAGCACAGGTACTGCCCATTGGCGAAGGCGTTGGCGTGCTCATCGCGGTTGACGCGGTCGATCGGGTGGCGCCTGATCAATTCGCTCGACGCCACCGCCTGCGCCCTGATCTCCCAAGAGCCCTCGAACCGCAGCGTGCTCAGCAGGCTCAGCAGGTCGAGCCCCCGGTGCTTGAGCAGCGCCACGCACGCCCGCGCGCAGCCTAAGTCCCAGATCGTGTCGGCATCGGAAAAGATCAGCACGTCCGCGTTGCGCGCCTTCTGCGATCGCAGCACGGCCGTGTGCGCCGCGTTCGTCTTGCCCGCCCACCCCTCGGGGCAGTCGGTGATGCGCACGACCTCGACGCGGTCGCTCCCGGCGCTCTCGCGCTCGACGATCGCCTCGGTCTCGTCCGTGCACCGGTCCAGCGCGAAGACGATCCCAAGCTCGCCTGGGTATTCCTGCCCGACGAGCGACTTGACCAGCTCGCCGATGACGACCTCTTCGTTGTGCGCAGGGATCAGGATGCACACGCTGGGCCAGCCGCCCTCCGGTTCCGGCAGTTCCGCCCCGGCACGGGCCGTCGGCGCACACCTGGCGATCTGCCGCGTGCGCACCAGCACGTACAACCCCGCCAGCGCAGAAATGCCGCCGAGCACGATGGCAACAAGAAGGAGAGCCGTCATCAGGGATGTTGTACCCACCATCGGCCCAGCAGGTCGGCCGCCGCCTGCTGGTACACCGACCGGAGGACATTCTGAGGCAGGTTCTTGCCCAGGAGCCGAGGGGCGTCCATCTCGGTGTAATGCTCCGGCTCGACCATCGCCAGGTCCGGGTCTGCGATGGGCGATTGCCCGTCGTACGCCGTCTCGAAGAGCGTCCGCAGCGCCCAGTACCGGCTCGCGTAGAGGTCGAACGCCTCCGCGCCGCTGGCCGCCTGCGCCCCCTTCTCCCGGTGGCCGCTGCCGTCGCCCAGGTGGTCATCAGTGGTGACGATGTCCGAGCCGAACAGGATCCGCCCCTGCCACTTCTCAAGAAAGTCCACCAGTTCCCCGCGCGGGTGCTTGCTGATCTCGCGGACGATCCACTTCGTTGCGCTCGTGTCCAGGTGCAGGTTGTCGTGCCGGCTAAGCAACCCATCGAGGAATTTCAGATCCTCCGGCCAGCCGCCGAAGTGCGCCGCAAGCCAGGGAACAGCGCGTTGATCGAGCGCGCGCTCCAGGGCGACGTACTGTTTTTCCTTCGTCCCGTACCACTGCGCATCGCGGTACTTGGCGCTGAACCACGTATCCGGATCAGCGATGTGCGTCATGAACATCATGCCCAGCGACTCGGCCAGCTCCATCGCGCGCTGCACCCACTCGCCATCGATCCGGAAGCACGACATGTCGCCGAACCCCTTCGCGTAATCCTTCGACCGCGGCGCCGCCCAGAACTTGACAATCCGGCTGCCCTTGTCGTGGAACGCCTGGATCGCCTCGAGGAAGCCCTCCTTGAAGGCGCGCCCACCGTCGGGCTCGACATAACTCGGCACCGCGATGAACCGCACGCTGTCGCCCAACACGCTGCGCACCGCATCGACCTCCGACAACTGCGTCATCGAGTACGTCATCTCGACGCCGTAGAGGCGGGCGACGATCCTGTAGATCTTCGCGGCTTCAGCGCCGTTGATGTGCGAGTGCGCATCGGTGATGGGAACGATCGGAGCGCCGAGCCGGCCGGCCTCCTCGCGGTAATCGAACCCGAGCCGGTTCGATGGCGTGGCTTGGATTGGTTTGGTCATGACGAGCGACTGTAGGGGCCAACGAACCGGGGATGAAACGCCCCTGTTTGATGCCCTCCGCAGCCCTCGCGTCGCTTCGATTGAGCCTGGAATCAGGACCGGACGGATCAGTCCTCGTCTTCGAGCGTCCCGTCCTCGGTCACCCCACCAGCCGCCGCCTCGCTGTTCATGCGGTTCGACAGATCAGGCGCCGCGTCGTTGTTGATCGAATCCGCAGCATTGAACTGCTCGGGGCTCAGCCTCCGCAGCAGGTCCACCCGGCCGCTGGCGCGGACGTCCGGCTTGAGCAGGCAGCGATCCGCCGTGTAGACGCGGCCAGCGACGACCTGCCCGATGTACAGCTCGTGGTCCGCCTCGACATCGAGATGCCGGACGACCTCGCAGTCGAGCACCGCCATCGCCCGCTTGATGCAGGGCGATCCGGTCGAGAGTGTTTCAAAGGGGATCGTGTCCAGCGCCGTCCAGTCGCGGTCGTCCGTCAGACGCAGCCGACGCGGCAGCAGCCGATCGTCCGGGTGCACCTGGCACAGCGCGAAACTCCGGCTGTCGCGGATCAACGGCGCGATGCCGCGGCCGCGAGGGATCGCCACGCTGATCAGCGGCGGCTCGTAGGAGACCTGCTGCACCCACGACGCGAGCACCGCCCCCGAGGCCCGGCCCCGGCTGGCGGTCATGACGTACAGGGACGAGGGGATCTGCGCGAGGGCAAGCAGCCACCCCGGCGTGGATTCACTGCGCATGTTGGTTTCCCCCCTCAGATCAGACCCGATCCACCTTCGGCCCCCTCCCAGAAGCCAATCGGCAGACTCCACAACATACTGCCACTCCTGAACTTACCTCACAGATCGACGAGGGCAACCGCCGATTCCGCACAATCCGCACAAACGGAGGCCCTCGGCGTCCGAAAATTGTGCACCGATGATGCACAGGACCGCGCGAGAATGGCGTGGTGTTGCAAAGTGTGGAGCCTGCCCATAATGTCCCAGCCAGCAACCACTGGGGCCCGATGGAGTGGGCCCTTTTCCGCACCCTCAGGATGATTTTCCGGACCCCGATGCGTGCTCTTCACCGGCCACTACGAACACACCATCGACGCCAAGCATCGGCTGGCGATCCCTGCGGACATCCGCAATCAGTGGGTCGCCGAGGAATGCGGCGCCGCCTGGTACGCCACCCCCTGGGTGGGTTCGGTGATCCGGCTCTACACGGAGGCGGACTTCAAGGCCCGCGCCAGGGAGCACATGCTGGGGCTCACCCCCGACGCCGACCACGCCGAGCTGCTCTCGACGCTCTTCGGCCTCTCGGCGAGGCTCGAGCCGGACTCGGCGGGCCGGATCAGGCTCTCACAGGACCTGCTGGACCTGGTGGAGCTGGGGACAGAGATCGTCCTCGTCGGCAGCGGCGAGTGGCTGGAAGTCCGGGACAGGGCCGAGTGGAGGGCCTCGCGCAAGGACCGGCTCAAGCAGATCCCGGCGCTCATGCAGCGCCTTGATACGAAGCGGATTGACGCCAGCGCCACCCAGCGGTGACGCACCTGGCGGTTCGACAACCCGAATTTGTTCCGAGGTCCGCCATCGGACGCTCGACCGATCCCGACCGACCGGGGCGCCAAGGAAGGCGCACTGGAAGCGAAGGCGAGCGAGAGCATCCGACCAGAGGGAAGCCGGTTCGTGAAAGGAATCACGCGCCGGTGCGCCTCAAGCCTGAGGCCCAACGGCGCACGGAAGCGCCGGGTCTTTCTTGAGACGACGACAGCGAACCGTCCACCGCGTGGCCACGCGATGTTCGGCAAGCACAGGCAACGACCTCTTTCGATTTTTCGAGCACGCCCGGCCCGCCTGACAGCGAGCCGTGCGTTTCAAAGACAACCAGCACACACCCCGCGGCGGGTCGCCTGTCCACCCCACCACCCAAGCAAGCGCCCGCCGCAACCCACGCCCGCAGCGTCGAGACACTCCGCTGCGGGTGTTTTTCATTCGTGATTGCGCATGGACGCCGAGCCTGAGCGCCGTGAAGGTTCGGGTATCGAATTACAACTCAGTTGCCGTCGCTGAGATCAACGCCCACGCGGCCTCGACATGTTCCCGCTCCGTCCC
>CAYGNN010000158.1:0-6313 GCA_964351165.1 uncultured Phycisphaeraceae bacterium
GAGGTCGAGCGACTCCGCCGCGACGACCGAGCCGAACGTCTCAACCGCGATCTCGCCGTTGTTCGTGAGCCCGTCGCTGGCGATGACCGTCAGCTCGGTCGCGTCGATCAGGCCGTCGTTGGTGAAGTCCGAATCCGTCACGAGCGTGCCAGCGCCGCTGATCGCCGCCGAGCCACCGATCGTGAAGTCATCCGCGATGTTGATGATCGATCCCTGCTGGAGTTCGAGCGTCGTCACGCCAGCGCCAGCGCCGAGTTCGAGTGAATCAACGAAGAGCGCGCCGGCCGGCCCTGCGATCGTCCCGCCGAACGCCGGCTCGATGAAGACCATCCCGCCCGCCGGGACGATGCCCGTCAGCCAGTTCGAGCCGTCGTCGTAGGCGCCGCCGGTCGGGCCGTTCCAGATGTTCGTGGGGCTGCCGAAGATCACGTAGGTCTCGCCGGCGCTGCTGTTCCCGTTGGGGTCTGCCGCATAGGCGCCGATGAGGACATCGCTGATCCCGTCGCCGTTGAGATCGCCCGCGGGAGCGACAGCGCTGCCGCTGCGGTCATGCACGGCGGCGCCGAAGCAGACGAAGCCGTTGGCGCCGTTGAACGATGAAAGATCCAGCGTCCCGCCCGCGCCGACCTCTGGCCCGCCATAGACGATGTAGGTCTCGCCGGCGTTGAGGCGACCGATCGGGTCGGCCACTTCGGCCCCGATGATCAGGTCCCCGAACCCGTCGCTGTTAATATCGCCAGCGGCAGCAACCGATGAGCCGCTCGAGTCGCTGGTGTCGATGCCGTTGCACACGAACCCGTTCGTGCCGTCGAGCAAGGCGTAATCCAGCGTGCCGCTGGCGCCGACGCCGGGACCGCCGAACACGACGTATGTCTTGCCCGCGTAGGTCATCGGTCCGAGTGTCGCACGAGACGCCCCGACGATGATGTCATCGAACCCGTCGCCGTTGATGTCCCCCGCCGGGGCGATAGATTCCCCGCTGAACTCGTTCTCGGTGAGCCCAGCGCAGACGAACCCGTTGGTTCCATTCAGAGACGAAAGCTCAAAGGAGCCGCTGGCGCCGACGCCGGGACCGCCGAAGACGACGTACACCTCGCCAGCGTTGGACACGCCGCCTGAGTCGGAGTCTTCCGAGCTGATCATGAAATCATCGTGCCCGTCGCCGTTGATGTCGCCCGCCGCGGCGACGTTCTCGCCGGCCCGCCCGAATTCATTGGCCCCGATGCACACGAAGCCGTTCGCGCCGTTCAGCGAGGACAGCTCGAGCGCCCCACCCGCGCCGATGCCAGGGCCGCCGAAGACGACATAGGCCTCACCGATCGTGAACAGGGTCTTGGAATCGGCGCCCTCAGCGCCGATGATCAGATCGTCGATCCCGTCGCTGTTGACGTCACCAGCGGAGGCGACCGATCTGCCTGCGAAATCGAACTCGTCGATCCCGTTGCAGGCAAAGCCATCCGTGCCATCCAGCGTCGAGAGCTCCAGCGACCCGCCGGCGCCGATGCCCGGTCCCCCGAAGACGACGTAGGCCTGCCCCGGATTGAACAGCCCGCCGTGATCTCCCGTCGGCGCCCCGATGATCAGATCGTCGATCCCGTCGCCGTTGACATCCCCCGCGGACGCGACAGAACCGCCGCTGCCATCATCCGCGGCGATCCCGTTGCACACGAACCCGTTCGTGCCGTCGAGCGTCGAGAGGTCCAGCGCCCCGCCAGCGCCAACCCCGGCGCCGCCGAAGACGACGTACGTCTCGCCGGCGCCGTTCAGCCCACCGGGATCACCACCGGAAGCGCCGATGATGATGTCGCCGATCCCGTCGCCGTTGATATCGCCAGCCGGGGCGACAGCGCGGCCTGCGCTGTCGAACATATCGATCCCGACATTGACGAACCCGTTGGCCCCGTCCAGCGCGGCGAGGTCAATCGAAGCGACGAGCGGCCCGCCTGCGAGCGATTGCGACGAGCCGGCAATCAGAAGGATCGCGGCGGGGGTCCAACGGAGGGATCGTGTTTTCATTGTGGTCCTTGCAAGTAGTCTTGACGTTGTGGACGGCGCCCACTCGGGTCATCGCCGAACAACCAGATTACCCATCGGAATCGGACACCGAAAGCGAAAACAGCGATCCGAGACAAGTCAGCAGCGCCGATTGACGGATGCGACGGCGCCGCGACCGAGAACCCACAGCCGTTCGCTTATCCCGGCACAGCCACCCGCTCAACAACCTCTTCCAGCACGCGCTCCGCCGTCGTGCCCTCGCCGTTGTAGAGGTGCGACTTCGTGACCACGCGGTGCGCGCACACCGGGAGGATGTTCACCATGATGTCCTCAGGCACGCAGTAGTCGCGGCCGTTGAGGACCGCCGTGGCGCGCGCCGCCTGCGCCAGCGCCAGCGCGCCGCGGGGGCTCACCCCGATGCGCAGGTCATCGTGCGAACGCGTGCTCGTCGCGAGCGTCACGATGTAATCAAGCAGCGACTGCTCGATGCGCACCTCGTCGGTGCGCTGCTGCAGTTCGATGACCTCGCTCGCCGTGATGACATTCTCGATATCGAAGAGGCGGCCCGACGCAGGCCGCAGGTCGAGCACACGCGCTTCCGCCTCGGGCGAAGGGTACCCCAGGTGGATCCGCATCAGGAACCGGTCGAGTTGGTTCTCAGGGAGCGGGAACGTCCCCTCGAACTCGTGGGGGTTCTGCGTCGCGACAACCATGAAAGGCTGCTCCAGACGCCGCGTAACGCCATCGGTCGAGACCGCGCCCTCGCTCATCGCCTCCAGCAGCGCCGACTGCGTCCTGGGCGACGCCCGGTTGATCTCGTCCGCGAGGAAGATGTTCGTGAAGACCGGCCCAGGCTTGAAATCGAACTGGCTCGACTGCTGGTTGTAGATCGACACCCCCAGCAGGTCGGTGGGGAGCAGGTCAGGCGTCAGCTGGGCCCTGGCGAACTTGCAGTCGATCGACCGCGCCAGCGCCGTCGCCAGGATCGTCTTCCCAACGCCAGGCACGTCCTCGATCAGCACGTGACCACGCGCCAGCAGGCAAGTCATCACCCGATCGATCGCCTGGGCGTTCCCCAGGTAAACGGCGCCGATGTTGTCGTGGAGTCGATCGAGAAGAGTGGTCATGCGGCGGTTGGCTTTGCGTTCAAGGTGGTTGGAAGCGGTTCGGGAGAACCCCGGGACGAGGCAGTATAGGTTCGCACCAAACCCGCCCCCTGTTCTGTTCTTATTCCGCCGAGACCGGTTGCAGATGCTCGCCTCGACGATCGGGCGACGTGATCCCCGCCCTGAATCGGTACACTCGCCTTGTGACCGAGGGCCCGCTCGATCCCGAACTGCCGCCCAAGCTGAAGCAAGACGCCGACAGTCTGCGCGCTGATCTGCCTGTCGACCAGCTCGGCCGGACGCTCCGCGGCTCGCTCCCCTGCATCGGCTGCGGCTACGAACTGCAGGGGCTCTCGGTGCGCAGCCCCTGCCCCGAGTGCGGCATCCTCGTCAGGGCGACCATCCTCCACAGCGTCGATCCGCACGCCGCGGAGTTCCAGCCCCTCACCGCGCCGAGCATCACCGCCTGGGGGCTCGCGATGTGGCCCAGCTTCGGGCTCCTCGCAGCGCTGCTCGCATGGGCGCCGAGGGTGATCGACTTCAGCAACGAGCTCTTCGGCTGGCACAACGACAAGCCGCCTCTGCTCGCGACCGCCTGCCTGCTGGCCATCCTGTGCTCTTGGATCGGCGCCTTCGCGCTGCTCAAACCATCGAAGGGCTGCCCCAACAAGGCGATACTCGCAGCAGCGTTCGGTCTGCTCGCGTACCTCCCGATCCTGTGGATCATGAACGAGCTGCTGCGCTACCCCATGCGCACGCCCTACATCAACAGCCACCCGGACACCGACCGGATCACCCTCCGCCTCTGGCTCTCCGTCTCGTTGCTGGTGATGCTCGTCGGCATCCGACCCAACGCCAGGCGCCTCGTCGCCAGGTGCCTCGCGCTCCGCACCGGCCGAGTCCAGCGGCAGACCATCCTCGCGACGATCGCCGCGGTCGTGCTGACGCTCATCGGTGATCTCATCTACCAAGCCTCGGCGCCCACCTCCAACGACGCCCTCGACATGATCGGCAAGCTCACCATCCTGATGGGATCCGTCCTGATGACCGCGGCCCTCCTGGGCGCCACCATCGACGCCTGGCGGATCAGGGGCGCGATCCTCGCCCCTGCTCCAACCCTCAGCGGCCTCTTCGATCACCCCGAAGACCCCCTGGGCGACGACGAGGACGACCACGCCAGCCTGCCAGGTTGACAGCCGGGACAACCGAGCGGCCCGCCGCTGACAGGTTCGGCAGCCGAGGGCGCCCGTGCCGTCGGTCGTAAATCACTAAAAACAAGGCTGTTGCGATCCGGCGAGGATTGGCCCGCCGTTTGCCATTCCTCTGGCACGCATCCGTGCGGGCGGCCGTCGCCAGCGGACGCGTCCAGACCAATCACACCACCGAATCCGAATCGGAGATCCAAGCATGTCGGCAAAGGAACTGGCTTTCGAAACAGACGCGCGGCAGGCCCTGCTCGCGGGCGTCGAGAAACTCGCGGACGCGGTCAAGTCCACCCTCGGTCCTCGCGGCCGCAACGCGGTCATCGACAAGTCCTGGGGCGGCCCGACCGTCACCAAGGACGGCGTCACCGTCGCCGAGGAGATCGAGCTCCGCGACAAGGCCGAGAACATGGGCGCCCTGCTCGTGAAGGAAGCCGCCAGCAAGACCAGCGATGACGCCGGCGACGGCACCACCACCGCCACGGTCCTCGCCGAGGCCCTCTTCCGCGAAGGCCTCCGCCACATCGCTTCCGGTGTGGACGCCAACGCCCTCGTCCGCGGCATGCAGCAGGCCGTCACCAAGGTCGTCGCCAACATCGACGAGCAGGCCCGCCCCATCAAGGGCAACAGCGACATCCAGTCCGTCGCCACCATCAGCGCCAACAACGACGCCGAGGTCGGCAAGATCATGGCCGACGCCATGGCCAAGGTCGGCAAGGACGGCGTGATCACCATCGAGGACGGCAAGAGCTTCGACACCGAGATCGAGGTCGTCGAGGGCATGCAGTTCGACCGCGGCTACCTCTCGCCCAACTTCGCCACGAACACCGACGAGATGACCGCCGAGCTCGACAAGTGCCTCGTCCTCATCAACGAGGGCAAGATCGAGAACGTCCAGGACCTCATCCCGCTGCTCGAGAAGGTCATGGGTTCCAAGAAGCCCCTGCTCATCATCGCCGAGGACATCACCGGCGAGGCCCTGAGCACGCTCGTCATCAACAAGCTCCGCGGCACCCTCCAGGTCTGCGCCGTCAAGGCCCCCGGCTACGGCGACCGCCGCAAGGCCATGCTCGAGGACATCGCCGTCCTCACCGGCGCCAAGCCCGTCATGAAGGACACCGGCGACCAGCTCACCGAGGTCACGATCGCCGACCTGGGCCTCGCCAAGAAGGTCGAGGTCTCCAGCGACACCACGATCATCCTCGAGGGCGCCGGCGCCTCCAAGGACATCAAGAACCGCATCGAGCAGATCCGCAGGGAGATCGATGGCGCGAGCAGCGACTACGACAAAGAGAAGATGCAGGAGCGCCTCGCCAAGCTCACCGGCGGCGTCGCCAAGATCAACGTCGGCGCTGCCTCCGAGGCGGAGCTGAAGGAGAAGAAGGCCCGCGTCGAGGACGCGCTGCACGCCACCCGCGCCGCGGTGCGTGAGGGCGTCGTCGCCGGCGGCGGCACGTCCTTCGTCAACGCCGTCGCCGCGGTGGAAGGCCTCCGCGAGTGGAAGGCCGTCTACGGCAAGAAGAACGAGGTCACCGCCGACGACATCGGCCAGGCCAAGTACGACCTCGCCGCCGGCATGGAGGTCGTCCGCAAGGCGCTGACCGTGCCCCTGGCCACCATCGCCGAGAACGCCGGCGAGAAGGGCGGCGTCGTCGTCGCCAAGGTCGCCGAGAACGGCAACCCCGCCTTCGGCTTCAACGCCATCACGCTGGAGTTCGGCGACCTCATCAAGGACGGCGTCCTGACGCCCGCCCTGGTTGACAAGACCGCGCTGACCAACGCCGCGAGCGTCGCGACGATCCTGCTCACCGCCGACTGCATCGTCACCGAAGCCCCGACCGACGACGAGCCCGCCCCCGCGGGCGCCGGCGCCGGCATGGACCCGATGGGTGGCATGGGCGGAATGGGTGGCATGGGTGGAATGGGCATGGGCGGCATGGGTGGTATGGGCGGCGGCATGGGCTTCTGATCCAGCCGTTCCCCGTGCCACGACCTAGCTCCGCTAGGTCG
>CAYGNN010000159.1:0-6307 GCA_964351165.1 uncultured Phycisphaeraceae bacterium
CAGCGAAGAACCGGTCCATCCGATGCCGCTGGCGGCCGAGGTGCCACGCGAGCGCGAGCGGGAGGCCCCACTTGGCGATCTCGCTCGGCTGGAATCCGAAGGGGATGCCGAACTCCGCGAGGCTCACCCAGCGCTTCGCGCCGTTGACGCCGCGACCGATGCCTGGGACGTAGACGAGCAGGCAGACGATGAGGATCGCCGGGAAGACCCAGGCGAGGGCTGCGCCGCCCCGGCTGCGCGTCAGGAAATTCTCGATGGGAACTCGGGACGCGATGAAGAGGCAGGCCATCGCGACGACGGCGTACACCGTCGTCTGGGAGATGATGATGGAGCTGAACGTGACCGGGTCGGGGTTGCCGACACCCATGCCGGCGCTGTGCACCATCACGACGCCCAGGCAGAGCAGCGCCAGGGCGCAGAGGATGATGGCGTCGGTGGATCGGATCACGCGTCATCCATCGGCGTCCGGGGCGTTCTCGCTGCAACGATGGGGGGTTTGACGCGCTGTCCACAACAGCAGGTGCGCGCACAAACAACGCGCCGGTCGCAGGGCCGGCGCGCACGCTGGTGGCTGGTTCAGGACGAGGCGTTCCGGCTCAGATCGAGATCGCGATGATCGCTGGGACGATCAGCCAGAGCAGGCCCTTGATGGTGAAGAACAGAAAGGCCAGAACGCCGAACTTCTGGAAGAAGTTGAGGGGGCAGTCTTCGCCGTCGATTTTCTTCTTGGTGAGTGCTGGGAATCGCATCGGTGGGGGGTTCCTGTGTGTCCGCAGTCTATCCTGCCAGTCAGCACTTGTCAGCCGTGTGCCGGTGGCGATTGCGAATCAGTCTCAGTTGTAGAGGGTCATCTGGGCCCCGTCAAGCCAACGAGGGGTCTGGACTTGGGTTGTCCACAGACCAGGGCCTGGGAGCCTCCAATACGACAGCCACCCGCCTGGGTTGGGCGGGTGGTGGTCCGTCGATCGGTCGGCATTCAATTGCCTGGAAAGGCCGCGGTGGGATTCGAACCCACGAAATAATGGATTTGCAATCCATCCCCTTAGTCCACTTGGGTACACGGCCGAGATTTTCGCCCGGACGCTAAGGGGCGGTCTCCCGCCGGTCAAGCGTTGGGGCTGCTGCTGTGGCCTTGTTCGTCGGTATTTACGCGCGGCGTGATGAGTCGCCGATCCAGATGGGATCAGCCGAGGCGGCGGATCATGGGGTGTACGCCCGAGAACGCCCCGGTACGCTGTGGCGATGGAACACCGACGCACCGGCACGGAGGCTGGGATGAACCCGATCAACACGACTCGCATCGCTGCTGCTTTGGGCTGCCTGCTGCTCTCCAACGCCGCGATGTCGCAGCAGCCCAGGCTCCCGGACGGCCCAGCCAGCGATGCCCCTGCGACCACCGTCGAGATCCGGCAGGAGGGCGAAAACGCCCCGGCGCTGGTGCGCGAGGGCGCCTTCCTCTCCGGCATGCAGGGCGAGCTCCGCAGGACGGAGCTTGGCTGGGTGATGGACTTCGCGCCGGATCAGGCCACCGGCGAGCGGCTGGTGTCGATGGTCCTGCAGCGCGGCATGACGCTCAGCGCGATGGAGCAGATCATCGAGGCGCACAGCGAACCCATCGGGTTCGTCGTCTCCGGACAGGTCTTCGTCTACCAGGGCCGGAACTACCTGCTCCCCACGCGGTTCGCTGTTACGACGAACGAAGAGCCTGCGAATACGCAGGAATCCAGCACCGCGCCATCGACCGGAACCCCTGCGCCAGAAGGTCTTCCGGGCTTCGAGGACGCGGAGCAGGAGCCCAGCGTGGACAACCTGCTGGGTGGGTTCCAGCAGGGCAGCGCCGGCGATCAACCCCTGGCCCCGGCGTCCGCCGGATCGGCGATGCTCCGCGAGGGCAAGATGATCGCGCAGGTGAGGGGCCGCGTGCTGCCAGGCGCTGGTGGTGATCTGGTCTTCACGCAGGACACGGATCCCGACTCCGACGCGAGCGACCTGCCGCCCATGCGGCTGATGCCCTGCCTCAATGTCGAGCGGCTGGAGAAGCTCCGCCTGGAGTGGGGCGACCGGCTGGTCGTGCAGATGAGCGGTCGGCTCTTTGTTGACAACGGCCAGCCGATGCTGCTGCCGACGATGTACATCGTCGACCTGGAGCGCGCCGGGAACCTGACGCTCGGGCAGTGATGCTCGCGGTCGGTTGATCTCCGGCACACACGTTTTCCACAACGAACCCTGAATCACAGGCGTTTGGCGCTGTTGTGTTCTCGGTCGCGGGCTCGTTACCGCCCGTTCTGACCTTGCGTGATCGGCGAGTCTTGCGCGTCAATCTCGGATCGCGCGGTTCATCCGGTTTGTCCCTTGCATTCCGGATCAACGCGCTCAACCCGCCTTCGGGAGCGACCGAATGAGGATCGGGCCGCCGAGTTTTGGGGCGGCCCGGCGGGACGCCCCGGTGCGACCGTCTCCTGGAGGAACGGATCTCCGGATCGCAAGGATCCTGTCGGAGCGACGCATGAGCCAGCACGATGACAACTTCACCGACGACAACGGGCTCGACCCGATCGCCAGCGCGTCCTCCTCGGCCGAGCCTGCGATGGTCCTCGTCGTCGAGCCGGAAGGCTCCGAGCGGCAGGGCGTGCTGAACGCGCTCAGCGACCCGACCGTCTGCTGCGACACCGTCTCGACGATCGCCGAGGCGATCATCGCGATGGAGCGCGAAGAGTACGACGCGGCGATCATCCCGATGAACCTCGAGGACGGGCTCGGCTTCGACCTGGTCCGCATGATCGAGGCCTCCACCCAGCACACGAAGACGATCGTGCTCGCCGACCGCCCGCTCGTCACCGACGCGATCGACGCGATGCGCTCCGGCGCTGTTGATCTGCTCGCGGTGCCGATCGCCGAGGCGGAGCTGCTCGCGGCGGTGATCTCCGCCGTCGACAAGGCCCGCACCGACCGCAAGCGCACCGAGAAGTCGGACCACCTCAAGAGCCTCTGCAAGAAGCTGCACAACTCGCAGCAGCAGATGGCCTCGAACGTGGACGCGCTCAGCTCGGACCTGATCGACGCCTACGAGGACCTCTCGAGCGAGTCCATGATGGACGAGCACGACAGCGAGCCTGCGACCTTCGCGGGGCAGATCGCCAACGACCTCGACATCGAGTCGCTCCTGCGCAAGTCGCTCGAGCACATGCTCGCCCTGACCGGCCCGACCAACGCGGCGGTCTTCCTGCCCTGCAACCACAGCGACTTCAACCTCGGCGCGTACGTCAACTACGACTGCCCCAGGGACACCGTCGACGTGCTGCTCGATCAGCTCGCCGATCTGCTCGCGCCCAACCTGCAGGACATCGAGGGCGTCGTGAGCCTCAGCGGCGGCGCCGAGATCACGACCTTCCTGGGCGACGACGCCGGCTGGCTCAGCGATTACGAGGTCGTCTCGTTCTCGTGCAAGAGCGACGACGAGTGCCTCGCGGTGATCACCTTCTTCCGCGAGCTGGGTCGTGGCTTCAGCGACGAGACGATCGACGAGCTGAAGTCGATGGGCGACCTGCTCGCCGACCAGCTCGCCAGGGTCGTCAAGATCCACCACCGCCACATGCCCGACCACGAGTGGTCCGGCTGGTTCGAGGAAGAGGACGACGACGAGTGCGGCTGGGGCTGAGCCTCGGCGCGTTCAAGAACCTGAATCAATGACATGGCCGCGGTTGTCGCCGCGGCCATGTTTCGTTTTGCGTTGTTCTCAGCGTCTCAGGGCGTCTCGTCGCGGAGCGCGTCGGTGTCCACGCCGCTGAGGATGTCCATCTCCGCGATCTCTTCTTCAGAAAGCTCGGAGAAGTCGCCCTCGGCCGCCTTGCGCTGCTTGCGGTGCTCGCCGGAGAGGAGGTCCTCCAGGTTGGCGCGCTTGCGGTCGCGGATGATCAGCCGCACCGGCACCTCGTCGAAGGGGGTCTGCTCCGCGAGGCGGTTGAGCATGTACCGCTGGTACTCCTGCGTGAAGAGCTCCGCGTGGTTCACGACGACGACGATGGTGGGGGGACCGACCGCGACCTGCGTCGCGTAAAGGACCTTGGCCTGCGTGCCGAGCCTCGACGAGGGGCCGCGCATCGTGACCATGTCCTTGAAGATGCGGTTGAGCTTGCCGGTGCTGACGCGCTGGACCGCCTGGTCGCGCAGGTCGAAGGCGATGTCGATCGCCCTGCGGATCCCATCGCCGGTGAGGGCGCTGGTGAAGACGATCGGGGCGCTGGTCAGGCCCCGCAGCTCCTTGCCGATGTACCGCTGGTAGTCGGCGGTGGAGACGATCACGCCCTTCTGGTTGGGCTTGCCCTCGGCGAGGTCCCACTTGTTGACGACGATCACGCAGGGCTTGTACCGCTCGCTGATCTCGGCGCTGAGGTTCTTGTCCACGCGGCTGATGGGTTCCGTCGCGTCGAGGACGAGCAGCGTGACGTCCGACCGCGCGATGCTGGTCAGTGCCCGCTCCTGGGCCCACCACTCGATGCGCCCATGCATGGACTTGCGCTTGCGCAGGCCAGCGGTGTCGATCGCGACGAGCGAACGCCCATCGATCTGGAAGCGGACGTCGATCGCGTCGCGGGTCGTCCCAGCGATCTCGCTGGTGATGACGCGGTCCTCGCCAGCGAGGGCGTTGACGTACGTGGATTTCCCTGCGTTGCGTTTGCCGACGATCGCGAGCTTCATCTCCGCGTCGTCGTCGTTCTCGCGCTCCGGCGCGTGCTCTGGGAGCGCCTCGTAGAGCGCATCGAGGAAGCCCCGGCGCATGTAGTTGTTCTTGGCGCTGACGAGCACCGGGACGCCGAAGCCGAGCGACGAGAGCTCGTAGGCGTGCGCCTCCCACTTGGGGCCATCGGACTTGTTGGCGATGACGAGCAGCTTCGCGTTGGAGCCGTCGCCGATCTTCCGCTTGCGCAGCAGCGCCGCGATCGTCTCGTCGAGGCTGGTGACGCCGGACTGCGCATCGAGGACGAAGAGGATCAGGTCGCTCCGCTCGACAGCGGCTGCGATCTGCGCCTCGATCGGCTCGGAGAGCTTGGACAGGTCCTCGCCCACCTCGTTGAAGCGCTGGTCCTCGGCGGTGTAGACGCCGTAGCCGCCGGTGTCGGTGATCTCGACCATCTTGTCCGGCCCCTCGCCGTGGGGGGCGTCGATGGAGGCGACGATGGAGAGGCGGTCGCGGGTGACGCCAGGGGTCGGATCGACAATCGCCACGCGCGCCTTGGCGAGCATGTTCAGCAGCGATGACTTGCCGACGTTCGGTCGGCCCACGATGGCGATGCGGTGCAGTGACATGGTGTTGGTTGGGTTCCCGGAGGGCTGGACGGTGATCGTAGGCGCACCGCAGGGGAAATCCGCGAGGGGGGACACCCCGCCTGCCGTGAATTCCCAAGGTCAGACCGCCATGGGGACCAGCTGCCCGTGGGCGATGCTCCGGTAGACCTCGCAGCGGTCGAGCAATTCGTGGTGAGACCCGGTGTCGATCACCTTCCCGGCATCCAGCACCACGATCCGGTCCGCGCTGAGGACGGTCGAGAGGCGGTGGGCGACGATCAGGCACGTCCGGCCCTGCGAGAACTCCGCGATCGCCTCGCCGATCTTCTTTTCCGAATCGGCGTCGATCATGCTCGTCGCCTCGTCGAGGATGAGGATCGCTGGGTCCCTGAGGAGCGCCCTGGCGATGGCGATGCGCTGGCGCTGGCCGCCGGAGAGGGTCAGGCCCCGCTCGCCGACCATCGCCTCGTAGCCGCCCTCTTTCTGGCGGATGAATTCGTCGGCGCGGGCCGCCTTGGCCGCCTCGACGATCTGCTCGTCGGTGATCTCGCCCCTGGCGCCGTACGCGATGTTCGACCCGATCGTCCCCTGGAAGAGGACCGTCTCCTGCGTGACGACGCCGATCTGGTGGCGGAGGCTCCCCAGCGAGGCGCCCGCGATGTCGTACCCATCGATCAGCACCGATCCGCTGGTCGGATCGATCAGCCTGGGGACGAGCGAGAGCAGGGTGGTCTTGCCGGAGCCGTTGGGCCCAACGAACGCGACGGTCTCGCCGTGCTTGATGGTGAGCGAGACGCCATCGATGGAGGGCTCCGGCGCTTCCGGGTAGCGGAAGACGATCTCGCGGAACTCGATCGATTCGGTGTGGCGTTCGATCGCGTGGCCAACGTCTGCGTTGGGCTCCGGCTCGATCGCGAAGATCTCGTCGAGCCGCTGCGCCGCGGCTGCGGCGATGTAGAACTTCTGGATGATCCGGGAGATCGGCTTGAGCGACGCCCCGGCCAGCGCGAGCGATCCCAGG
>CAYGNN010000160.1:0-6288 GCA_964351165.1 uncultured Phycisphaeraceae bacterium
CGCGGTGAAGAGCGGATCGGCTGCGATGTTGAAGACCTCGAACTCGCCGGGGCTGGCGAACGAGCCCTGCTGGACATCGCCGAAGTCGATGTCGAAGACGAGATCAACGAGCGTGTCGTCGAAGGAGCCGGTCGAGTGATCGACGATCTCCGCCATGACGGTGATCGTGTCGTCAGCGTCGCTGACGCCCTGGCCAGCGCCGGCGCTGGTCAGGTCGGTGTTGTCGATGACGATCTGCCCGCTGGCCATGCCGGTCGAGGCGGTGGAGCCGAAGACGAGGGGGATCGACGACATCTGCGAGCCGGAGGTGAAGGCCTGGTGCGTCATCGCCTCGTTGTCGAGGAGGTCGCCGACGACGAAGGTCTCCCATGTCGTGGGGTCAGCGCCGATCTTCATGACGTTGACGCTCGTTGCGGCTGGCGCGCTGCCTGCGATGATCCTGCCGAGGTCGATCAGGCTGTCGGAGGAGCCATCCACGTTGGGGTTGGCGCCCACGAAGAGTGTCGAGTCGTTGGGCGAGCCGCCCCAGATGGCCCAGACGAATTCCGGGTGATCAATGAAGGGGTTGCGGTTGCCCTGGTAGTAGAGGGGGTTGGCGGCCTGCGTCCCGATCAGGTGGTTGCGCCGGCGCTCGGTGGCCTTGACCGGCTCTTCGTAGTGCCAGCGGAGGAGCGCCGTCAGGTCGCCCATCTGGTTCGTGCCTGGGAAGCCGTGGACGAGTTGAAGGTTGTTCGTGTTGCTGTCCGAGCCGTCGTAGCGGATATCGGCGTAGAACATGGCCCTGGACATCTCGCCTCGCCAGTCGTTGTCGCCCTGGTCGATCTGCCCAGGGTCCCAGTACTGGGTGGTCGTGGGGTTGTTGTAGGGCTTGTTGCCGCGGGAGCCGTTCACGCTGGAATTGCAGCCGCGGAGCATGTGCAGGTCGGAGTTGTCCGGCCCTGAAGAATCGACACCGCGCGAGCGGGGCCAGGTGTGCTCGCGGTTCCAGGTGGCGCCGGAGTCCCAGGTCTTGGAGACGGATTGCCCGTTGTAGACGAGCAGGATGTTGCTGGCGTTGTTGGGGTCCTCGTCGAGCAGCGGCAGCGCGAAGCGGGCATCGCCGTACGAGCGGCTGATGTGCCCATCGATGATGTTGTGCAGTTGCAGTTCGAGGGCGGCGCCGGTGCTGACGGCGCTGCTGTAGTAGCCGGCCGGCGGGTCGTACTGGTCGGCGGTGGCGGAGGTGATCGCCAGTCCGGCGAACGCGATGCCCGCGGCGATCGCGCGGCGATACAGGAGTCGGGTGCTGCCCATGGGGTGGTGTTCCGTGGTGTGCTTCTCGGACGTCTCGCAGACCTATGCGAGCATCGGTATCTCAACGTGACAATCGTCGCTGCCAGAGCGGTTCGAATCAAGTGGATTACCCCATGAATGGTCCGAAATGGGCCGATTTGAGGGAAAATCTCGCTGCCGGTGAACCCGATCTACAAGATCTCGTATTAGCATCAGTCGGCGGCCATTGTCCGCCCATCGTTCGCGCCGGTTTTCCACAGGCCGGCACAGGAGACCTCCGCCATCGCCGCACTGCCCGATCCATCCAAGGCCAACGAGCTGGGCCTCCGCCTGGTCGATGATCGCACCGACGAGCAGCTGCTCGAGGACTACCGCGATGGCGACGACGGCGCGTTCCGCTCGCTGATCGACCGGCATCAGGGGGCGCTGCTGCGGTTCCTCATCCGCTTCCTCGGCAACCGCGCCGTGGCGGAGGATGTCTTCCAGGAAACATTCATCAAGGTGCACGTCTCGGCAGCGACGTTCGACACGTCGCGCCGCTTCAAGCCCTGGCTCTTCACGATCGCGGCCAACACGGCGCGGGATTACCGGCGCAAGGAAGCCAGGCGTCCGACGGTTGGCTATTCAGCGCCCATCAAGAGCGGGGGGGATTCGCGTCCCTTCGTGGACCTGATGGCGATCGACCTGCCTGGTCCGGAGGCTGGGCTCGATGCGCAGGAGCAGAGCGACAAGGTGCAGGGCGTGATCGACACGCTCCCGCCGCATCTGAACGAGATTCTGTTGATGTCGTACTTCCAGCGGATGAGCTACGCGCAGGTCGCGGACGCTCTGGAGATCCCGCTGGGGACGGTCAAGTCGCGTCTCCACAGTGCTGTGGCGGCGTTCGGGCGGGCCTGGCAGGAAGCCACCCAGGGGGATCTGGAAACAGACGGTGGACGGAGCGATGACAACGCATGAGTGATCGGGAAGACACAACGCACAACCAGAACAACGCCCCTGTCGAGCCTGACATGCCGGGGCTGACCGACGACGACGCCCTCGCGCTCGATGCGCTCATCGAGGCTGGGTACGAGCTCGACCTCGTGCCTGCCGAGATACGCGACCGCGCCGAGCGTGTCGCTGGTCTGCTTGGCCTGCTCGAATCTGCTGAGACGAACGCCGGGTTGGGCGCGCTGCTGAGCAGCGCGACCTCCGCGCAGGCCCCCAAAGCAGCGAAGGCGCTGGAGCCTGGGCTCACCGACGCCAAGCTGACCGCGCCGGATTCCGATGCGCTCGAAGCGCTGATCGAGAGCGGCTGGGACGCCTCGAAGACGCCGCGGCTTTTCCATGAGCGCGCCGGTCGGATCGCGGCGCTGCTGTCGCTGCTGGAGCCGGTCATGGAGCAGGGCAGCGCCGAGGATGCCGGCGCTGACGACCTGACCGAGCGCACCTTCCGCATGGTGGAGCTGAGCAGGGCGAACGACCGCCGGAAGAAGACCGCCGATGCCCTGCGCGTCCGGTCGCGGTACTCGCTGCGCGATATCGCGTCGGTGGCCGCGATGATCCTGGTGGTCTGCTCGATCGGGTGGCCGCTGATCTCGAACCTCCGCGAGGGGGTCCGCCAGAGCGAGTGCGCCGCGAACATGAACGCCGCAGGGTTGGGATTCACGCTCTACGCCAACGACCACAAGGGGCAGCTCCCCAGGCAGACCCAGCGCCTCAGCGCGACGCCCTCGAACGCGTGGTGGAACGTGGGCGAGGGGCGCTCCAATTCCGCCAACCTCTTCGTCCTCGCCAGCGAGGGGTACTGCACGCTCGGTCATCTGGCCTGCCCTGGCAATCACTCGGCAGCGACCGGCCTCGACCACCACGAGCACCAGGACTGGCGCAAGCACGAGGAAGTCTCGTACAGCTACATCATCCAGGGACGCCGCCCCCATCGCTGGGAGGGCTCGGCCAGGGTCGTCGTGCTCGCGGACCGCTCCCCGGTCATCGAGCGGGCCAGGATGGGTGAGGAGTTCGACCCTGAAGCCAGGAGCCGGAACCACCGGGGCCGGGGCGAGAACGCCCTGTTCAACGACGGATCGGTCGTCTGGCTGATGCACCCTGTGCTGGAGAACGGCGACAACATCTGGCTCCCAGGCTCCATCGAGGCGAGCGGCTCGCTCCGCCTCAAGGGCACCGAACGCCCCAGCCGTGAGGGCGACTCCTTCGTCGGCCCCTGACCCAGCCCAATCCTGACCCAGCCCAATCCTGATCCAGCCGGATCCTGACCCAAGAACAGCGTCGACTGGCCTATTGCATCCCCCAAGGGGGAGGGCTACAGTCCGCGGCTCGCCTGAGCGAACGGGACCTGCCCGTGCCTGGCGTGCGATTTGCGGCCCTCCGCAGGGCCTTTGGAGCGATCTCAGATGCCGAAGAACAAGAGCCACAAGGGCATTCTCAAGCGCGTGAAGCTGACCAAGTCGGGCAAGATCCGGCACAAGAAGGCGTTCACGGGGCATATCAAGTCCACCAAGTCCGGCAAGCGGCTCCGCCAGCTCCGGATGGACAAGTACATGTCCAGCCCCGAGGCGAAGCGTCTCGAGAAGCTGCTGCACCGCCGCCTCCGCGGCCGCGACCAACCGGCCGCCGCGATCCGTCGCAGCCCCTCGCCGGAGCAGAAGCGTGCGATGCGCGCCGCTGCCGCCGCCGATTCCAAGTAAGCCAAGCCAGTCCTCGGCGTTCGAGCATGAACGCCGGGTCCCACGATCGATAGACCAAGAGAGTTGTTTGACGGGCTCAAGCCGGCGGGTCACGCCGCTCCGTCCGACGCCAAGGAGTTCCAGCTATGCCACGCGTTCGTAAAGGTTCAGCCAGGAAGAGGGCGCACAAGCGCGTCCTCCGCGAGGCCCGGGGTTACTACGGGACCAAGAGCCGCCACTTCCAGCAGGCCAAGGTCGCGCTCATGCGCGCCGGCAAGTTCGCCTACCGCGACCGCCGCAACCGCAAGCGCGACATGCGCCGCCTGTGGATCACCCGCATCACGGCCGCGTGCCGGATGCGCGGCGTCCGCTACTCGCTCTTCATGAACGGCCTCACCAAGTCGGGCATCACGCTCAACCGCAAGATGCTCAGCCAGATCGCCATCGACGACCCCAAGGCCTTCGACCAGCTCGTCGAGACCGCCAAGGCGAACTCGACGGCGCAGCCCGCCAAGGCGTAAGCCTGCGGCAAACCCGATTTCTCGAACGCCGATCGGCTCGCCGGTCGGCGTTTTTCGTTTTTGGCAGCGGTAGGGGGGATATCATCAATCCATGCGGATCCTGCTCGTCAATCCCAGAGGCTTCTGCGCCGGCGTGCACATGGCGATCCAGGTCGTGGACCAGGCGCTCGACCTGCTCCCCGACGAGACGATCTATGTCTACCACGAGATCGTCCACAACAAGCACGTCGTCAACCGCTTCCGCGAGCGCGGCGTCCAGTTCATCGAGGACCTGAGCGAAGCGCCGGAGGGCTCGATCGTCATCTACTCGGCGCACGGCGTCTCGCCGAAGGTGCGCGAGCAGGCGAAGAGCCGGACGCTGCGCGCGATCGACGCGACGTGCCCTCTCGTGACGAAGGTTCACATGGAGGCCATCCGATACGCCAAACGCGGCTGGCGCATCCTGCTGATCGGGCACGCAAACCACCAGGAAGTCATCGGCACGCTGGGCGAGGCGCCCGACGCGATCACGGTGGTGGAATCGGTCGAGGACGTCGATCGTCTGACCATCGAAGCGCCAGAGCGGACGGTGTACCTGACGCAGACCACGCTGAGCGTCGATGACGCGGAGCGCATCGTCCGGGCGATCCACGCGAAGTACCCCAAGGTGAAGGCGCCGCCCTCGGACGACATCTGCTACGCGACGACCAACCGGCAGGCGGCGGTCCGCGCGATGGCGCCAGGGTGCGACCTGGCGCTGGTGATCGGCTCGAAGAACTCGTCGAATTCCGTCCGGCTGACGGAGATCGCTGAGTCCGAGGGCGCCCCTGCGCGGCTCATCGACGACGCGGACGAGCTGGAACGCGGATGGTTCGATGGCGTCGATCGGGTGCTGGTCACCGCTGGCGCCTCGGCTCCTGAGGATCTCGTCGCGGAGGTCTGCCACCGGCTGGTGGAGTGGTTCGACGCGGAGATCGCGGTCTCCAGCGTCATCGACGAGGAGATGGAGTTCGCCCTGCCGTTGCGGCTGCGGGAGATGATGGCCGAGCGCGGCGTTGATCCGTCGGGCGCCTCGATCCGCTTCGCGCTGCCTGAAGTCACCGCCGAGCGGTACGGCGCGACGCCGCTGACGATCGGGGCCAGCGACGCCAACTGAGCATCAACCAGCAGAAATCAGCGGGATTCCACAACAAACGGCGATGGGTGTAGAATACGCTGTCCGATTCGGGGCACGCCGAGCTATGCGGCTGCGCCCCACCAAGGAGGCATGATCCGATGCAGTCCCAGCCCAACGGCGCGGTCGCGGAGGCCCCGCTGGAATCCGTTGTCATCCGCTTCTGCGGCGATTCCGGCGACGGCATGCAGCTCGCCGGCGACCAGTTCACGAACACGTCCGCGCTCTTCGGCAACGACATCGCGACGTTCCCCGACTTCCCGGCGGAGATCCGGGCGCCCCGCGGCACGACCTACGGCGTCTCCGCGTTCCAGCTGCAGTTCTCCAGCAACGACATCTTCACGCCTGGCGACACGATCAACGCGATGGTCGCGATGAACCCGGCGGGGTTCAAAGTGAACATCGACAGCGTCGAGCCGGGCGGCATCGTGATCGTCAACAGCGACGAGTTCGAGAAGGGCTCGCTCGAAAAATGCGGCTATGAGCCGGGGTACAACCCGCTCGAGGACGACGCGGTCACCAGCAACTACAAGGTCTTCGAGGTCCCGATGAGCCGGCTGACGCGCGAGTCGCTCGCCGATTCCTCCATGGGCGCCAAGGACATCGACCGCTGCCGGAACATGTTCGCGCTGGGGGTCGCGTACTGGCTCTACGAGCGCCCGCTCGAGGCGACGATCGA
>CAYGNN010000161.1:0-2958 GCA_964351165.1 uncultured Phycisphaeraceae bacterium
CTTCGACACCAACGGGCTCGTCGTGCCGATGCCGGCGCGGGTCATCCCGAAGCGCGACAAGGCGGTGGCGCCTGCGGTGACGCCAATTGCGAACCTGCACGCGGCGCCGATGGGGTTGCTGGAATTCGGGATGGTGAGTCCATGAAAAAACCCGCCCCCAAGCTGGGACGGGTCATCAAAGCTCCCCGAGTTGGACTCGAACCAACGACCTAGCGGTTAACAGCCGCTCGCTCTACCAACTGAGCTATCGGGGATCAGATTGTCAGCCGTCGCGGCGTTGGTGCTCCGCTGGCTTGGACGGGCAAATGTACCCCCTCCATCGGCGGAATCAAGCCCCCGGTTCGGTCCGATCACGACCACCGGCCTCCGATTATCCGGATTCCGGCTCCTCCAAGGCTGATCCGCCTCCTGATCCTGGGATCGGCGGCTCGATCCCCTCGGCCTCCTGCCGCTTGCCCGTGTGCCGGGCAGGGCTACACTTGTCGGCTCGATCCTCGGCGCCCCCCGGGATCGGCCCTGAGAGCCGCTGACGGCGGCTGACGCGAAACAACCGGGACCGCCCAGCGGCCCCTCGACCGGACCAGACAGATGAAAAACGACATCCATCCCAAGTACTACCCCGAGTGCAAGGTCTTCTTCGGCGGCGAGCAGGTCATGACCGTCGGCGCCACCGTCCCCGAGATGCACGTCGAGGTCTGGTCCGGCTCGCACCCCTTCTTCACCGGCAAGCAGTCCTTCGTGGACTCCGCGGGCCGCGTCGAGAAGTTCCAGCGCAAGTTCGCCGGCGACTACTTCAAGAACAAGAAAAAGAAGTAGCCCCCCACCTGTCCCCCTTGAAGCCGTCCCGGGAAACCGGACGGCTTTCTCGTGCGCGGATCGGTTGGATGATCGATCCCCGAGCCTTCGCCCCGCTCAGACTCTGCGCCCACTCTGATGACCACACCTTCGGAATCCAGCACCCCCCTCACCGACGCCGCCATCGCGCGGCTGGATGAGCTGCGCGCCGAACGCGACGCGCTGACCGAGCGGATCGGCGATCCCGAAGTCCTCGCGGACCACAACGCGCTCCGCGAGGTCTCCATCCGCAAGGCCGCCATCGACCCGGTCGTCACCAGGTACGAGCGGCTGCTGGCGATCCGCGAGGAATCCGCCGAGCTGCAGGCCTCGATCGACAACGGCGCCGACGAGGAACTGGCGGCGATGGCGCAGGAGGAACTCCCGGCGCTCGCAGCGGAAGACGCGGCGCTGTCGCAGGCGATCCTGGAAGAACTCGTCACGAGCGACGACAACGCCGTCGCGTCGGTCATCGTCGAGCTCCGCGCCGGTCAGGGCGGCGACGAGGCGGCGATCTGGGCTGGCGACCTGCTCACGATGTACCAGAGCCGGGCAGAAAAGCAGGGCTGGTCGCTCGAGATCATGGACGGCGCCCCTTCTGATCTTGGCGGCTACCGCCACGCGGTCTGCACCATCACCGGCGAGGGCGTCTGGACCCAGCTCGCGCACGAGGCTGGCGTCCACTGCGTCAAGCGCGTGCCGGCGACGGAGACGCAGGGCCGCGTGCACACCTCCACCGCGACAGTCGCCGTGCTGCCGGAGCCGCAGGAGGTCGAGATCGAGATCGACACGGCCGATGTCGAGGAGCACATCACCACCGCGCAGGGCCCCGGCGGGCAGAACGTCAACAAGGTCGCGACAGCCGTGCACCTGATCCACAAGCCGACAGGGCTGGAAGTGCGGATGCAGGAATCCAAGAGCCAACGGCAGAACCGCGAGAAGGCGTGGCGCCTGCTGCGCGCGCGCCTCTTTGAACTCGAACGCGCCAAGCAGCAGGCCGAGCGCGAGGCGGAACGCCGAGGTCAGATCGGCGCCGGCGGCCGCTCGGAGCGGATCCGCACCTACCGCTACAAGGACAACCAGGCCGTGGATCACCGGCTGAGCGAATCGTTCAACCTGCAATCGGTCATGGCCGGCGACCACGCGGCCCTGGCGGAGGCCCTGCACAAGCTGGAAGTCGAGCGGCGGCTGGCGGCGATGTGATGCCGAGCGAACGCATCGACATCGCCATCATCGGCGCCGGCGCGGCGGGGCTGATGGCCGCGATCAGCGCTGGGCGTGCCGCGGCTGATTCCGGCTCCCCCACCAGGATCGTCGCCCTCGATGGCGCCAAAACCATCGGCGCCAAGATCCTCGTCGCCGGCGGCGGTCGCTGCAATGTCACGCACTACAAGGGCGACGCCCGCGACTTCGCCGGCGGCTCTGCCAACGCCGTCAAGAAAGTCCTCCGGTCCTTCACGTTCAATGACACCGTCGAGTTCTTCCGCGGCATCGGCGTCGAACTCAAGCAGGAGGACACCGGCAAACTGTTCCCTGTCACAGACAGCGCGCGCACCGTGCTGAACGCCCTGCTGGACGAGAGCCGGCGCCGGCGTGTCGAGATCCGCCACCCCTGGCGTGTCGAATCGGTTGAGGCGATTCAAGATGGCATCAGGCTGCGCGCGACTGACGGCTCAACGATCGACGCGGCCCGCGTCATCCTCGCCACAGGCGGCAAGGCGCTGCCCAAGTCAGGCTCGGACGGCCTCGGCTACACGCTCGCCAAGACGCTGGGGCACACGATCACGCCGCGGGTCTTCCCGGCGCTGGCGCCGCTGAAGCTCGACCAGGAGCGCACGACGCTGTGCGCCCTGACCGGCCTCGCCACGCAGGCGATGTTGGAGGTCCGCGCTGCCACCGGCAAGCGCCTCTGGCAGACGACCGGCGACACGCTCATCACGCACTTCGGCCTCTCCGGCCCAGCGCCGATGGACGCGAGCCGACACTTGGCGGCCGCGAAGTTCGACGACGCGAGCGCGGGCCTCTTCATCAGCTGGCTCCACGCCGAGACACCCGACGCCTTCGAGCAGCGCTTGCTCAGCGCCGGGAAGCAGACGGCGCACAAGCTGCTGTCGCGCGACATCC
>CAYGNN010000161.1:2968-6207 GCA_964351165.1 uncultured Phycisphaeraceae bacterium
TGAAGATGATCATGTTGACGCCGGCGTGTTCGAGCAGTCGGGCGCCGACGCGACTGACTCGGCATCGGGCCTCACCCGCGAGCAGCGCAAGGCGATCGTCACGCACGCGACCAACTGGCCAGCCCCGATCACCGGCGACCGCGGCTTCACCTTCGCCGAGGCGACCGCCGGGGGCGTGCCGCTGGATCAGGTCCACCTCAACACGATGCAGAGCCGGACCTGCGACCGCCTCCACCTGTGCGGCGAGATCCTCGACGTGGACGGCCGCATCGGGGGGTTCAACTTCCAGTGGGCGTGGTCGAGCGGCCACCTGGCCGGTCGGGCGGCTGTTCAAGCGACTTCCGCGTCGCAATAGCCGATACGTATGAGATGCAAATCGCGGTACGCTGTGCTGTTGATTGACCGCCCCTGCTCCACGGAAGGAAGCGCCCATGAAGATCCCCGAGGTTTACCTCATCGAAGTCGTGCACATGCCGGGCAACCTCGCGCGGGTGCTGCAGGTCGTCGGGAGCAAGGGGCTCATGGTCGAGGGGCTGCAGGCGGTCGAGCGCACGCAGCAGAAGACCATCTGGGAATTGACGCTCGAGTTCGATGAAGAAGTCAACGACGACCTCTTCGACGCGATCAACGAGCTGCCCATCGCGCGCGTGCTGGGGCGCTCCGACCGCGTGATGCACCGCCACGAGGGCGGGAAGATCCACACCGTCCCCAAGACCGTCATCGGCTCGTGGCAGGCGCTGCGCGACATGTACACACCGGGCGTGGCGCGCGTGTGCCTCGCCATCCGCGACAACCCCGCGCTCGCCAAGAAGTACACCAACATCAACCGCACCGTCGCGATCGTCACCGATGGCTCCGCGATCCTGGGGCTGGGCGACATCGGCTCCCTCGCAGGGCTCCCGGTCATGGAAGGCAAGGCGGCGCTCTTCTCGCAGCTCGCCGACATCTCAGGCGTCCCGATCCTGCTCGAGCGCAGCACGCCGGATCAGATCGTCGAGACTGTTGAGCGCATCGCGCCCAGCTTCGGCGCGATCCAGCTCGAGGACATCGCGACCCCAGGCTGCTTCGAGGTCGAGCGGCGCCTGCGCGAATCGCTCAGCATCCCGGTCCTCCACGATGACCAGCACGGCACCGCCGTCGTCGCGCTGGCGGCGCTGCTCAGCGCGACCAAGCAGGTCGGCGTCGATCTGTCCGACAGCGTCGTGGGGCATATCGGCCTTGGCGCCGCGGGCATCGGGATCACCCGCCTGCTCATCAACTTCGGCGTCAAGCGGATGCTCGGGTCGGACCTCTCGGAAGACTCGCTCCAGCGCTTCGAGGCGCAGGGCGGCGAGCGGGCCTCGCTCGAAGACCTCATGCGCACGTGCGACATCGTCGTCGCGACGACCGGCGTGCGGGGCCTCATCAAGCCGGAGATGGTCCGGCAAGGGCAGATGATCCTCGCCCTGACCAACCCCGACCCTGAGATCGAGTCCGCCGTCGCGCTCAAGCACGGCGCCCGCTTCGCCGCCGACGGTCGAAACGTGAACAACGTCCTCGCCTTCCCGGGCCTCTTCCGCGGCGCCCTCGAAGCCGGCGCGACGCGCTTCACCGACCGCATGCTCGTCGCCGCGGCGATGCGCCTCTCCGGCCTCGCCACCGGCGAGCACCTGATCCCCGACGCGCTGGACCGCAGCGTCCACGACGCGGTGGCGCGAGCCGTCGCGACCGCGGCGGATATCCCGGCGATGGCGGGGGTCTAAGCGAACTCACCAGAAAAAGACCGGATTCCTGTCCATGCGCGGTATGCTCGGGCTCCCTTGAAGGAGGTCCGCCATGCGTGGAATCGCTGTCATCGCTCTGCTCGTCTCGTTCCTGCCCCACTCAGGTGCATCCGCGCAGCAATTCGATCCCAAAGAAGCGGTCATCGGCGCCTGGCAGTTGGACTTTGAAACAGCGATCGTGCAGGCAGAGAACGAGACCGATCCGGATAGGCGGATGGGCATGCAGATGCTCCTCGGGATGGCGTCTTCCTACGCCTTCGAGATCCGTGACGACGGATCGATGCTGATGGGCGGCGTGCAGCACCCGAGCCGGTTCATCTTTGAAACCGATGAAGAGGGCATCCTCTGGATGATCCCGACCGACAACAGCATGCCCCAGATGTTCAACCGGCTCGAATTCGATGGCGCGGACCGGGTCTCGGTTTCATCAACGACAGACGACCAGATGCAGATCGAGATCCCGCTGGTCCGGATGTTCCCTGCTGGGATGCTCAGCAAGGGTGCGGTCGATCCTGATTCGGAAGCCGCGATCCAGGGCTGGTGGACCGTCGAGGTTGATCAGATCCAATCGATGCCATGGGTCGAAGACATCAACGACGAACGGATCCGCGCCATGCTCCTCAGGGGTGTCTCGTCCAAGAGCATGTTCGCCGTGCTCGGCTTCTTCGACGGGACTGTGTACGCCTATTCGGATGAATTCAACGAGACGATGCCGTTCGGTCCGTACACCATCAGGGCCACTGATGGTGACCTGATGGCGATCTCGATCCTCATCGACCGGGGAGCGGATTCCGAATCGCCGCTGCTCAGGATCAATCGCAAAGACAAGGACCGGATCGAACTCCTCATGCTCCACCTTGCTCCCGGCCCGCTCCCGATGGTCCGCCGCGACGATGTCGAACCGCCGACGCGTTAGTACACTCCCCGCGTGACCACACTCCTCGCCGTTCCCATCACGCCCGAGTCCGCTGAACCCGCCGAGGTGGAGCGTGCGCTCGACGACGCCAACACCGCGCAATCCCTCGGCGCTGACCTCGTCGAATGGCGGATGGACTCGCTCTTCCAGGGCGCCGGCGACGACCTGGGCGAGGCCGCGGCCCTGCGGCTCGTCGCGGAATCCCCCCTGCCGTGCATCGTGACGATCCGCTCGGTCAACGAGGGGGGGCACTACGATGGCGACGACGATGCGCGGATCTCCCTGCTGGAGAGGCTGGGCACCGCCGATTCGCCCCCCAAGTACATCGATCTCGAATGGTCCACGCTCGACCGCTCGGCGAACCTCGCGCAGAAGGTCCGCCTCGCGGTCGATCACGACAACCAGCAGCGCGACGTCAGCACCTCGCTCATCTGCTCGATGCACGACTTCACCGGTCGCCCGGCTGACCTGCTGCGCCGGCTCGGCTCGATGCGGGCGGAGCCAGCCGCGAAGGTCATCAAGATCGCGTTCGCGGCGCGCACGATCCGCGACAACCTCGA
>CAYGNN010000162.1:0-5571 GCA_964351165.1 uncultured Phycisphaeraceae bacterium
ATGCCATGCCCTTGTCGCCAGCACGCCTTCGCATCGGCTACTGCGAGCCGTGGTTGATCGTTTCTAATCGACCCCTGGCGAACTCGCGCTCGAACAGGACCGGGCGGGCTGTTTCGACGCACTGCTCGAACGATCGGGCGGCGGCTTCGGTGTTCCCTTCCCACTGCGCTCGGATCCCTGCGTAATACAACGACTCGGCTCGCTGGTCCTCGGACTGGGCATACTCAACGAGTGCCTGCGTCGAGGGCCTCGCGAGCAGGTGCTGCGCGATCCGTGACTCCCACGTCGAGTGGTTGTCTGCGAGCTGCCCGAGCAGGAGCTTCGCCTGCGGCAGGTCGCCCTGCTCGGTCAGGATGATCGCGGTCCAGAGATCCGCGTAGGACTTCAAAGCGGGGTTGGTTTCAGCCGCGGCGCGGTAGTCCGCGATCGCGAGGGAATGCTCTTCCATTTCCTGATAGACAGCGCCCCGGCGTAAATATCCCATTTCGGCCGGCTTCGCGGAGGTGATCCATCTGGTCAGCATCGCGACCGCCTCGTGGCGCCTGCCCAATCGGACGAGGCTTTGCGCTCGATAGAGGTAGCTGTCGTACTCGGTTGGATTGAGCGCGGATGCGATGTCGTAGGCCTGCTCTGCCTCATCGAGCCTGTTCGATTTGAAGTACGCGGTCGCGATGAGATACCTGGTGGTGTAGTCGTCGGGGCCCAACTCGTCGCTCGTGTTGAGATCCTCGATCGCCTCGTCCCATTGCCCGGTCAGGAGATAGACCTGCGCTCGGCGGAGGTAGCTCCTCGCGCTGCCTGGGGACATCCCGATGAGTGTGTTCGCATCGGCGAGCGCCTCCGGGACGTTGCCCAGCTTGATGTGCATCTGGCACCGCTCCGAGAAGATGTCAGGGTTGCTCGGATCGATCGACTCGGCGAGGTTGTAGTCGTTCAGCGCCCCCTCGAAGTCACCCAGGCCATCCTTGCCTCGCGCTCTGGTGACGTAGGCGAACTCATACTGAGGGTCGATCTCGATCGCTCTCGTCGAATCCTTGATCGCCTCCGCGTGCTTGTTCTGGAACACGCGCACCACGGCGCGGTTGTACCACCAGTCGATCTGGCCGGGGTTGAGTTCGATGGCGCGTGTCAGGGCCGACTCCGACTCCGCGTAGCGATCGAGGTGGTAGAGCGAGATGCTCTGGAGACCGTAAACCCGGTCACCGCCGTGCTTGAGCTTGATGGCGCGATTGAGATCGGTCAGGGCCGATTCCCAGTCCTCCAGGAACCCCTTGCGGACCGCGCGCTCGACGATCGCCTCGGTGAACTCAGGGGCCATCTCGATCGCGGTCGTCAGGGACTCGATCGCGATCTCATGGCTCGGCTCGATGCACGAACGCAGGCAGATCGCTTCAGGGGAATCGATCGCGAGGGCTTCCACAGTGTGGATGTGGTCCAGGAGCTTGGCCCACTTGGTCCGGAGCGACTTCGCATTGTCGTCGTGCTCGGCGTGCGTCTCGTGTTCAGCAGGTGCTGGGAAGTTGGGGGGGTGCCCGAAGTGGTAGTGGAGGCCGTAGCCTGCGAGGAAGTGGGCGACCAGGTCGTCCTGGTTCACTTCGAGATACTGGTGCAGGAGATCGACTGCCTCCGCGCGTCTCGTGTTGCGCAGCAGGAGGCGCGCCTTGAGGTGCACCGAGCTGGATCGGTTGGGCGCGAGCGCGAGCGCGTGATTGATGGAACGCAGTGCAGGCTCGTACTGCTCGAGCCGGAACGATGTGCTGGCTTCCTGCTCGCTGAGCATGGCTTCCTGGAGCATCGCTCTGGATTCGGATTCGCGCCCCTGCGTGCGGATGCCGTCGATGGCGACTGTCAGCCCCAGGCTGATGGCGCTGAGCGCAGCGATGATCACCCCCATGGTGATCGGGATGCGGCGTCGGCGGATCGCCCGGAGCGCGCGCTGCGTCGGCGACTGGCGCCTCGCCTGGATCGGGAGGTCCAGGAGCCACCGCCGGAGGTCGTCAGCGAGCTGCGCGGCGCTGGCGTATCTCGAATTCCTGTTCTTCTCGATCGCCTTCAGGCAGATGGTTTCCAGCTCCCGAGGGATCGAGGGGTTGTGCCGGTGCGGCGGAATCGGGTCGTTGCTCAGGACGTTGTGAAAGATCTGCTTGTCATCGCGACCGGAAAAGATCGGGTGCAGCGTGAGCATCTCGTAGAGCGTGGCCCCAAGCGCGTACACATCCACGAGCGCATCGGCTGGGCCTCGCGATGAATCAATCTGCTCAGGGGAGAGGTACCTGCAGGTGCCGATCAGTGTTCTGGTGACCGTGATCGAATCCTCATCGTGCGACCTGGCGAGGCCGAAATCGGAGATCATGATCCTGCCGTCATCACGGATCAGCAGGTTGGACGGCTTGATGTCCCGGTGCGTGACGCCCATCTCGTGGGCGTACTGGAGCGCGTCAGCGACATCCGCGACCCAGCTCGCGACCATCCTGTAGTACGCGACGTTGGACTTGCTGGGCCTGCTGAAGCTGGCGGTCTTCGAAGAATCGGCGTGCGACTGCGTCGCCTTGTCGTTGTAGGCGCCGGTGACCGATTCGAACGAGCCGGTCTCCTTGATCTCCTCAAGAACGCTGCTGAGCGATCTGCCGTTGATGAGCTGCATGGTGAAGTACAGCGTGCCGTCGATCTCCCCGAAGTCGTACACCGAGATGATCCCGGTGTGCTCGAGGCCCGCTGCGAGTTTCGCCTCCCGGCGGAAGCGAGCCTTGGCGTCAGGTCTCGAGAGCGAGATCAGTGTCGGGAGCACCTTGATCGCGACCAGCCGGTCGAGCTTGGGCTGCCTCGCCTTGTAGACCACCCCCATGCCGCCTCGGCCGAGCTCGCCGAGGATCTCGTAATCGCTGAGGATCATGCTGAGCCGGCGGAACGGCTCCTTGATATCGACAGGAGTCTGCTCTCTGACCTGCGAGGCCCAGTTCAGGTCGGCCTCGAGCAGCGACTGCTGATCGATCGAGTCCGCGATGGATCGGCACGAGGCGCACAGGTCGAGGTGGTGCGCCAGCTCACCCCTGGCCTCCTCATCATCAACCGAGAGCAGGACAGCCTCGATCTCTTCGCGGGATGGGCACTGCGTGGCTTTCTTCATTCAAGGTTGCCCATCGCAGGGAGGTCGCCATCAGAATGCTCGGTCCTGTTCAGCTCCGCGATCTTCTGCCGGATCTTGTTCAGAACCAGATGCCGGGTGACGTACACATGCCCCACAGTCATCTCGGTGTTCTTGGCGACAGTCTCAGCAGGCACGCCCCCAAGTGCGTACTGCCGGAACGCCTCCATCCTCCTTGGGGAGACGTCCTTGGCGACCTGGTCGATGCTCCAGAGCATGTCCTGAAGACGCCACTCCTCTTCCCAGATCTCGTCGAGCGATGGGCCGTCGTCGTCGCAGTCTGCGAGGGACTTCCCGGAGGCCATCGGCGGCTTCCGCTTGCGCGCGTTCTCTTTGATTTTGTTTTCCGCGATCGTGCGCACCCAGTTCCGGAACTGGCCGCGGCACCTGTTGTATTCGAAGTCGCCGATGTGCGAGAGGATCGAGATCATGGTCTGTTGGACCAGGTCATCCGCGTCATCATCGGACAGCCCCCGGATGCGCGCAACACGGTAGATCGCAGGCGCGTAGCGCTCAAAGAACTCACGCCAGGCAACCTGGCCGTCTGGTCCGTTGCTCAGCGATGTTAAGAGTGACGGTCGTGTATCCGGGAAGCGCATGCTCGGCGTGTCTCTGTCGGAGTCGGATGTACGAAGACGAATTCCAGAGTACCTGGATCAAAACCCCTGATCAACGGATTAATCGCTTGTGAAGCCGACAAGACAAGCCATCTCGCATGGTTGAAGAAATCGGTAAAAATAGCAAAAAAATCTGTAAGACCAGTCTGACCTGCGCATACAACGGGGTAGGAGATGCACTGTCGGTGCTCGGCTGATTCGGCGCCCAAGCCGTTCAATGCTGGCTCGGCATGCGAGAAGGAAGGGAGAGGTCGCCGCGATACAGACGGCGCAAACTCACGTCAAATCGGTTCAGCCGAGAAGGAAGAAATGATGTCGTACAACAAATCTACAGTCGTTATCGCTGCGCTCGCCTTTGGTGCAACGACCACAGTCGCCAGCGCCGTGATCACCGAGAGCGCGCGCGACAGGTATGTCCTCGTTGACGCCAACGCGGCCTCCGACATCGGCAACGTGATACAGTCGGATGGCCCGGTGATCTTCGGCGAGTGGACCGACGATATCTCGGTTGCCGACTCCGGTGGCGGCGGCAACGGGCAGGGGTACGCGTACCAGTCCACGATCACCGGCCCCGGTTCGTACAGCGGCACGGTCGAGGCGATCGCTTCGGCGCAGCCCGACGACTTCGGCTTCGACCTCTACGACGGCTACGGCCAGTCGCACTACGAGGTCAGCTTCACGGTGACCGGCACGATCGACTTCGACCTCTTCGGTGATGGCGGCGGCTTCGGCACCGTCAACGGCGCCTGGAGCTCCGACTCCTACGTCGCGATCGAGAGCATCACCGGCGGCACGCCCACCCAGGTATTCCTCGACGAGGACAACGCGTACACCAACTTCGCAGGCTCCGGCACCCTCCTCGCTGGCGATTACAAGTTCGTCGTCGACTCGACCGTCGGTGTGCAGTTCATCTTCGAGTCCGGCTCCTACGTCGAGGGCAACGCCTCGGTGAACTGGAACCTGACGTTCACGCCCACCCCCGGCCCCGTGGCCCTCTTCGGCGTCGCCGGCGCCTTCGCGAGCCGCCGCCGCCGCTGAATGACTTCCTCATGGCGAGCATGAAGAGACGGCCCCTTTCGGGGGGCCGTCTTGTTTTTTGCTGAGGGCTGACCGGTGCTGCTCGTTCTCAGATCACTTGAACTGCAAAAAGCAGACAGGCCGATCCGAACCAGCAGGAGGTTCGATTCGGCCTGAATCCGATGCTCAAGAACTTTGAAATAGCGGGGGCGCCATACGGTGAGTGACAGATGCGCGAACCTGGCCTCTAGGGCAGGGGGGCCAGCAGTTTGTTGTGGCTTATTGTTGTCCGATTTGTCCGCGAATTGAAGCCGCCACCACCGCCAAGGTCCGGTAATATCGGCCCTGATGAGCAAGAAACCCAATAAACGGCCCGAATTCGGGATGTCCGACCCGCCGACCCCGGACATGGCCTGTGGTGGGCAGTGATGACACCCATCGCGCCGAGTTTGTGGCATTTGATTGAGGCCATTGCGGTCGCCATGGCCCAAAGATACGGCCTTGCGCGGAGTCGGGCATTGTGCCATCCGGCCCCGATGACCCGGATGCTCGCCCAGCGGGATCACCTGTTCTCAGAGGCCGCCTTGCTGGAGCGAGAGCTGGCGATCTTCAGGGCCCAAAGGCTCGCAAAGGCCCCTCGGCGACGGCCACAATTCGGCCCGGGACAGCGGGCCGAGATCCTCCAGCTCACGACCCTGCGCGGCTGGACAGCGAAGCAGGCAGCGGACCGCTTTGGGCTCCATCCCAACACGATCCGAAACTGGCGAAAGGCGCTACGGGATAGGAGTCGGT
>CAYGNN010000162.1:5581-6166 GCA_964351165.1 uncultured Phycisphaeraceae bacterium
CCACGAGATCCGCACGCTGTGCCCGGAACGCGAGCTCGGGACCAGGACGATCGCCCGCCACATGATCCGAGCAGGGATCCAGATAAGCCGAACATCGATTAGACGAATCCTCGAAGAGGAACAGGCGAAGACAGATCATCGGCAGCGAGTGACACTGCGGGCATCCCCACCCAATAGTGACGCATCTCTCCAGCACCTGATGAACCCCCGCATTCCACACGCGGTCTGGCACATTGATCTCACAGAGTTACGAGTGCTGTGGCGGCGGTTCGAGGTCGCCGCCGTGCTCGATAGCTTTTCTCGGAAGCTCCTGGCGCTGCGCGTGTTCGACCGACGACCGACGTCCGAGGACTTGATCCAGTTGGTCGATCGAGTAGTTAAGGATGAAGGAACGTCGCCGAGGTTCGTGATCATTGATCATGGTGCGCAGTTCCGCAAGCAATTCAGTCGAGCATGTGAACAGTGGGAGGCTACGCACGTTCGAGGAAAAGTCGGCGTGTGGCAACTCAATTCGAAAGTGGAGCGGATCTTCAGGACAGTGAAGTCGTGGCAGCGGCGGACGTGGATGGCGCCGCGATGTCAATC
>CAYGNN010000163.1:0-6021 GCA_964351165.1 uncultured Phycisphaeraceae bacterium
TGCTGAACAGGCAAGGCATCACCTTCCCGTCCGCCGTCACGCGCAGCCGCGAGCACGCCCCGCAGAAGGGCTTCGTCACCGAGGCGATCACCCCGATACTCCCGGCAGCCCCATCGGCGAAGGCGTAATTCGTCGCAGGCGACTCCTTCCGCTCGCGCCCGATCGGTTCCAGTTCGTGCTCGCGCGCGATCGTCTCGACCATCTCGTCGGCGCTCACGACGCGCTCCATCGACCAGCGCTTCCCGGAATCCAGGGGCATGTACTCGATCAGCCGCACGTCCACGCCGAACCGGCGCGCCAGCCCAGCGAGATCGCCCAGCTCGTCCTCGTTGAACCCACGCATCACGACCACGTTCACCTTCACAGGCGACAGCCCCACCTCGACCGCGTCACCGATCGTCCGCAGCACGCGCTCCACCGAGCACTGCGACCGCGTGATCGCCTCGAAACGCTCCTCGCGCAGGGAGTCGATGCTCACCGTCAGCCGGTCCAGCCCGGCCTCCTGGCACCGCCGCAGCTCCTCGCGCGTCAGCACCGAGCCGTTGGTCGTCATCGCCAGGTCGTCGAGCCCGATCGCGCGCATGTCCGCGATCAGTTCCAGCAGCGTCGGGTGCAGCGCCGGCTCCCCCCCGGTCAACCGAACGCGCCGCACGCCCATCGACGCCGCGACGCGCACCAGATGCAGCATCTCCGAATCCCGCAGCAGGTCCATCCGCCGCATGAAGCGGACGTCCGGATCCATGCAGTACGTGCACCGGAAATTGCACCGATCAGTCAGGCTCAGCCGCAGGTCGCGGATCGTCCGCCCGTACGAATCCACCAGCGTCGCATGGCGCTGCGCAGCGATCCCCGATGGCGTGCGTGTCCGAACGCTCGGCGCTGTGGCCTGGGACTCAAAGATCGGAAGTGCGTAGGACATAGGCGTTGGGCCGCCCATGGTACCCCATCAGCCAGGCGCCGCCCCGGTATGCCCATTCAGAGGCTCGCCGCACCGCTTGCAGAAGAGCGCATCCTTGTCGTGCCCCTCCTTCATGCAAGAAGGGCAGGCCCTGTTCGGCCCGCTTGACGACTTGGTAATGCCGGACATCTCCGCAGTCAGGATCCCGGTCGGGATGATGATCAGCGAATACCCCACCAGCACCAGCGCCGCGGTGACGATCTTCCCGACCACCGTGATCGGGGTGATATCGCCGTACCCCACCGTCGTCATCGTGATGATCGCCCAGTACATCGCGCTGGGCATCGAATCGAATGGCTCATTCCCTGCGTTGCCCTCGACGACATGCATCAGCGCGCTGGCGATCAGGATGACGATCAGCACCGTCGTCATGAAGACCGCCACCTTGTGCCTGCTGACCAGCAGCGCCTGCCGCAGCGCCGACGCCTCCGTCAGGTACCGCGCCAGCTTGAAGACCCGGAAGATCCGCAGCAGCCGCAGCGTCCGCACCACCAGCAGCCGCTCGCCGCCAGGGATGAGGAACCCGATGAAGGCCGGCAGGATCGACAGCAGGTCGATGATCCCGAAGAACGACGTCGCGTACCGGATCGGCCGCCTGACAATGATCAGCCGCAGCACATACTCCACCGTGAAGAGCGCCGTGAAGACCCACTCCAGGTAGAGGAACGTGGCCGACCACTCCTCGCTGTCCTCCACCGCCGGCAGCGTGCTCAGCACGACGACCAGCACCGAGAGGATGATCGCGATGATCAGCAGGACATCGAACAACTTCCCTCTTGGCGTGTCCGCCTCGAAGATGATCTCATGCAGCCGGTCGCGCCAGGGCGCAACCTTCGGAGGCGGCGAGTTGTCCTGCTTCGATGCCATCAGGGGGTGGGCTCCAAGGATCCCGATCTCCGGAACACCAATGCATCGTCCCGCCAGCCCCGCCGGGTTGAGAATGCCAGCCCTACTCGGCCGGCGCCGCCTTCTTCCACAACGGCACATCCCGCTTCATCGCGTCGATGAACTCGTCCATCGCGAGCAGCGCCTCCTTGCGATGCGCCGATCGCACCAGCAGCCGGAACGACGATGCCCCCACCGGCACGCGCCCCACGCTGTGCCACACCTCGATCGAGCGCAGCCCGTGCGAGCCCACCAGCCGCTCGCCCAGGCGCCGCAATTCGTTCTCCGCCATCGGCCGGTACGCCTCGTATTCGAGCGCCGCGATCGTCGCCTCCCCCTCGATCGCGCGCACGATCCCATCAAAGACGACCTCCGCCCCCACCGAGCCGGTGCCATCCGCCGGCGCGTCATGCCGACCCAGCGGCCCATCGACGATCGTCACCCGCACGCTCATCCGCCGGACACCAGCGCGACCAGCGCCAATTCATCATCCGGCCCGATGACCGTCGAGTCATCAACATACGCGCCGTTGACCGCCAACCGCCCGCCGCGCGCGATCGGCTCGACCTCCGGGTGCTGCAGGCACAGCGCCGCCAGCACCGCCGCACAGTCCGAGCCACCATCAACACGCACACGCACCGACCCCTTCCCCGCGGCGGTCGCGGCAGGGCCGAAGAGCAGGATCGGATACGAAGCTTGGGGCATAAATCGGACGGTCTAGTGGGTGAATTCTCTGAGGGCCAACAGTCACCAGGTCAATCAACACTGTCTATTTCGAACGGCTCGGACGTGATCCGAGAAACATCGACCTGAAGATCCCCGTCCACTATTGCACAACGATATTCGATGAGTTCATCCCGGGACGCGGAATGGAACCGGAACCCATGTGCGGTAGCAATCAACTGGTTTGCTCTGTATTTCCGAATGCGCATAGAACGTCTATTGCTGGGCAATTGAGCAGTTAATTCCCGAAGCCGCTCCTCTTCATGCTCGAAGGTCGAACTCCACAGCACAGTCCCATCGACCTTGTGAATAACAACATGGTCACTTCCCAGACGAGCATGCGTCGCATCATACAAATACCAATGCGCGACCAGCATTGATCCCTGCAGCGGAATGACATTCATCTGGCTTACGACGCTGGAATCGATGGCAGCTTCCGGCCTCGGGAAGACAACGCTGTCCTGCTGCCCACCGACCAGATCGTAGATCCACCAGCGAAAACGCCGGTCATCGTTCCAGTCAAACATCGTGACACATGCGAGTTCCGGCTCATCAAGCACAACAATGCTCTCGATCGTCGGTGTCGCCCTCGAATCAGGAACAACTGGTCGACGAATCTCCGAGGCACGCAACAGCGTCTTGCCCTTCGGACTGAGAACATGCACTTCAATCATCGGCCGCGAGAATCGATCCTCGATTGGAGCATGGTAATACGCACACCCGATCACGCGACCAGAATCAGTAACCGCGGCATCCCAGAACGTGCGGTCGTCGTGTCTCGACCAGATCACCAGGCCATCGCGTCGCATCGTGATCCGGCTGGGTCGGCCCAACTCATCTCGCCGGCCGATGACTTCCAGCTCGTACTGCCCGGAAGCCGATTCGTAATACACCTCCTCAGAGGGATCATCGGGCACAAGAGCATTTGGCGGCGAGGCCATCGCGCCTGCAATGAACGTCACGGCCAATGCCATCAAAGCTCCGCAAGCAAGCACGGTTCTATTCATCATGAATCCCAAGAAATCATGGCCCAATCACCTGTAATACCAAGTCGGCATACTACCTTGATACAGGTGCGCGAGACCAGGATAAGTTCGCTACGCCACCGTCAGATTATCTCGGTGCACCACCTCGCCGTACTCGCATGCGCCCAGGATCGCCGCGATCTCGCCTGTCCGCTTCCCCTTGATCCGCTCCAGATCCGCCGCGGCGTAGTTCACCAGTCCCCGCGCGATCTCGGCGCCGCTTTCATCCAGCACGCTCACCAGATCGCCGTGCCCAAAGCCGCCGCCGACACTGCGCACGCCGATCGCCAGCAGGCTGCTCCCCTGCTCCGTGATCGCCCTCGCAGCGCCGTCATCCACCGTGATCGTCCCTGTCGGCTTCTGGAAGAACGCGATCCACCGCTTCCGCCCCGCCATCGGTCCCGCTACAGGCTCGAACGATGTCCCGAGCGCCTCGCCATCGAGCAGCCTCGGCAGCACGTCCGGCTCGCGGCCGTCAGCGATGATCAGCCGCTCACCCCCGCGCGCGCAGATCTCCGCCGCGTCGAGCTTCGTCTGCATCCCGCCAGTCCCCACGCCATCATCCGCGCCGCCGGCCATCGCGCGGATCTCCGCAGTCACCGCCTCCACCCTCGGCACCAGCACACCGCCGCGCGATGGGTGATCCGTGCACAGCCCCTCGACCGTCGTCAGCAGGATCACCAGATCAGCGCGAACCAGGTTCCCGACCAGCGCCGAGAGCTGATCGTTGTCACCAACGCGGATCTCATCCACCGCCACCGTGTCGTTCTCATTGACGATCGGCACCGCCCCAGCCTCCAGCAGCCGGTTGAGCGCGTTGCGCGCGTTGAGGTGCCGGTCGCGATCCTCCAGGTCAGCGTGCGTCAGCAGCGCCTGCCCCACCGCGACGTTGTGCTGAGCGAAGCGCTGGCGGTAGATCTCGATGAGCCTCGCCTGCCCCAGCGCCGCCGCCGCTTGCAGACTGGGGAGGTCCCTTGGCCGGCCATCCAACCGCAGGTCAGGCAGCCCCGCCGCGATGGCGCCGGACGATACCAGCACAACCTCCCGGCCGGACTCGCGCACCTGGACGATCTGCTCGACGAGTGAGTCGATCCGCGCGATATCGAGCCGGTGGTCCGCATCGACGAGCGCCCGGCTGCCGATCTTGACGACCACCCGCCGCACACCACCGACCCAGTCTCGCCGCTCGCCATCGCGCGTCTCGCTCATGGCCACAATCTACCGACCCCGCCCCATGGACGCCGAGTCTGAGCGAAGCGAAGGCTCGGATATCCCCACGCCCAGCACCTCAACGATGACATACGATCCGGAGATGGACACAGCGCTGCAGGAGCAACTCGACCGGATCGTCACCGGCGCGAACGACGCCGCCCGATCGCTGCGCTCGATGTCAACGGCCGACAAGAACGCCGCGCTGCGCGCGATGGCGGCCGGCATCCGCAAGAACGCCGCGGCCATCGAGCAGGCCAACGCGCAGGACATGGACGCCGGCAAAGCCGCCGGTCTCTCTGCGGCGCTCCTCGACCGGCTGCTGCTGACGCCCCAGCGCATCGAGGCGATCGCCGTCGCCATCGACGAGGTCGCCGACCTCCCGGACCCGGTCGGCGACATCCTCGACATCAACGAACGCCCCAACGGCCTCCGCATCGAGAAGACCCGCGTGCCGATCGGCGTGCTGCTGATCATCTACGAATCCCGCCCCAACGTGACCGCCGACGCCGCGGCGTTGTGCTTCAAGGCCGGCAACGCCGTCATCCTCCGAGGGGGCAAGGAAGCGGCGCACAGCAACAAGGCGATCCTCGACGCGATGCTGGGCGCACTGCCAGGCGATTTCCCAAGCGGCGCGATCCGGCTCGTCCCGACGACCGACCGCACCGCGGTCGGTGCGCTGCTTTCGATGGCCGGCCGGATCGACCTCGTGATCCCCAGAGGCGGCGAGGGCCTGATCCGCGCGGTGGCGGAGCAATCGAAGATCCCGGTGCTCAAGCACTACAAGGGCGTCTGCCACGTGTACGTCGATCGCGACGCGGATCTCGCGATGGCGCTGACGATCGCGGTCAACGCCAAGTGCCAGCGGCCCGGCGTGTGCAACGCGATGGAGACACTGCTGGTGCACCGCGATGTCGCGGAGACGTTTCTGCCGATGTTCGCAGAGGCTGTGGCGCCGTTCCACGTGGAACTGCGCGGTTGTGCGCACACGATGAACATCCTGCCTGACATCAACGAGGCGACGGATGCCGACTGGCCGGCGGAATACCTCGATCAGATCTGCGCCGTGCGCACGGTGGATGATCTCGATCAGGCGATCGAGCACATCGCCCAGCACGGCTCGCAGCACTCCGACGCGATCATCACGAACGATCAAGCCGCGGCGGAGCGCTTCACGCGAGAGGTCGATTCGGCGACGGTGTACGTGAACGCGTCAACACG
>CAYGNN010000164.1:0-3654 GCA_964351165.1 uncultured Phycisphaeraceae bacterium
CCGCGGAGAAAGGCGAACCCCATGGCTTCAACCCTCGATTACGACGGCTCCGTCACCTGCTCGTTCGGCGTCAGCGACCTGTCAACGACGATCGACTGGTGCACCGACAAGCTCGGCTTCGAGCTGCTCTACAAGGTGGACGAGATGGGCTGGTGCGAGATGCAGACCCACATCGAGGGCGTCCGGGTCGGGTTCTCGCAGGTCGAGGACCTCGAAGTGAAGGGCGGCGCCACGCTCACCTGGGGCGTCAAGGACATCGCCTCCGCCCGGTCCGAGCTCGAGGGCAAGGGCGTCCGCTTCGATGGCGAGACCCTCACCTTCCCAGGGATGGTCAGCCTCGCAACCTTCTTCGACCCCGATGGGAACAAGTACATGTTGTTCCAGAGCCTGGGCGAGCACTGATGCGAGCATTGATGAAGGACATACCCATGCGATGCAGTCGAACGATCCTCCCCCTGCTGCTGACAGTCCTCTTCGCACCCCTCGCGCAAGCCGCGCCGCCTGAGTCCATCGACGAACTCGGCTTCATCGCAGGAACGTGGCGCGGCGAGCTCTTCGGCGCCCAGGCGGAAGAACGCTGGAGCGAGCCGGAAGCCAACCACATGGTCGGCCTCTTTCGCATGTGGAACGCCAAAGGCCCCACGCTCTACGAAATCTGCGAGTTCGTCGAGACGACCGAGGGAGGCGAGACGCAGATCCACTTCCGCTTCAAGCACATCAACGCGATCAAACTGGATCTCTGGGAGAAGGACAAGCCGCTGGAGTTCCGCTGCGCCGATGTCGAGGATCAGCGCGCCGTCTTCACCGCGACCAGCGACGAGCAGCGCGCTGTTACCAAGATGATCTTCCACCGCGAGAGCGACACGCTCCGCATCACCGTTCACGGCGAGCACGACAGCGGCGAGGCGTTCGCCTTTACCGCGGAATACGAGCGTCAGGATTGACGATCAGCCGAGCTTCGACTGTGCAAACGCTTGCGCCGCCTCGACCGCCTCGTTGACCTTGCCCGGCTCCGTGCCTCCGCCCTGCGCGGAATCCGGGCGGCCGCCGCCCTTGCCGCCGCAGGCTTGCGATGCCTCACGGACCCAGTCGCCGGCCTTGAGGCCCTGCTCGATCAGCGCCTTGGGCACCGCGGCGACGATGGAGACCTTGCCCTCATCCTCATCAGGGCTCGCCAGCAGGATCGCGGACTCGCTGTGCTTGGCCTTCACCGCGTCGAGCGCCGCGAGCAGCGCGTTGCGGTCGGAGCCGGCAGGGATCACCGAGCAGATGACCGGTCCGGAAGCGCTGGCGACCAGCTCGCGAGCCGCGACGACCGCGGTGTCGCGACCTGATGCCGCCGCCTGCTTGCGGGCCGCCTTGGCGCGCTCGTTCAGTGATTCCAGCGCCGCCCGCGCGTCGCGCTTTTTCGAGAGCGGGATGTGCGCGGCGTCGATCTCGGCGCCGAGCGTCTTGATTGCATCCGCGAGCTGATCGTCTGGCAGCTTCGCCGCGGCCTCGGCCTTGTCGATGCACATGTCACCGGCCTGAATCGCGGCCTCGGCGCGGTCGCCGGTCAGCGCCTCGATGCGGCGGACGCCCTTGGCGACGGATGTTTCTTCCGTGATCGCAAACGTGCGCGCGCCGCCGGTCGTGGCCAGGTGCGTGCCCCCGCAGAATTCGACGGAGTGCGCCGCCCACTTGGCGTTGCCCGCGTCCGCGAGCAGGTCGGCGATCGGGGCGCCGACGGAAACGACGCGCACCGGGTCGGGGTACACCTCGCCGAAGACGGCGCGGAGGCCGTTGATCTGCTTGGCCAGTTCCAGCGGCGCTGTTTCCGCGTACACCGGCACATCGCGCGAGATCGTGTCGCGGACGATGATCTCGATGCCGCGGACCTGGTCATCCGTCAGCGGCTGGTTGGCGCTGAAGTCGAAGCGCAGGTGATCCGGCGCGACCTGCGAGCCCTTCTGGTCGTGCCCCTCGCCTGCAGCGTCGCGGAGCGCGAGGTTCAGCAGATGCGTCGCGGTGTGGTTGGCGCGGATCTGGTCGCGGCGCTGCGTGTCGAGGACGATCTCGACCGTGTCGCCCACGCGGATCTCGCCCTTGCGGACGCGGCCGAAGTGCGCGACGAAGCCGGCGTAGGCCTTGGTGTCCAGCACCTCGAACTCGCCGCCCTTGTTCGCATCGCGGGCGTTGGACTTCGCTTCCTTCGTGACGCGCAGGCGCCCCATGTCCCCCACCTGGCCGCCCATCTCCGCGTAGAAGCTGGTCTTGTCGAGGATCACGCTGAAGCGCGACTCGTTGTTCACCGCCCCCGCCTCGGCGTGCTCGTCGAAGTCAGACCCGTTCCAGATCGCGCGCACGGTGGCGGTCATCAGGCGTTTGTTGTCGAACTTGGCGCTGTCGTCGGTGGGCTGAACGCCGAGCGTCTTGCACTGGCCGATGGTGGTCGCGTCCATGACGGAGGCGCGGTGGGCGCCGCAGCCCTTGCCACCGGCGCGGGCGATTTCCTTCGCCTCCTCCATGAGCTTCTCGAAGCCCTCGACATCGACGGTGAGCCCGCGCTCCTCGGCCATGACACGGGTGAGGTCGATGGGGAAGCCGTAGGTATCGTGGAGTTTGAAGGCGTCGTCGGGGCGCATCGCGCCGGAGTCAGCGCGACCGACCGCGTCGTTGAAGTGCGCGATGCCGGTGTCGATCGTCCGCCCAAAGGACTCTTCCTCCAACCGGATGATCTCCGCAACGCGCTCCGGGTCCTTCTGCAACTCGGGGAACGCCTCCCCCATCAGGTCTGTCACCGCCGGCACGAGCTTGTAGAGGAAGGGCTCGGTCGTGTTCAGGTATTGCCGTCCCATGCGGGCCGCACGCCGCAGGACGCTGCGGAGGACCGAACCCCGGCCCATGTTGTCGGGAGTCGCGCCGTCGGTGATCGCGAAGACCAGCGTGCGGATGTGGTCGGCGATGACGCGGTAGGCGATGTCCTTGTGGTCCTCGAGGATCCCGGTGTATTCGGGCGCACCGGTGATGCGCTGGATCGCCTCGAAGATCGGCGTGAAGGCGTCGGTGTCGTAGTTCGACCGCTTGCCCTGCAGCACGCGGACGATGCGCTCGAGACCCATCCCGGTATCGACGTGCTTGGCCGGCAGCGGCGCGAGCCCTGATGCCCCCCGGTTGAACTGGATGAAGACGAGGTTCCATATCTCGATGACGTCCGGATCGTCCTGGTTGACGAGGCTGGCGCCGTCCACCTGCGCGCGCTCGTCATCCGGGCGGCTGTCGTAGTGCAATTCCGAGCAAGGACCGCAAGGGCCGGTGTCACCCATCTCCCAGAAGTTGTCCTTCGCGTTGCCTGGCAGCACGCGCGACTCAGGGAGGAACCGCAGCCAGAAGTCCTTCGCTTCGGTATCCGGTTCGAGCCCCTGCGCCGCGTCGCCCTCGAAGTACGTCGCGTACAGACGCTCCGGGTCCAGCCCCCAGACGTTCACCAGCAGGTCCCACGCCCAGGCGATGATCTCGTCCTTGAAGAAGTCCCCGAAGGACCAGTTGCCGAGCATCTCGAAGAACGTGTGGTGATACGTGTCCTTGCCGACGTCGTCGAGGTCGTTGTGCTTGCCGCCGGCGCGGATGCACTTCTGGGTATCGACCGCGCGGGTGTAGTCGCGCTTGCCGGTG
>CAYGNN010000164.1:3664-5948 GCA_964351165.1 uncultured Phycisphaeraceae bacterium
CGTCGGGTCGTCGTGCGGCACCACCGGCGACGAGGGGACAACCAAGTGCTCGTGCTTCTGGGCGAAGTAGTCGATGAACTGCTGGCGGACCTGCGCCGTGGTCGCGGGCGTCGCGGTCGAGGTCGATTGAGGGGTCGCTGCGGTCATTGGTGTCCCGGTGGTCAGGCGTCTACTGGCGGGTGAGATCGTCGAGGCCCCGAGTATAGCGCAGGCGGGCAAAAACGCCGCATCGGAGGGCCGGTTTGAGGAGCCAGCCGGACCAGCCCGATCCCAAGAACAACGCTGAGATCCGCCGCAGCTTTGATACAATGCCCGATTCAGGAAAACAGGACACGAGACGCCCCACGACATGCCGACGACCACCCCCAACGCCACCGCCCTCGACAACGCCGTCACCCGATGCCGGGAGCGCGGCATCGTCATCCCGACCTTCGCCCAGATGCGCGACCCCTCGCTCATCCCAGGGGAGATCCGGGACAAGCTGAAATCCGTCGGCCTCTGGGACATCGACCCGCTCAACCTCTTCCGCATCTCCTGGAAGAACGAGCCCGTCGAGACCGGCGGCGGATTTGGTCAGGGCAACTGGGTCGAGTTCCCCTCCTCCCTCACCGGCGTCGAGGCGAGGCTCGTCGGCCTCGTCGGCAAGTGGTTCCCCACCGGCGCCCACAAGGTCGGCGCAGGGTTTGGCTGCCTCATCCCCCGCCTGATCACCGGCGGCTTCGACCCCCTCCACCACAAGGCCGTCTGGCCCTCCACCGGCAACTTCTGCCGGGGCGGCGCCTTCGACTGCGCCCTGCTGGGCTGCGACGCCGTCGCCATCCTCCCCGAGGGCATGAGCCGCGAGCGTTTCACCTGGCTGGAGGAGATCGGCGCCGAGATCATCGCGACGCCCGGCACCGAGTCGAACGTCAAGGAGATCTACGACGCCTGCTGGGACATCAAACGCAACCGCCCCGAGTGCATCGTCTTCAACCAGTTCGAGGAATTCGGCAACCCGATCTGGCACTACAACGTGACAGGCCCAGCCTTCGAGGACGCCTTCCGCGCCGTCGCCAAACCCGGCGACCGCCTCGCGGCGTACGTCTCCGCGACCGGCTCCGCCGGGACAATCGCCGCCGGTGATTTTCTGAAGGTCGTCCACCCGGACCTGCGCATAGTCGCGGTCGAGGCGCTGCAGTGCCCGACCATGCTCAACAATGGGTTTGGCGAACACCGCATCGAGGGCATCGGCGACAAGCACATCCCCTGGATCCACAACGTCCGCAACACCGACGCTGTCGCCGCGATCGACGACCAGCAGTGCATCGACCTGATGCGCCTCTTCAACGAGCCGCAGGGCCAGGCGCTGCTGTCGCAGATGGGCATCGACGACACGACGATCGGCCAGCTCCCGCTGATGGGCATCTCCTGCATCTGCAACATGGTTGCCGCGATCAAGACCGCCCAGCAGTTCGAGCTGGGGCCGAACGACGTCATCGCCTTCCCCATGACCGACTCCATGCAGCTCTACGCCAGCCGCCTCGACGAGGAACGCGCCGAACAGGGCGAGTACGACACCATCACCGCCGCCAGGCATTACGGCAGGTGGCTCGAGGGCTGCACGACCGATCATTACAAGGAGCTGACCCTCGACGACCGCAGGGCCATCCACAACCTGAAATACTTCACCTGGGTCGAGCAGCAGCAGCGCGACAGCGAGGAACTCCGCAAGCTGTGGGATCCCTCCTTCTGGACCGAGACCTACGCCCTCGCCGACGAGTGGGACCGCGAGATCGAGGTCTTCAACGCCCGCGTCGCAGGCGCCTGACGATCGGAGCACGAGTGAGCGAAACGATCCAGTTCAAACTCAATGGGGCCGAAGCCGAGTTCCAGGGCGACCCGACCACGTCGCTGATGACGCACCTCCGCGAGGAGGCGCAGATCACCAGCGTCAAGGATGGCTGCTCCCCGCAGGCCGCGTGCGGCTGCTGCGCCGTGGAGATGGACGGCAAGGTCGTCCTCTCCTGCGTCATCTCGATGAAGAAGGCAGCCGGCAAGGACGTCCGCACCATCGAGGGCCACGACCCGCGCGTCATGGACACCATCGCCGACGCCTTCGCTGTCTGCGGCGGCGCGCAGTGCGGCTTCTGCATCCCCGGCATCGTCACCCGGGCCGCGAACCTGCTCGAATCCAACCCCGACCCCAGCACCAAGGAAGTCCAGACCGCGCTAAACCAGCACCTGTGCCGCTGTACCGGGTATACGAAGATCATCGAGGCGATCCAGACCGCAGGCAAAGCGCTCC
>CAYGNN010000165.1:0-5909 GCA_964351165.1 uncultured Phycisphaeraceae bacterium
GAATCGATCAAGGAAGCGGCGGTCCTGCGCGGGGAGTTCACGCTGCGCTCCGGCGCGACGTCGAACTACTACGTGGACAAGTACCGCTTTACAACGAACCCGGCGCTGCTGCGGTCGATCACGGAGATCATGGCGGAGCGGATCCGCGATATTGATTCGTCCGCAGTGCGCGGGACGCCTGGCGAGCGGGGGGTGAGCCGGCTCGCGGGCGCGGAGCTTGGGGGGATCCCGCTGGTGACCGCTGCAGGGCTGATGCTCGACAAGCCCTTCGTCTTCATCCGCAACGCGAAGAAAGACTACGGCACGGCGAAGCAGCTCGAGGGCGAGCTGACAGCGACGGACCGCGTCGTGCTGCTCGAGGACATCGCGACGACCGGGGGGCAGGCGGTCGAGGCGATCGACGTGCTGCGGCACGCCGGCGCGGAGGTGCTGGCGGTGATCGCGGTGGTCGATCGGCTGGAGGGCGCCAGGGCGAGCATCGAGGGCGCCGGGGTGCGGTTCGAATCGCTCCTGACGAAGCGGGACCTCGGGATCGACGATTGAACCGGTGATCGTTGTCGTTCTCGGACGTCGGCGCTGGATCGGGTCCTGAAACCGGCCGATTGCAGTGGTATGGCGAGCACCGTCCGGATCCGAACGCAGTTGTACGTCGTCGCGGCTGTCGCGGCCTTCATCGGCGGTGGTTTCATGCTCGCGCAGAGCGGCTGCCAGGACCGGCCGGTCAAGATCTCGTACGGGCGTGAGCCGAAGGTGAAAATCGACGTTCTCAAGAATGGCGCTGGCGCGCCGATCGTCGAGGGCAAGCGGATCGAGCTGCACTACACGCTGAAACTCAAGGACGGGACAGTCATCATCGACACGCGCGCCAACGAGCGCACGCACAAGATGTACGTCGGTGATGGCACGGTGATCGAGGGCCTGGACCAGGGCATCCGGGGGATGCGCCTTGGGGAGGTCCGCCGGATCACGATCCCGCCGGAGCTGGGCTACGGCCGGCCCGGGTACGCGGGTGGGAAGATCCCACCGAACGAGAAGGTCATCATGGATGTCGAGCTGGCGGCGGTGAACTGATCGGGGTGATCAGTTGTCGTAGTCGCCTTCGAGTTCCTCGAACCAGTTGAGGGTGAGCCTGAACACGCCCCGGTCCTGGTCGGTCAACCCCTCTACAAACTGGCGCGTGAGGAACCGATCTCCATCGGGATGGATGTCGTATCGAGCGAACAGCCGACGAGGGATGACATCGATCTCCATGACCTCGTCCGGGGCGTCGATCCGTGGCGGTGTGTTCGACAGGTCGATTTTAGCGAACATGAGTCTGTGCCGGGTGGTTGTCGGGCTGTTGGTGAGGAAATAGACGCCGGAGCTGTCCGGCGCCCAGATCGGATCTTCACCGCCGTCGATCGAGACCTGGTGGCGGACACCCGAGCCATCGGCGCGCTGGAAGAACACTTCGAAGTCGCCTGTCAGGTTCGAGGTAAAGAGAATCCAGTCATCGTCGGGCGAGAACCGGGCGTACTGTTCGAATCCCGGCAGCGTGATCATCGGCTCAAGCTCGCCGCTCCCGGTGTTGTACGCGAGAATATCCCAGCCGGTGTCCGGCGATATCTGACTGATGAGGATCTTCTCGCCGTCATGGGACCAGTCGAGCGGGAACTGCCCCGAAAGTTCGGATGGTGTCGCGCGCCGGGTTGGTTCATTCGTGTAGATAGGGTCGATCGTGAGCGACGGCATCGCGTTTTCGTCGGTGGACATGGCGTAGGCGACGTGCTGACCGTCGGGCGACCAGATCGGCAGTATCTGCCTGGAAGCCGAGGATTTGAGCGGTGTCGCGATCCCTCGGCGGAATTCATGGATTTGGATATTCCCCGTGTCCAGGGATCCATCCGAGTACAGGAATCGGGAGCCGTCGGGGGATATCCGTGGCCCGTAGTAATCGCCTGGCTCGTCGATCGCCTCGGAGACTTCTCCTTCGAGCGTGACCCAATGAAAGGAAGTGACCGTGGAGTTCTGGCTGTCCAGTTCCGCGTGGATGAGTGTGCCATCGTTGGCGAAGGCGTACTGGGCGCCCCCGTTGTTGGGCGAGTGCCCGACGCTGTAGAGCGTTGGCGCCGGAGGCCTGAGCATCGCATCGCGCGAGTCGTTGAGCGGAGCCGCGTAGAGCGTGCCGTTCGAGGCGAAGAGGAGCGTGCCCCCGGGCGTGATGCGGGGGTACGAGCCCCCCTTGTGCAGCCGGCCTTTTTTTCCGGTGCGGAGGTTGATCGTATCGATGCCGCACTCGCTGAAATCGTCCTGGAAGGCCTGGTTCGTGAAGACGATCAGGTCGGGGTGACCCGGCACGAGCGCGGGCCACCGGTGCGATCGGTCTTTGCTGGTTTCGTCGAGGGTGGTGACCGGCTCGCCCCGCCCGCCGGAGGCGCTGACACGGAATAATGGATCGGTCGTCGTGGGCGCGTAGATGATCTGATCGTCGGCGCACCAAACGCCGCCCCTGGCGTTGTCGGCCGTGGTGGTGATCTCGATGGGCGAGCCTCCGCCGGAGAAGATCTTCATGAGTCTCTGCTCGGTGAAGTAGGCGACCCATTCACCATCGGGAGAAACAAACGGCGCGAATATCTCGCGGCCTTCGGCGAGGAGCCGGCCGGTCGGCGCCTCGATGTCGCGGACATAGAGAAAGTCGCGCCCGTCTCTGGTCTGGACGTAATAAAGGCGCCTGCCGTTCGGAGAGAGGGCGAACTGGGGGGCGGTCCAGTACTCGATTCGGGCATCGCCGCCGAGGTCGATCTCGAAACGCGTGACCTGCGGCGGTGTTTCTTCCGGCTGCAGCGCCAGCCAGGCGCCGCCGACGCCGAGTGCCGCGGCGAGCAGCACGAGCGCCGCGACGAGCCAGCCTGCGACGCCCCTGCACTGCGGCGCTGGTGTGCTCGCGCCGGCGTCCGCCGCGAGGAGGTCGAGCGCGACATCGCCGATGTGGCGGTAGCGCTCGTTCTTGTCGCGGCTCAGGCAGCGCTCCAGGACGCGGCCAAACTGCAGCGGGACGCTCTCCGGGAGGTTCTGCAGGTGCAGGTCCTTCTGGAGGATCGCGGCGATGGAGTCGCTGACAGTCTCGCCCCGGAAGGGGGAATCGCCGGTCAGCATCTCGTAGAGGATGACGCCGAAGGACCAGATGTCTGTGCGCCGATCGACGGCGCGGCCTCGGGCCTGCTCGGGGCTCATGTAGGGCGCGGTGCCCATGATGGCGCCGGGGATGGTGGGCGAGTGCTGGATGGGCGAGGTGATCGTGGGGCTGGCGGTGAGGATGTTCGAGGACGAGGCCGACGTGGCGCCGTCGTCGGCCTTGGCGAGGCCGAAGTCGAGGACCTTCGCCTGACCATCTGGGGTGATCTTGATGTTCGCTGGCTTCAGGTCGCGGTGGATGATGCCCGCTTCGTGCGCTGCTTCGACACCTGCTGCGATCTGCACGATGAGTTCGAGCGTTTCCTCCAGCGAAGGCACGCCGCGGTCGAGGCGTTCGGCGAGTGTCTCGCCCTCAACGTATTCGAGGATGAGGTACTTGGCGCCGTCGTGGTCCTCGATGCCGTGGATGCCTGCGACGTTGGGGTGGTTGAGGGCGGCGAGGGTGCGCGCTTCGCGCTCGAAGCGGGCGAGGCGGTCGGGGTCCTGCGCGAGGTGCTCGGGGAGGGACTTGATCGCGACGGCGCGGTCGAGGCGGGTGTCGCGGGCGAGGTACACGACGCCCATGCCGCCGCGGCCGATCTCGCGGTCGATTGTGTATGGGCCGAGTTGCTTGGGGGGTTCGGTCATTGGTTCATGATGGCCAGACAGTTGGAGTGGTTAGTCGGTTGCGTGCTGCGTCAGGCCCAGTTCGGCGAGCCAGAGGTTGCTGGAGACGGAGGGGTGGAAGAGGAAGATCGTGTCGCTGGAGGCGCCTTTTCGGAGCCGGGTGTTCTCAGGGAACGATTGCCCGGTCCATGTGGATCCGTCGGTTTCAAAGTCGAAAACCAGCGATCGGTTTGAGCGATCGTCGATCGCGAGCACTCTGGTATTAGAAAGCCATGTGCCGCGATACGCGTCCAAATCTCCGACTGCCACGGTTCCCAGGATTGTGAGGGTCGTAACTTCGCCGGACGCGCAGTCCATGATTGCGGCGTTCAGTTCGTTGCTTTCGCCGATGATCCCACCGAGCAAGATGGAGCCGTCCGGAGAGATCGAGATGATAAAGAAGTTCGGGGTGGAGATGCCCGTCGGTTCGTAGCGCCCGGATTCGTTGCGGCGGAAGATGTGCGTTGTAAAGTCCCCGGTTGGCGGTTGGATGCTCAGCGCGACGATCTCGCCATCTGCTGACGGGCAGGTGGTGAGGTAATTGTGCTCCGGTTCGCCTTCGATGATGACCTGCGGGTTGGCGCCGTCGCGGCGGACCTGCCAGATCTTGTACCCGCCATCCTGATTCGAGTAGTACATCACAGCATCGCCGCCATCAAGAAACTGCGGGCCCCGGTCCTTGGCCGGTGAGTCGGTGATGCGCCTGCGGGCCTGCCCGTCGGCGCGCATCACGAAGATGTCCTCGAAGGGCGGCCCGTTCCGGTACGTGATCCACTGCCCGTCTGGGCTGATCGATTCCTGGAGGAGCCGCTCTGAAGTGGTGTAGATCCGGGTGCGTTCGGTGGATACCACGCCCGCATCAGAGACGGTTGAGCGCTCGATGGTTGATTGGTCGCTCTCGATCGTGAAGGCGAGTTGGTTGGTGTCGCGCGCCAGGGTCGCGCTGAGAATGGTGTGCGGGCCGGGCATGAGCGCCTGGGGCTCGGTGGTTGGTTGCCCCGTTGGTTGATCGATCCCCAGTGACCAGAGGCTCAATTCACCGGAGCGGTCGGAGAGGAAGTAGATCGTTGCGCCGTCGGCGGACCACATCGGGTTCCAGTCGGTGTAGATGTCATCGGTGAGTTGCGTGCGGTCGCCGCCGGTCGCGGCGACGGTGAAGAGGTCGCGCTGCCCGTTGTTGGTGGCCCAGTAGACGATCCGCGAGCCGTCGGGGGACCACTGCGGGATGACCGCGTCGGTGAATCCGCCCGCGTCGTCGTCCGCTCCGCTGGTGTCGAGGGGGCGGGCCGTGCGGGTCTGCAGGTCGATCAGCGTGATCGTCGAGTTGGTTGTACGGGAGTAGGCTGATAAGACATCTTCGGAGCAGACGGCGAGGGTTGCCCCGTCGGGCGACCAGGCCGGGTAGAAGCCTTCGCCTGCGACCTTGATGGGGTTCTCTCCGGTGGCGCCCATGACGAAGACGCCGCCACCCTCCCTCGAGGAGACGAAGGCGATGCGTTCGCCGTCCGGGGAGAAGGCGGGCTGGAAGTCGTTGGCTGGGGAGTTGGCGGTCAGGTTGATGGGGATCTCGCCACCGATGCGGAGGACGAAGATGTCCTGGTCGCTCCCGTCCATGGCCGCGTACACGATGCTCCTGCCGTCGGGGGCCAGGTTGGGGTCTTCCTCGAGGACCGGAGAGTTGGTGATCTGAGCGACGTCGCTGATCTGTGGTCCGCGCGTTGGTGTCGATTGTGTCGTGTTGGTGCGCGGCATCAGGATCGCCGCGGCGAGCGCGATCGCCAGAGCACCGGCGAGCGCGGGCCAGAGCAGGCTGGTCTTGTTTGCTGTGCCACCAGCGGGGCTCGGGGCGCCGAACTCGCCGCTGTGCAGTTTCTTGAGCGCTTCCTGCAACTCGATCCGGGCGTCGCCGATGGCTTGCAGGCGTTGTTCCTTGTTGCGGTCCAGGCAGCGTTCGATCACCCGGCGGATGCCCCTGGGCATCCGTTCGGGCAGCCGGGTTTGGGCTACGGCCGTGTGCAGCACGGCGCCGCTCGAAGCGGTGAAGGTGTCGCCGTGAGATGGGCCAGACCGCGGGTGGCTGTAGCAGAGCA
>CAYGNN010000166.1:0-5095 GCA_964351165.1 uncultured Phycisphaeraceae bacterium
TTCTCCGACAGGATGATTCTGCGGACCTTCACGTGGCGCATCGCCTGCGACCAGTCGCCGTCGTAGTGCGCCAGCAGGTCTGAGAGCACCTTCCTGCAGAAGGGGTTCAGCTCGCCCTTGAGCTGCAGCTTGCCGCGTCCGCCCTGCTCGGCGTACGTCGCGTTGAGCGATTCAAGCACCGGCCCTCGCGCCTCCTCAGGGATCAGCAGCAGAGGGTCCTCGTGCATGGGGCAGGGGAACTCGTGCTCCATGCTGGTCGGTCCTGCGTGCTCGTCGAGCATCCAGGTGTAGCTGTATAGCGCGCCGGCGTCCGACTTCGAGTACCGCTCCAGGCCCTTCTTCAGCAGCCTCGCGACGGTGGACTTGCTCGATCCGACCGGGCCGTGCAGGAGCAGGATGCGCTTGTCTGTGCCGTACCCCTCCGCAGCGCTGCGGAAGACATCGACGAGGCGCATGAGCGGATCATCGAGGCCGAAGATCCCGTCCGCGCCGTCTTCGATCGGATCGGAGAAGAAGTGATACCGCACGATGTCCTGCTTGAAGCGGCGGATCTTCTCCCAGCCGTGCGAGAGGACCATGTCGTAGATGCGCTGGTAGGCGTTGCGGATGACCGCAGGGTTCTCCTGCACCAGATCAAGGTAGTCGCCGTACGAGCCGTCCCAGTGCTGCTCCTGGTACCGCTCGCGGTCGAGGTGCGACTCGACAAACGTCAGCAGGCGGTCGGAGATCCGGCCGTTGCCGGAAGCGGTGGTGTAATCGTTGTGCATGGCGGCCTCGCTCCGGCGGAGTGGGTGGGCTTCTGGTCAGGGTGGATATCGGCCCAGAACCCAACGTCCAAAACCCTTATGGCCCGAAGCCCGACGACTTTCCCTGCTGATCACCGCTGGAGCCCCTGTCAGGACCGCTGGGCACTTGCCGCCTACATTCACCCCATGAGCTTCGGACTCGCCAGAGGTCGCCAGTTGGATGTCACCGGGGTCGGATTGACCCTTGAGGACCTGCCACCGCTCCCGGATGACATGCTCACGAATCCGGAGAACGCCTGGCTCGATCCCCGGACGCTCTTCCCCAAGCCGGAGCAGCCATTCGAACTGGAGATCGGCTCCGGCAAGGGCGCCTTCCTCGTCCAGACCGCAGGCGATCGCCCAGGGACGAACTACCTGGGGATCGAGTACGCCCACGAGTTCTACGAGTACACCGCAGACCGCATCCGCAGGCACGCGGTGACCAACATCCGCGTGCTCAACGCAGACGCCGCTGCGTTTATCCGTTTCCGCGTCCCGACCGAGATCGTGGACGTGCTGCACCTCTACTTCGCGGACCCCTGGCCCAAGGCGCGGCACCACAAGCGCCGGATGGTCCAGGATTCGTTCCTCGAGCAGGCGTACCGGATCATCAAGCCTGGGTGCGAGCTGCGCATCGTGACCGACCACGCGGATTACTGGCAGTGGATGGAGGAGCACTTCGACCGCTGGTGCGCCGAAGACAGACAAGGCCCTCGCTTTATCCGCGAGCCCTTCACGAGCGAGCACGCCGCTGGTGAGACTGGCGAGCTGGTCGGTTCGAACTTCGAGCGCAAGTACCGCAGGGAGGGCCGCCCCTTCAACGCGACAGTCCTCCGCAAGCCGGCGAACTGATTCTGCTCAGCCCTTGGCGGCCTTCTTCTTGAGCTTCTTCGCCTTCTTCTTCGCGCCCTTGGCGCGGTCGTCGTCCTTGAAACGGTCAGCGAACTCCTGGTAGTGCTTCGCTGCGAGGGCGTAGTTGTCCCGCTCTTCGTAGCACTCCGCGAGGCTGTACCGCGTGTTCTGCGCATCGGCGTTGACCGACAGCGTGCGCTCGAAGCACGTGATGGCGCCGTCGAGGTCGCCGGTTTCTCGCAGGCAGACGCCCTCCAGGTAGGACAGCGTCCCGACCCGGTACGGCTCGCCGCTCGCCTCGGACGCGGCCTTGATCGCATTGATCGAATCGAGCGCTCGCTGGTGCTTCTCCGCCTGGAAGATCAGGATCATCGCGGACTGCATCCGCACCTCCTGCTGCTCCTCGTCGCTCACCGCCAGCAGGATGGCGTCCTGCGTCGCGGCTTCGTAGGCGTCCCAGTTTTTTTCTTTCCCCTCGATCAGCATCCGCAGCGACGCCGCGGCAGCAGGGCCGCCCTCGTACTGCTCGATGGCCTCCGCGATCTCACGCGCCTTGCTCACGCTGCCCCCTGCGATCCCCGGCGCGAAGGTGTAGAAGTTCGCCAGCCCGACCTGCGCTTCGAGCAGCGAGGGGTCCAGCTCGACCGCCTTCTCGTAGGCCGCCTTCCCCTTCCCTGCGACAGCGCCCTTGTTGATGATTGACACATTGTTGATGTGCGCGAACGCGGCGTTCCCGAACAGGTACTGCAGCATCGCGTCGTTGGGGTCGAGCTTGATCGCCTTCTTCGCGACGTCGTACGCCTTGTCGGAATCGCCGCGGCGGTTCAGGATCATCGACTGCGACATCACCAGCCTGGCGTCCTTGGGAGACGCCTTCACCGCCCGCTTGATCACCTCGTCCGCCTGATCGATCTGCTCCTCATCCATCTCGATGCTCTGATCGGCGAGCGTCTCGAAGATCGCCTCAGGCGACTGCATCCCAGAAGCGGCTTCTTCCGCCACAGAAGGCGCGCCGAACAGGAAGGAAGCGAGGATGAACAGGCTGCTGGCGGTCCGAAGCATGGGCGGTCCTCCGACGGGAATGGGCGCAGTGATACCAGAACGTAACCACGTTGTTGTACCCGATAGGGCCTGTCAGATTTCACCCGATCTGTAGATTCCTATCCGATCAAGGCCGGATCACCGCCTGCGCCGCCGCGAGCCGGGCGATGGGCACCCTGAATGGCGAGCAACTGACGTACTCCATCCCGACATCGTGGCAGAACCAGACGCTCGAAGGGTCGCCGCCGTGCTCGCCGCAGATGCCGATCTTCAGTTTTTCCGTCTGCGCCCTGCCCTGCTCGCAGGCCATCTGCACGAGCTGCCCGACCCCTGACTCGTCCAGCGTCTGGAAGGGGTCCTGCTTCAGGATCCCCTGCCCCAGGTAATCAGGGAGGAAGCTGTTGATGTCGTCACGGCTGTACCCATAGGTGAGCTGCGTCAGGTCGTTGGTGCCGAAGCTGAAGAAGTCCGCGTGCTGCGCGACCGAACCGGCGGTCAGCGCCGCGCGGGGGATCTCGATCATCGTGCCGACCGGGATGTTCAGCCGCCCCTTGTGCCCCTTCGCCTTGCGCACCTCGTCGATCGTCTCGAGGATCTGCCCCCTGAGCATCTCCAGTTCGCGGTCGATCCCGACGAGGGGGACCATGATCTCCGGCTTCGCCTTCACACCCTTCTTCAGGCAGTTGATCGTCGCCTCGACGATCGCCCTGACCTGCATGCGCAGGACTTCAGGGTACGTGACTGCAAGTCGGCAGCCGCGGTGCCCGAGCATCGGGTTCGCCTCGTGCAGCGCGTTGACGCGCCGGAGCACCTGCGCGACAGGGACGCCCAGCACGCCGGCGAGCTCCGCCTGCGCCGCCTCCCCATGAGGGAGGAACTCGTGCAGCGGCGGATCCAGCAGCCTGATGGTCACCGGGAGCCCATCCATCGCTGTGAAGATGCCTTCGAAGTCCTTGCGCTGGTAGGGGAGCAGCTTCGCCAGCGCCTTCTCACGGTCGCTCACCTTGTCCGCGAGGATCATCTCCCGCATCGCGACGATGCGCTGCCCCTCGAAGAACATGTGCTCCGTCCGGCACAGGCCGATGCCCTGAGCGCCGAACTCTCTGGCGCGCTTCGCGTCTTCCGGCGTGTCGGCGTTCGTGCGCACCTTGAGCGTCCGCTTGGCGTCCGCCCAGCGCATCAGCGTTTTGAAGTCGCTGCTGAACGTCGGGGGGACGGTGCGCACCTCGCCCAGGATCACCTCGCCGGTCGAGCCATCGATCGAGAGCGTGTCGTCACGACCGAACCGCTTGCCGCTGACGAGGAACTCGCCCTTGTCCGCGTCGATCTCGATCGCGCCAGCGCCGGCGACGCAGCACTTGCCCCAGCCACGCGCGACGACCGCTGCGTGCGAGGTCATCCCGCCGGTGCTGGTGAGGATGCCCTGCGCCGAGTTCATGCCCTCGATGTCCTCAGGGGACGTCTCCTTGCGCACGAGCAGGACGCTCTCGCCGTTGTTCGCTCTGGCGACCGCCTCGTCCGCTGTGAACGCAGGCTTGCCCACCGCGACGCCTGGCGATGCCGGGAGGCCGGTGGTCAGCACGTGGGCCTTGGCCTTCGCGGCGAGATCAAAGGAGGGCAGCAGCAACTGCGTCAGCGCATCAGCAGGCACGCGCAGCAGCGCTTCGTCCTTCGTGATGAGCTTCTCCTTGACCATGTCGCAGGCGATCTTCACCGCCGCAGCGCCGGTGCGTTTGCCGGTGCGCGTCTGGAGCATGTAGAGGTTGCCGCGCTCGATGGTGAACTCGATGTCCTGCACGTCGCGGTAGTGCTTCTCCAGTTTCTTGCGCACGTCCAGGAGTTGCTTGCCGATCGACTTGTTCCAGGAGGGGAGTTCCGCGATCTGCCTCGGCGTGCGGATCCCTGCGACGACGTCCTCGCCCTGGGCGTTGACGAGGAACTCGCCGTAGAACTTGTTCTCGCCGGTGGAGGGGTTCCGGGTGAAGGCGACGCCGGTGCCGGAGTCGTCGCCCATGTTGCCGAAGACCATCGACTGCACGTTGACCGCGGTGCCGGGGAGATCGTGGATCTTGTTGATCCTGCGATAAGCGATCGCCTTGGAGGCGTTCCAGCTCTTGAAGACCGCCTCGATCGCGAGCTTGAGCTGGCGGATGGGGTCCTGCGGGAATGGCTTGCCGACGTGCTTGCGGTACACCTCCTTGTACGCGCCGCACAGCTCTTTCATCCCCTCGACAGGCACGTCGTTGTCGAGCTTCGCGTCGTACCTCGCTTTGACCAGATCGAAGGCGTGCTCGAAGTGGTGGTGATCGACACCCATCACGACATCGCCGTACATGTTGATCAGCCGGCGGTAGGCGTCGTAGGCGAAGCGCTCAGCGCCGGTCAGCTTGGCGAGCCCCTTCACCGAGCGGTCGTTG
>CAYGNN010000166.1:5216-5881 GCA_964351165.1 uncultured Phycisphaeraceae bacterium
CCAGGTTCAGGACGGTGTCCATCATGCCGGGCATCGAGATCGCAGCGCCGCTGCGGACAGACACGAGCAGGGGGTCTTTCGTGTCGCCGAAGGTCTTGCCGGTTTCCTTCTCGAGTGTCCCGATGCACTTGTCAACATCCGCGAGGAGCCCCTTGGACAGCTTCCTGCCCTCGTCGTAATACCGCTTGCAGGTCGCTGTGGTGATCGTGAACCCAGGCGGGACCGGGAGTCCGATCGAGGTCATCTCGGCGAGGTTGGCGCCCTTGCCGCCCAGGAGCGCGCGCATCGAGCCATCGCCATCGGTCCGCGTTGCGCCGAAGAAGTAGGTGAGTTTGTTGGGGTTCGTTCGCTTGGCGGTCGCCTTCTTCCGAGTCGTCGCCTTCTTGGTCACGCGGGAGTTGACCCCTGATTTGGCGGACTTGCGGACGCTTTTCTTCTTCGCGGTGCGAGACTTCGTGGTCTTCTTCGAGGCGCTGGGGCGTGGCATAGGCTTCGGTCACTCCGGTTCAGGACTGGGTTGACAGTGCAGACTGAAACGCCATCGCCATCGGATCAGCGATGACCCTCCGTGTCTCAAGTGTAACGGCTCCCTCTGATTATCGTGCCCCGGGGTGTTTATCATGAGGGCGGATGCCAACACCCTGCACCCCTGAACATCCCGGTCC
>CAYGNN010000167.1:0-5880 GCA_964351165.1 uncultured Phycisphaeraceae bacterium
GGCCTGGCGCGCAGCTCATCACGAGCGCCGGCTTCGGCGGTCACGTCGGCGCTGTCTGTTTCGAGGCAGACAACGCGAAGACTCAGTCGACCGCTTCGACCGCCTGAACCGCTTGCCACAGCGCGACGATGTGCGCCGGCGATAGCTTCTCCGGTCGATCGAGGGGCTGAATCCCTTCCGGCCACACCAGCCCCGCCTGCACCGGCTCCTTCAGGATCGATCCCAGCTGCTTTCTGCGTCTCGCGAAGACGCGGTGGGTGAACCCGACCAACCCGCGCGGGTCATCAGTCAGCGGATCATCTCGACGTGTGATCGCGATCATCGCGCTCTCGACCTTGGGCGCCGGCCAGAAGCAGCTCGCAGGGACCTTGCTGACGAGCTTCACGCTCGCCAGCGCCTGCGCGACGATGGAGATCTCGCCGTACGCTTTGGATCCTGGCGCGGCCGCGAGGCGGTCCGCGACCTCGCGCTGGATCGTCACGTGCAGCGACTCGCACTCCGGATGCTCGACGAGCAGCGTCATGATCAGCGGCGTCGCGGCGCTGTAGGGCAGGTTCGCGATGTGCGTGAAGGGGCCTCCGCCCAAGGCGCGCACCGCGTCCTTCGATACCTCGTGCTTGCACTCGAGGCAGTCACCCCGGACGATCGTGAGCTGGCCTGATTCGATCTGGCTCGCGAACTCGTCCGTCAGCCAGTCGCACAGGGCGTCGTCGAGTTCGCACGCGACGAGTTTCCAGCCTGCTTCCAGCAGCGGCTCGGTGAGCGCCGCAGCGCCAGGGCCAACCTCGAAGGCGAGGCGCCCATCGGCAGGGCCGGCGCTCTCGATCAGCTTGCGGATCAGGTTGTGGTCGATCAGGAAGTTCTGCCCCAGCGCCCGCTTGGGCTCAGCGCCGATCGCTTCGAGGGTGGCCTTGATCTGCGCGAGGGTCCGCATGGGGACATCGTACCGCCTCGATCACCGAGCGCCGCGCGGTACGATGCTCGCATGACGACCACGCTGGAATCCACGCAGACCGCCAGGCTCACCGCGCTCGATCATGCGCACGTCTGGCACCCCTTCACCCCCATGCGGCAGTGGCGCGAGCAGGAGCCGATCATCATCGAGCGCGCCGAGGGGTTCATCCTCTACGACACCGAGGGGCGCCGGTACATCGACGCGTACTCCTCGCTCTGGTGCAACGTCCACGGCCACGGCGTCGATGCGATCGACAACGCGATCAAGGACCAGCTCGGCAGGGTCGCCCACGCGACGATGCTCGGATCGTCAACAGTCCCTGCGATCGAACTCGCAGAGCGGCTGGTCAGGCTTGTCAACCGCGAGGGCGCGACGACATTCCTCAACAAGGTCTTTTATTCCGACGCCGGCGCGACAGCGACGGAGCTCGCCTTCAAGATGGCCGCTGGATACCACCACCACAACGGCAGGACCGGCCGCGATACGTTCGTCGGCGTCAAGGGCGCCTACCACGGCGACACCTCCGGCGCGATGAGCGTTGGCTACGACGAGCGGATGCACAAACCGTTCTCGTCGATGCTCTTCCGCAACGCCTGGGCGATGGCGCCGAACGTGCGCACCGTTGATGCCCCGAGCGAGGGGCTCGGAACAGAATGGCCCTCGTGGGACGACGCCCGGCGCGAGCGCGTGCGGGACCTGGCGCTGGACGACCTCGACCGCGTCCTCGACGAGGTGGGCGACCGCGCGATCGCTGTCGTCATCGAGCCGCTGATGCAGGGCGCTGGGGGCATGATCGAGCAGCCGGAGGGCTACCTCGCGGGGCTCGCGCAGCGGGCGAAGGAGCGGGGTCTCCCACTGATCGCGGACGAGGTCGCGGTCGGCCTGTGCCGGACCGGGTCGACGCTCGCCTGCGAGCAGGAGGGCGTCGAGCCTGACATCCTGTGCCTGGCGAAGGGGCTCAGCGGCGGTTACTTGCCGCTCGCAGCGACGATGTGCACCGACGAGATCGCCGCCGCGTTCGAGGGCGAGCCTGGCGAGCACAAGACGCTGTACCACGGGCACACCTTCACCGGCAACCCCCTCGCGTGCGCCGCGGCCATCGCCTCGGTGGACCTGCTCGCGGAGCACGATGTCAACGCCAACGCGCGCGGGTTGTCCACTCTGATGCGCACGACGCTGCGCGAATCGCTGGCCGATCATCCGCATGTCGGCGACGTGCGCCTCCGGGGCGTGATGGGCGGGATCGAGCTCGTCGCAGGCCGCGGACCGTGGCGGTCGTTCGATCCGGACGCGCGTGTCGGCGCGGCGCTGTGCGCCGAGGCGCGCTCGCGAGGGCTGATGATCCGGCCGCTGGGCGATGTCGTCATCCTGAACCCTGCCCCTTCGATGGACCTGGAGACGGCGGCGGAGATGCTCCGGCTGCTGGCGGAAACCATCCACGCGTTCGATTTTTCGCCCTTTGCTGCGCACTGATGCACACCCTGTGCACGCGGTGCCCGGCTTGGCCATCGCCGGTACACTGGGCGCATGCCGGGAGATACGCCTGAAGAACACCGGATCGCATTCGCCTCCCTGGGCTCCTCGCTGGAGCCGGCGCTCCGCGCCGAATGCGATGACCGGTTGGGGGAGATCCGGTGGTTCCGCGCCGACTGGCAGCGCGGGGGGGCGTCAACAGCGTATTCCGAGTGGACGTTCGAAGATGGCTCCACGCGCGAGGTCCTGGTCAAAGTCCCTGTTGGCCCTCTCGAGCGCCGGCTGACCGTCGAGTTGTCCGGCACCGACGCGCACACGCCGACCATCGCAGCGGAGGGGATCGAACTGGGTGGGTACGACCTCGCCTGGCTCGTGATGGAGCGCGTGCCTGGGCATCCGCTCTCGCACCAGAAGCCGCACAAGAAAGTCTTCGCGCAGCTCTTCGAAGCCGCGGCGAACTTCTACAGGGTCGAGGCGGAGCTGCACCGTCCGGACGGGACGCCTGAACCCACCGACTGGGACGCCCTGCTGGACAAGGCACGGCACGACTCCAAAGAGAGCGAGATCGCCGGCCAGCAGCACTGGAACGACTGCATTAAGCAGGTGCAGAAGATGATGCCGAGGCTGCTGCCGATCTGGCGGGGCCGGGACACGCACACCTGGCGCCACGGCGACCTGCACCTGGGCAACGCGATGCTTCGGCCTGAAGGTTCGCCCTGGGGCCCTGCCGGCTGCGTGCTGCTCGACTTCGCGGAGGTCGGGCTGGGGCACTGGGTCGAGGACGCGATCTACCTGGAGCGCCTGTACTGGGCGATGCCGGACAAGCTCTGCGGCGTCAAGCCGGTGAAGGAACTCGCCAAGGCGCGCAAGAAGCAGGGCCTCGACAATGGCGATGATTACAACGACCTGGCGAACATCCGCAGGGCGCTGCTCGCGGCGTGCGTCCCGGCGTTCCTGCACCGCGAGGGGCACCCGGTGTACCTCGAAGCGGCGCTGGGTGTGCTGGACAAGACGATCCCCTTGATCTCGAAGTTGTGAGCGGCTCTGGTCTCCGATGAATCGCAAAAGAGACAGGGCGATCCGCAGCTCGCGCTACGAATCGCCCTGAGATCGCCAAAGGAAGAATGAGCCGATCAGCGGCTTATGCGCTGTCGACGGCGTGACAGGGTCAGGAAGCCGGCAGCAGCGAGCAGGCTCGCGCCGGGGCTGGGCACCGCGCGGACGGTGATGTTGTCAAAGAACGCATCGCCCGCGACTCCGCCTGAGCCGGAGAAGTCCTCGAACATCAGATGGAAGCCGGTGGCGCCGCCACCGAACGCGGTCGCGCCATCAACGGTGAAGCTGTACGTGCGCCAGGCGCCATCATCGACGAGCGAATCTGCAGCGCCGGAGATACTGGCGGTGCCGAAGACCCAGGTGTGCGTCCCGGGCGTGCCCTCGGAATAGCCAACGAAGCCGCCATAGTTGGCTGCACGCGAGCCTTCCAGGCCGAGCCCCAGGTAATCGAAGGAGACCTCGTACGCATCGGCATCGGTGAACTCGAACCGGTCAACCGAGAAGATCTCACCGGCGGACTCGAGCGTGGCGAAGGTGATCGCCTTGTTGAACGGGTCCATCGGATCGACGGTGATGAAGGCGTCGTGGGCGCCGAAGGACTTGCCAGTCCAGTTGGCGAGCGAGCCGGACTCGAAATCGTCGTGGAAGATCGGCGCAGCGGAGGCCGACGACGCGGCGATGGAGGCGAGACCGATGGTTGCAATGATCGCGGCGCATCGGTTGGGTGCGTGACTGCATTTCATGTTGTTGTCCTCCGTGGACGGCGCCAACGCCTCAGCCACCCCGGCCATGCGCCCGCCGTCAGCAAGAGACTCCGATTCAGCGGGAGGGGCGCCCATCGGTTTTCCGTCGAATCCGGACGAGAGCCGCGCACCGGGCGGGCAGAGCGCACAAAGATCACAGGCGGACCGGTTATCGGGATCGGGTGGGATTCAGCCGCCCAGCAGCGCCTTGGCCGCGGCGTCGGCGAGGTCCCAGACGAGCGCCGGATAGATGCCGATCGCCAGCGTCAGCGCGATCGAGATCCACGCGGCGAGGGTGATCGCGGGGCTGACCTTGATCGGCTTGGCGCCATCAGCCGGGGGCGTGAGGATCGCTTCCTTCACGACGCAGAGGTAGTAGTACAGGCTGATCGTCGCGTTGATCGCGCCGACGAGGACGAGCCAGAGGTAGCCGCTCTCGATCGCGGCGCTGAAGAGGAACCACTTGCCTGCGAACCCGACTGTTGGGGGGATCCCTGCGAGGCCGAACATCGCGACGAGGATCGTGGTCATCAGCAGCGGCGAGCGCCGGTACAGGCCTGCGAGGTGGGCGCGCGTCGGGTTGCTCCCATCTGCGCCGAGCACCGCGATCACCAGGAATGCGGCGAAGACGACCGGGACGTACGTCAGCGCGTAGAAGATGGCGCTCGCGACGCCCAGCTCGCTCAGGCAGAGGAGGCCGATCATCAGGTACCCGGCGTGGGCGACGGTGGAATACGCGAGCAGGCGCTTCAGGTCGTCCTGCTTCATCGCCGCGAGGTTGCCGATCGTCATGGACGCGACGCAGCAGACGAAGAGCGCCGTTGTGATGGTGCGGTCGTCAGCGCCGATCAACTGGAGCAGCCGGGCGATCACACCCACCGCGGCGACCTTCGACGCGGTCCCGATGAATGCGACCGCCTCATGGGGTGCTCCCTCGTAGGTGTCCGGCGCCCAGGCGTGGAAGGGGAAGACCGCGAGCTTGAACAGGACGCCGCTGAGGGCGAGGAAGACGCCGACGATCAGCAGCGGCGTTGGCTCCGTGGAGGCGATCTCGACGAGGTACGTCGTCCTGCTCGCTGCGAAGAGCAGGCTGACGCCGTACAGCGAGACGGCGCTCGACGCAGCGCCGAAGATGATGTACTTCGCTGCTGCCTCACTCCCCTGGCGCTGCATCGTGTGCAGGGCGGCAAGTATGTAGAGCCCATACGCGGCGAGTTCGAGCGCGACGTAGAGCGTCAGCAGCTCCGTCGCGCTGGCGAGCATCATCATGCCCAGCGCGCTGAAGAAGAGGAAGATCGGGATGTCCACCCGGATGCCGGCGCGGAAACTCCCGGCGCGGCCTGCGATGAGCGTCGTCAGGAGCAGACCAGCGACCACACCGAGCTTCAGCGTCTGCGAGAAGGCGTCCACGTGGTAGATCCCGGCGAAGAACGGATCGCCGGTCGCGTCGAGCTTCCAGAGTATCGCGACGAGCGCCGCGATCGAAGCAAAGACCGAGGCGATCCACGTCACGCGCTGCGAAGCGCCGAACGCAGACAGCACAAACGCGAGCAGCGCGCCTGCGAGGACGACGAACTCCGGGATGAAGAGGGTGAGGTCGCCCATGGGTCAGGAGCCCCCCCCTGCGCTGCGGATCATGTCGAGGATCAGGTT
>CAYGNN010000168.1:0-5875 GCA_964351165.1 uncultured Phycisphaeraceae bacterium
TCGATGCTCATCTCGGTGGTCCTTCGAGGTCGTCGTCTGGGTCTGGGATCTCAACCGCCGGGGGGCCTTGAGGGCCGCCTTCATGCGGGCCCCAAGTGTAGGCCGGGCTGGGGGATCGGGCCAAGGGGCTCGGGAGACCGCATTTGGGGGCAAATCAGCGGAGGCTCAGCCTTTTTCCTTCCGGAAGAACATCTGGCTGAAGTTGTCGGAGCCGCCGTGGTTGCGTTCCCAGCTCCGGCCGAGGTTCTCGACCTGCTCGCGGTACTGACGGTGCTCGCCGGCGCGCATCTGGTCGCTGGTGAAGCCGCGGAGGCCGAGGACGTGCCAGGAGGAGCCGGAGCCTGAGGGGGCGATGGTGGCGCGGACGCCGTTGTCGTTGAGGAAGGTCGCGGCGAGCTGCGCCTCGTCGCGGTGGTAGTTGGCGATGACGAGGTAGTTGTTGTCCAGCTCGAAGACCGCGGGGGGCAGGACGGAGGCTGGCTGGTTCGCTGCGGCGCTGCGGCTGCGGGTCGCGGTCGAGCCGGCGCGGTTGGGGAGGCCTGCGCCGGTGGGGCCATCGGATGAAACCTGCGGAACAGGGCGCTGGGTGTTGGTCCTGGGCGCGGTGTTGTTGCTCGTCGTGGGGAGTCGTCGTTCAGGCGCGGTGATCGGGGCGCTGTCGGTCAGGAGCGGATCGGACGACGAGGTGAGCCGGGCGATCTGCTCGTTCTTGTGGGCGCTCTCGGCGCGGGAGTAGCCGATCATGTACACGCCGATCCAGGAGATCAGCACGAGGGCCGCGGCGATGAAGACGTACCCCATCGGGAAGGTCAGCCGGCGGCCGGCGGCGAAGAACTTGCCCAGCGCCGCGATGTCGAAGCCGTGATCGCTGCTGCTCTCGCTCGAGCGGTGTGCGCGTTCCTTGCGCGGCTTGGCCATCGGCTCGGGCTTGACGCGTTCGGCGCGGACCGGCGGCCCTGATCCCATCGAGGATGGGCGGTCGCGGATCAGTTCGATCAGCGTCGAGTGCCGTCTGGGGGAAGCCATTGCACTCTGATTATCGAACAATCCGGGCGATTACACAAATCTAAGCCGATTTTGGGGCTGATCCCCCCACCGCGCCTGCGTGTCAGTCGCCAAGACCGATGACGGAGGCGATGGCGTGGGAGTCGGTGTGGCTGAGGGAGATGAGCCAGCTCGTGATGCCCAGTTCTGCTGCGATCTCGCCCGCCTTGCCCCCCACTTCGAGGGTCGGGGCGCCTGAAGGGAGGAGTTTCACCTCGATGTCGGTCCAGGCGATGCCGTCGCGCCAGCCGGTGCCGATGGCCTTGAGGGCGGCTTCCTTGGCGGCGAAGCGCGCTGCAAGGTGCTGGGACTCGCGCTTGGGGCGCGAGGCGGCGTAGGCGCGTTCCGATTCGGTGAAGCAGCGCTCGCGGAAGCGGTCGGGGTGGTCGGCGAGGGTGCGCTCGAAGCGAGCGATGTCAACGAGGTCGATGCCGTGGGTGAGGGTGTGTGGCAATGTGTTCGGTCTCGTTGCGCTCGATATCCGAGCCTTCGCTTTGCTCAGACTCGGCGTCCAGCGTTCTCAGATTCGGGGGCAAGACGGTTTAGTCGTCGGACTTCTTCGCGGCCGGTTTCTTGTCGGCGGCTGGCTTGGTTGCCTTGGTGTCCGTCTTCTTCGCGTTGTCCTTCTTGTCGGGCTTGGTCTCGCTGGCCTTCTTGTCGGCCTCGGCGCCCTTCTTGTAGGAGTCGCTGCGGTAGTCGGTCTCGTAGAAGCCGCCGCCCTTGAAGATGACGCCGGCGCCGGTGCCGATGAGGCGTTCGAGCTTGAGCTTGCCGCACTCGGGGCACTTCTTCTTGACGCTCTCGGACATCGACTGGAAGAGCTCGAACTCGTGACCGCAGGCGTTGCAGACGTAGTCGTAGGTGGGCATCGGATCAGGCCTCGGTGTCGATGCTCGGGGTTTCTTCCGCTTCCGGCGCGATCATGATCGTCGCTGGGCGCAGCACGCGGTCGCCGATGGCGTAGCCGCCCTGCATGACGACGGCGATGTGCCCCGGCGCGACGCCCTCGATGGGGGCAGCGCCGGTCGCGAGGTGGCGGGATGGGTCGAACTCGTCGCCGACCTGCGGCTCGATCGTCGTGACGCCCTGGTCGGTGATGGTCTTGAGGATCTCGCTCTTGATGAGTTGCACGCCGTCGATGACCTGGGCGGCGGTTGTTTTCTCCGGGTCGAGCGAGAGCGCGCGATCGAAGTGGTCGAGGGCGGTGATGACGCCTGCGAGGACGCTTGCAGCGCCGTCTTCGCGGGCGAGGCGCTCATCGACGAGGGCGCGCTTCTTGTAGTTCTGGAAGTCGGCGAGGGTGCGCAGCGCCTTGTTGTTCGCTTCTTCGACAGCGGCCTCGAGGTTCTCGATGCGCGCTTCGATGGAGTCCTCCGCGACGCCTTCGTGGCCGGCGGCTTCCATCTCGGTCTCGATGTCGATGGGCTGGTCGGGCATGTCGTTCTTCTTCTTGCGTGCCATGTGCGTTGCTCCCTCCGGTCAGCCGGCGAGGGAGTCCTTGATCTTCTTCCAGAAGCCGTGGCTCTCGGGGGTCACGCGCTTGTCCTCGGTCTCGGCGAACTCGCGGAGGAGTTCCTTCTGCTTGTTCGTCATCTTCTTGGGGATCTCGACCTTGGCGAGGACGACGATGTCGCCCCTTCTCTGCGAGCGCAGGCTGGGGAGGCCCTCGCCGTGGATCTTGAAGGTCGCGCCGAACTGCGTGCCGTGCGGGACCTTCAGCGTGGTCTTGCCATCGAGGGTGGGGACTTCGAGCTCGGCGCCCAGCGCCGCCTGCGTGAAGCTGATGGGCATCTCCATGAGCAGGTGATCGCCCTCGCGTGTGAAGAGGTCGTGCTCTTCGACGGTGACGACGACGTGCAGGTCGCCGTGGACGCCCTCGCCGCTGGGGGAGACCTCTTGCTGGGGCGGTTCGCCCTCGCCCTTGATGCGCACCGCTTGCCCATGATGCACACCTGGGGGGATCTTCACGCTGATGGTGCGCTGCTTGGGCTTGCGGCCCTTGCCTCGGCAGTCGTCGCAGGGGTCTTCGATGATGGTGCCGCGGCCTCGGCAGTGCGGGCACGCGGTGGCGATGCGGAACATGCCGCCGAGGCCCTGCTGCATGACCTGGCCCTGGCCGCCGCAGGTGGCGCACTTGGTCGGTTCGGAGCCGGCCTTGGCGCCGGAGCCCTCGCAGGTGTCGCAGACGTCGAGGCGGGAGAACTCGACCTCGCGCTCGCAGCCGTCGAGGACGTCGTTGAGCGTGATGCTGACTTCGGTTTCGAGGTCGTAGCCGCGCGGGACGCCTCGTCGGCCGCCGCGCGGGCGCTGGCCGCCGAAGCCGCCGCCGCCCTGGCCGCCGAAGATGTCGGTGAACATCGAGAAGATGTCCTCGACGTTCATGCGGTTGAAGTCGTGGCCCGCTGGACCCCCACCGCCGCGGACGCCGGCGTGGCCGAACTGGTCGTAGCGCGAGCGCATCTGCTCGTCGGAGAGGACTTCGTAGGCCTCGGCGGCTTCCTTGAACTTGGCCTCGGCCTCGGCGTCGCCGGGGTTGCGGTCGGGGTGGTGCTTCATCGCCAGGCGGCGGTAGGCACGCTTGACCTCGTCCGCGTCGGCGTTCTTCTCGACGCCGAGGATGTCGTAGTAGTCGCGTGTTGCCGGCATGTGGGTCCCTGACGGTGCTGCTGGGTGTGAATCGAGCCGGGGGCGTTTCCACCCCCGGCTCGTTGGTTGCGTTCAGTGCATCACCGCGTTGATCACGCGATGGCGCCGGTCGCCGCTTCGGTCTCGTCCTTGAGGTCGGCGATGAGCACGTCGGTCGTGAGCATCAGGCCGGCGACGGAGGCGGCGTTGCGCAGCGCGGTCTTGGCGACGAGCGCGGGGTCGATGACGCCGGTCTTGACCAGGTCCTCGTACTGGTGGTTGGCGGCGTTGAAGCCCTGCTTGGTCGGGAGGTTCTTCACCTTCTCGACGACGAGGTCGCCGTCAACGCCGGCGTTCTCGGCGATCTGCTTGCAGGGCCACTCGACGGCGGCGGCGATGATGTCGAAGCCGATCTTCTCGTCGCCCTTGGCCTTCTTGCGGGCGGCCTCGATGGCGTCGATCGTGCGGAGCAGCGCCACACCACCACCGGGGACGTAGCCCTCGCGGGCGGCGGCGCGGGTGGCGTTGAGCGCGTCATCGACGCGGTCCTTGCGCTCCTTCATGGCCATCTCACTCGCAGCGCCGACCTTGATGATCGCGACACCGCCTGTCAGCTTGGCGAGGCGCTCGTTCAGCTTCTCCTTGTCGTAGTCGCTGGTGGAGCGGTCGAGCTGCGCCTTGATCTGCTCGGCGCGGGCGGTGATGTCCTTCTTCTTGCCGGCGCCCTCGATCATCGTGGTGTTGTCCTTGTCCACGATGATCTTCTTGACCTGGCCCAGTTCGCTGATCTCGACGGACTCGAGGGTGCGGCCCATCTCCTCGCCGATGAACTCGCCGCCGGTGAGGGTGGCGATGTCGCCCAGCATGGCCTTGCGGCGCTCGCCGAAGCCGGGGGCCTTGACGGCGCAGACCTTGAGCGTGCCGCGGAGGCGGTTGACGACGAGGGCGGCGAGCGCCTCGTTCTCGACGTCCTCGGCGATGATGAGCAGGGGCTTGCCGCTGCTGGCCGCCTTGTTGAGGAGCGGGAGGAGGTCGTTGAGGTTGGCGATCTTCTTCTCCCAGATCAGCACGTAGGCGTCCTCGAGGATGCACTCGGTGGTCTTGGGATCGGTCATGAAGTAGGGCGAGAGGTAGCCCTTGTCGAACTGCATGCCCTCGACGTAATCGAGGACCATGTCCGCGGTCTTGCCCTCTTCGACCTCGACGACGCCCTCGGCGCCGACCTTGGCGATCGCCTCGGCGATGATCTCGCCGATCTCGGCGTCGTGGTTGGCGCTGACGGTCGCGATCTTGCGGTAGTCGTCCTTGCCCTTGCACTTGACGGCGAAGCCGTCGATGGCGTCGCAGGCGGCCTCGGCGGCCTTGTTGATGCCGCGCTGGAGCTGGACGGAGTTGGCGCCGACGGCGACGTGGCGGAGGCCCTCGGTGAAGACGGCCTGGGCGAGGACGGTGGCGCAGGTGGTGCCGTCACCGGCGATGTCGTTGGTCTTCTTGGCGACCTCGTTGACCATCTTGGCGCCCATGTTCTCGAAGGCCTCGGGGAGGGTGATCTCCTTGGCGACGCTGACGCCGTCCTTGGTGATCGTGGGGCCGCCGTAGGACTTCTCGAGGAGGACGTTGCGGCCGGTGGGTCCCATGGTGGACTTGACGGCCTTGGCGAGCTGCTCGACGCCCTGTTTCATCTCGACGAGCGCGTTGTCGCCGAACATCATCTGCTTCGTGGACATATTGGTTTCAGCCTTTCGCTGTGGTGTTCAAGTGATGCGTGCGGTTGTGCGCGCTCAGCCTTCGATGACGCCGAGGATGTCGGACTCGCGGAGGATGAGGTGCTCGGCGCCCTTGATCTCGACTTCGGTGCCGGCGTACTTGCCGTAGACGATGGTGTCGCCTTTCTTTACGGACATCTTGGCGAGCTGGCCGTTGCCGAGTCGCTTGCCGGGTCCGGCGGCGACGATCTTGCCCTGGACGGGCTTCTCCTTGGAGGCCTCGGGGAGGTAGATGCCGGAAGCCGTCATGGTCTCGGCTTCAACGGGCTTGACGAGGACGCGATCTTCGAGGGGTTTGACTGCCATTAGAAAACTCCCGGTATTGTTCCCGACACTTCTTCAATGCCGTGGTATTGCCATTTTCCGCCAGAGAGCATGCTTCGTCTCTCTAGCACGTTTTGTTCAAGATGTTCGAAACTTGATTCAATCTCGAACTCTGT
>CAYGNN010000169.1:0-5851 GCA_964351165.1 uncultured Phycisphaeraceae bacterium
TCGGTGAAGTTGCCGCCCATGTTGATCTGGTTGGTGCGGTCGGGGCGGGCGGCGCTGAGTGCGATGAAGGTCTTGGCGTCGAGGTCGTCGATCATCCCCACGAAGATCGCCTCGGGGGTGGCGGGGATCTTCGCAGCGCCGAACTCTGGCTTGGTGTGGTGCGAGAGGATGATGTGCTGGAGGACGGTCAGCGCGTGCTGGGGCAGGCGGATGCCCTGCTCGCGCATGAGCGTCTGCGCCTTGTCGTGGAGCATGATGGCGCCCTCGACGATGTGGCCGATGAGTTCGCCGCGGTCGGTGTAGCTGAAGCCCTGGTCGTAGGCGAGCTCGCGCGTCTTGCCCAGGTCGTGGAGGAAGAGGCCGACGAGGACGATGTCGCGGTTGATCTTGGGGTAGAAGGGGAGCACGGCGTTGGCCACGTTGCACAGGTTGAGCGTGTGCTCGAGCAGGCCACCCAGGTAAGCGTGGTGGAGCATCATCGCGGCGGGGGCGATGCGGAACTGACTCATGAGCATCTCGTCGTCGAGGTAGAGCTGCACGAGCGCCTTGAGCGCGGGGTGCTCGATCGTGTCGAGCAGGGTGGTCAGCTCGGCGAACATGTCCTCGGGCGCGCGCTCGCTGGTGGGGAGCAGGTCGCGGAGCTGCTCGTCGGTCGGCTCGGCGGGCGCGATGCGGTGGAGGATGAGCTGGAGCTCGCCCTGGTAGGGCTGGGTCTCGCCGTGGGCCTCGACGAAGCCGTTGGCGGGGAGCGAGCGGAAGACCTCATCGGGGATGGACCACATGCGCGCAGGGAGTTCTCCGGTGCGGTCGCGGAGCAGGCAGCGGAGGTAGGGCTTGCCGTTGCGGGTGGTGCCGAGCTGGGCGTTGCAGATGGTGAAGATGCCCTCGAAGCGCTCGTTGGGGGCGTAATCGGCGATGAAGGTGCGTTCGGTGGTCATGGTGGTCATTCGTGGCTCACTGCGGGTCGGGCGTCGGGGGGTAGTCAGAACCGGCGATTGTACCGGTGAACCTGGGGCTGAGCCGCCGGTATCCTCAAACAGCGGGTTGGATCCAGTCAAAGGAGACGATGATGCTTGTTCGACTCAACACACAGATTCTGGTTGGCGGCGGCCTGCTCCTCAGCGGCGCGGCGATGGCTGGGGCGCCGGTCGATGCGGGCGGTCAGCAGGGGACGGTAGTCCAAGGATCGAACGCGTTCATCGCGTTGAATGTCCCTGCGTCGAAACCGGAAATATTCTGCCGTCCTGCGGTGCTGGTCCCGACGGACCTGGGTGGTACGCAGGAAGATCGGTTGGCCTGGTACCGATCGAATGCTGGCGAGGTGGCGCCAGGCGATGCGATCAGGGTGATTCCGATCCATGGGAGAGCGTTGGGGCACTCGATGTCCGATCAAGACCTGTTCCGCATTCCGGACATCGAGCTGCTTCCAGACCCTTGAGGTCGTAGCCGCAGGTCGCGCATTTGGATTCATCGAACCGGCCGCCGATCTCCTCGCCTGATCTGATCGCTGCGATAATGAACGACAGCGGCGAGACGCCCAGAGCAGTGATGATGCCCCCGACGACGGCGTCGAACCAGCCCATCGATTGTTTGCCTCCGGTGACGGAGATGGGCGTGCCGAGCAGGGTGTAGAGCGCGGTCGAGCCGACGAAGACGACGCACAGCAGAATGAGCCAGACTCGGAGCAGGCGCGGGAGCATCACGGCGCTGCGTGGTCGTCGGGCGCGTCGGTCTGGAGGTCGTCGTCTGGGAGGTCCTGGGCGTTGACGCGCTTGCGGTCGCGGGGGTGGGTCAGCAGCGAGCGCTTAATCTCTTTGCGGTTGACGAACGTCCACAGCATGACACCGAAGAACCCGGTGAACAGGACGAAGAGGACAATGCAGACGCCGTGTGCGTAAAAACCCAAGGGCGCGGACTCCGGAGTGGTGTGCTCCGATCGTATGCGCCCTTGGGCCGTCACGTTGCGAGCGCGATCAGTTGCAGCTCGGCGTGGTTCCGAACTGCCCCAGCAGGACGCCCAGGTCGGCGGTGTCGACGAGACCATCGCCGTTGATGTCTGCGGAGTCGGCGGGGAACGCTGCCTGCGGGGGGAGTTCACCGGCGACCGATGGGGTGATCGTGATCATGTCGTGGGTGATGACGCCGAAGGCGCTGGTGGAGATGTGGACGGTGTCGGAACCACCGCCGGGACGTTCGATGTCGAAGGCGACGGTGACCTGCCAGAAGTCGGCGCCCAGCTGGTAGTCGGCGGGGTCCGTCGGGAGCGGGCTGACAGCGGAGGGGAGCGCATCGAGCATGGCGGTGCGGATGCTGATGCTGCCGTTGTATTGGTCGCAGCTTGCGAACTCACCGCCGTAGCTTGCCCAGGTCGCGTCGCTGGCCATCTGCCCCATGAAGTGGTTGGTGACGAGCGCGTTGGAGAAGGAGCCGGCGGTGGTGTTGTTGATGACAAAGGAGACGGGGATGATCTCGCCGTTATCGAGTAGGATCGATCCGCCGCAGACGGCCTGGAAGCTGGCGTTGCTCCAGCGGCGGTAGCCGAGGCCGTTGTCGGAGAAGGGGGTCTGATCGGTGTCCCAGGTGACAACGCCTGTGACCGCCAGGGCGGCGGTCCCCGGGACGCCATCGATGACGATGGGGGTGACCGGCTGCGTGACGCCTGCGGAGAACTCGATCTGGAGGAGTTCGGCGTTGGCGGCAGCGGCGGTGCATGTAGCGGCGGCAGCGGCGATGACGGTGGTTGAGAAGCGGTGCATGGGGTCGTCCTTGTGGATGTCTGGTGCTTGCGGAGTGACGGACAGGCCCGTCCCGGCTCAAGGCGTGATCCACCTGGGATGACTGCCAGGCAATCGAGAAAATCCTGCGATTACTGAAAACGGATCTCCCGGAGTCCTCACAATGGTGTGGGCCCCCCAGCTGCTGTAGGTGCAGGGGCGGTTCCAGTTTCTACAAGGAGACCAGGCGATGCGGACAAGCAAACCAGTGCGGGGGATGGCGATCGGTGTGGCGGCGGTGGCGATGACGGCCGGTGGGATGCTGGCGATCGCCCAGCAGGGCGGTCACGAACACCAGGGCGGTCAGCAGGACATCGGGATGATGCTGATCAATGGGCTCCGCGAGACGCCTGGGTGTCTCGGTGTTGACGCCGGCGACATGATGAGCGGGAAGAACGTCATCGTCGCGTGGTTCGAGAACAAGGCGGCGGTCGAGAAGTGGTACTACAGCACGGCGCACATGCGCTCGATGAAGATGTTCGTCCGCGGCGAGGTGGATCACGAGCCGCTCGAGCACGTGACCGATCCGAGCGTGCCGATCATGGTCATCGCGTCGCTGACGCCCTCGACCCAGGAAGAGCTGGCGCAGATCGGGATGCCGATCTCGCAGATCGCGATCGAGCTGTACGCGCCGTTGCCCGGCGGTGCGTTTATCAGCAGCCGGTTCGCGCCGGACTCGTTCCCGGTGGATCACATGAACAACCTGACCGACGGCGAGTAACGCGCTCGCTGCGCCGAAACAGATCGGCGATAAGCACTTGCGTGCGCTCGCCCATGAAACCCCCAGACCTGCGCGCGCCGGGCGAATTTTCTTGTGGATTCGCAGGGGCATGCGACAATGCGCGGTGCTTTACCGCCCGCGACGCTGGGCGCGTGCCCAGGTCGGCGCGGGCATCTGTTTCCATCTTCTTTCGTAGGGGGTTCGGATCATGATCCAGAACTGTTTCGTTGTGACGTGCGCTTCGGCCGTGCTGGCCGCTGCTGCGCCGGCGGGGATGCCCGGCGGCGGGCAGGGCGACAATTTCTGTCACCTCACCTGGGACAAGCAGTGCTGCCCGGTGCCTGGGTGCAATGTCTCGGTGGCGCCCGGCATCCTGACGATCTGCAACAACAAGCAGGGCGGCGCGGAGTTTACGTGGGAGCTGATCGATGTCTCCGGGATGGGGCTGCAGTTCATGCCGGCGAGCGGCTTCACCGGGCTGAACCCCGGCGAGTGCATCGACCTGCCGTTCACGGTGATCTGCCCGCCCAACTTCCCGCTGGGCTCGGTCGCTGATTACCAGGCGAGGGTCACCAAGGTCGGCACGATGGAGACGTTCAGTTGCTTCGGGAACGTGCGCAACATGAGCGACCTGAAGATCGATCCGCCGGTCCCTGTTGTCGAGGTCGGGATCCCAGCGGATCTTTCGACCCCAGGCGATCGCACCGAGGTCCGGATGTCGGTGTCGAACATCGGTTCGAGCGGCAAGGACGGCGTGAGCCTGCACATCGTGGCGAATCCCCCCTTCGCGGTGGATCCGCCGGTGCTGGAGCTGCCGTTCATTGCGCAGAACTCGTCGATCTCTGATTGCCGGTTCGATGTGTTCTTCGACATCGATATCTCGCTGCTCCGCGGACCGAACCCGGTGCAGCAGGTCGGCGATGTGCTGTACATGCTCGACAACGATGGCGACGGGAACCCTGAGACGGTGATCGGCTCCCAGACGGTGCGCGCCGTTCCGGCCGCCACCCCTTGCGTTGGCGACATCAATGGTGATGGCGTGATCGACACCGCCGACCTGGGCGTCCTGATCGGTGTGTTCGGGACGACATGCCCATGACCTGTTGATCTTGGAAACTGTTTGATGAGTGTTCGCAGCGGGGCGTCGAGAGGGCGCTCCGCTGTTTTTTATGCGCGGCGGGTATGCTGGCCGTGATGACAGACCAGCACGAGAACAAGGGTGACAACGACGACCACGACCGGCGGCTCGCGCTCGGCGTTGCGATCGGGCTCTCGCTCGGTTCGAGCCTGGGCATGGCGCTGGGCGCCGCGATCGGTGCGGCGACCGGCAACATCGCGATCTGGATCGCGCTGGGCGTCTCGGTCGGCGCGGGGCTCGGGTTGAGCGCCGGGATCCTCATCGCGGCAATGCGCCGGCGATCGACCGCTGGTGAATGCCAAACGTGCGGCTATCCGACGAAGGGGCTGCGCTCAACGGTGTGCCCTGAGTGCGGGGCGGAAGTTCTTGCGGCGCGGGAGCCGGATGAGCGCACAGCGCAAGAGTGACTGATCGATCAGGCGATCATCCTTGGAACGGACCGGCGTTCGGGATCCTCACCTGCTGCGGCGGCGCGTGCCGGTCATCACCGGGAGCGCGACGAGGATCGCTGCTGCTGTGGGCGCAGGCACAGCGAATGCATTCGGGACATCGATGACGCCGGTCGAGGCGATCTGCATGCCGAAATCACCGTTGGGGCCGCTCCCGGAGAGGAAGAACTGCCCGCCCATGTATTCGCCGAGGCCGCTGGTGTCTTCGCCGAAGGCGCCGACGGAGTTGACCGTAAAACGCCCGGCCCAGAACCCGCCGCCAGCGTTCGGCAGACCGGGGAGCGGCCCTTCGCCTTCGACTGTCGTGAAGGCGGTGCCACGCATCCCGGCCGGATCCCAATCGAACGCGGCCACCTGCACGATCCGATCGAAGGGCAGCGATCCCATCTGGAACCGAGAATCAAACTCGATGTCCGGGAAGAAACCGTTGATGATCTCCGGGTCGGTCGGGGTGTTGCCGCCGAACTCGTGGTTGAAGAAGTCCTGCCCGGCGCCGAGCGCGATGCCGGTGTTCTGGGTGGTCAGGGAATCAACGACATAGACATGGTCATCCGGGTGGACCTGGATGAAGAGATCGAAGGACCGCAACCCGGAGAGGTCCGCGGAGTCTGTCGGGTCATCGACGACAGGGACTTCGATCCAGTAGGCGCCCATGGGCGCCGCCTGTGCGATCCCGCTGATCGCCAGGGCGCACAGACATCCGAACGTGATCCTGCATTTGAACATTTGCTTCCCTCCTGAGAATCATTCTCGGGTTTGACGTGTACGG
>CAYGNN010000170.1:0-3893 GCA_964351165.1 uncultured Phycisphaeraceae bacterium
AGACGCTGGGGCTGCCCCTCTACCGTTACCTGGGAGGGACCGGCGCCAGGACGCGCCCTGTCCCGATGCTGAACATCCTCAACGGCGTGAAGCACGCAGACAACACCGTCGATTTCCAGGAGTTCATGATTCAGCCCTGGGGCGTCGATGATTTCAACGAGGGCCTCCGCGCCGGCGTCGAGATCTACCACACCCTCCGGGGCGTCCTCCACGACAAGGGCCTCTCGACCGCGGTGGGCGACGAGGGCGGCTTCGCGCCGGACCTCAAATCCAACGAGCAGGCGCTCGAGTTCATCGAGCAGGCCGTGGACAAGGCCGGCTACTCCTGGGGCGACCAGATCCACGTCGCCCTCGACCCCGCGACCAGCGAGCTCTGGAACGAAGCAGAGAAACTGGGCAAGACCGGCTACTGCTTCTTCAGTTCGACCAAGGAGGTCATTTCCTCCGAGGACCTCGTCAGCCTCTGGGCCGACTGGTGCAAGAAGTACCCCATCCGCTCCATCGAGGATGGATTGGCGGAGAACGACTGGGAGGGCTGGGCCTCGCTCACTGCCAGACTGGGCGACACCGTCCAGCTCGTCGGCGATGACCTGCTCGTGACGAACCCCAGGTTCGTCCAGCGCGGCATCGACCAGAAAGCGGCCAACGCCGTGCTCGTGAAGGTCAACCAGATCGGCACGCTCAGCGAGACCTTCGACGCCGTCAACCTGGCGATCAGCAATGGGTGGAAAGCAGTCCTCAGCCATCGCTCAGGCGAGACGGAGGACGCGACGATCGCCGACATCGCCGTCGCGACCAACTGCGGCCAGATCAAGACCGGCGCACCGTGCAGGTCCGACCGCAACGCGAAGTACAACCAGCTCATCCGCATCGCGGAGCAGCTCGGCGACCGCGCCGTCTACGGCGGGAAGTCTTCATGAGCGGCAAGTCCTACACGAAGTACCAGCAGGGCATCATCAACCGCTACTACGAGACGGCCGACGCCCGATCGATCCAGCGCCTGCAGGAGCTGGTCAGCGAGATCTACCTCTGCGAAACAGACAAGAAGGCCGACCGCCTCTGGGCCAGCGTCGAGAAATGCCTGAAGCAGATCAAGGCGAAGCCAGCGACGATGGCGATGATCCTCCCGGAGCGCGACGTCAACGCGCTGGCCAGGGTCGTCGGCGACGCCACCGGAAAAAAGTAACCCGGTGCCGTGGTAACGATCGCCTAGCGATCGTTGCCACGACGAACAGCCATTGGCGCAAGACGACACAGCAATGCAAGCCCACCTCGTCCAACTCAAAATCGCCTGGGAAGACCGCGACGCCAACATCGCGCACGTCAACACCCTGCTTGAAGGGAAAACCAACCCTGGCGACCTGGTCGTGCTGCCCGAGCTCTTCGATTCCGGCTTCTCGCTGAACGTCCCATCGACACACGACGCGAACAACGAAACCGCGGACGCAATCAAGGCGCTCGCAAAGCGACTGCAGGTCACCGTCCACGGCTCGCGCACGATCCTGGGTGATGACGGCAAGGGCCGGAACCAGGCCTACATCGCAGGCCCCGATGGGCGCACGCTGGCGGTCTACGACAAGGTCCATCCCTTCTCGTTCGGCCGCGAGCCTGAGCAGTTCACCGGCGGCGAATCGATCACGACCTACGACTGGACATGCGGTGATGAATCCCTGCGCATCTGCCCAGCTGTCTGTTACGACCTCCGATTCCCGGAACTCTTCCGCGCAGGACTCGCGCAAGGCGCACAGTGCTTCGTGCTCGGCGCCAACTGGCCCAGCGCGCGCACGGCGCACTGGCGGGCGCTGCTGATCGCGCGAGCGATCGAGAACCAGGCCTTCGTCATCGGCGTGAACCGCGCCGGCCCCGATCCGCACCTCGACTACGACGGCGCCTCGATGGCGATCGACCCCAAGGGGGAGATCCTGCTGGAGATGGGCGCTGAGGAGGCCGTGGGGAGCGTCGAGATCGATCCGAAGGCCCTGGAAGCGTGGCGAGCCCAGTTCCCGGCCTGGAAAGACGGCAAGGCCTGGCTCGCCGGTCGGGATCAGGGCTGATCCCAGGCGTCATCGTGATGGATGATTGTGGATATCGGACGATTCTCGAAATCGCAGGGGCCACAAAATCGGCGATTTTAGCCAAAAACGGCCTGATTACGGCAAAATGCGCGATCAATCTGGAACGTTGGGGTTGACTGTAGGGGCTGAGACGGTATGTTGGTTTCGTTGAGAAGCACGGGATAGGCGATTGAGTCCGCCTACCCCACAGTTGAGTTGAAGAGAGAAGCCACAGTAAGTGAGGGAAGCAACCCACTTACATCAAGGCTAGCGATCCGTACGTTTCGATCGCTGTAAATTTGCTGACTCCTCCGTGGTGTGCATTGCATCGCGACGCAATGTCGTGATTCGCAGTGTGGCAATGCCACGGATTCCCTGTGCCCGCTCCGCCGGTGTTAATTCATCGGCGAAGCGGTTCGAGACTCGGATTCGGTTCCCAAGAGGGCCGGTCCGGGGCTCACAAGCGTTGCTATGCGAGGGGCGTTGGGGGAACGCCCCTCGCACAGCAGCATTCCGGGCGATTCCTTTTCCCTGTGAGTAAGGGGGGAAGCGCCCAGACAACCCGGTTTTCACGCTCTGAGCGTGGATTCTGCTGACCAGGCGGAGAAATCTTCAGATTTCCGCCGGTTTTTCGTGCGCAAGTATTGCACGATCCCTTGTGTTTCACTACACTGGCCCCGGAGTCAGCGATGGTCGCACAGGGCCACCGCGAACACCAAAATCCGCCGCCCGCTTCGCAACAAGCGGGTCGCAGGCAGGCCCGTCTTGGAAGAGGCGGCCCTGCTTTCGGGTGTCACACCCAACAACCTGCCACACCTTTGACGGAGGAGTCACGCCGCTGCCTGGGAGACCGGACATCGGCGTTTTCTTTGCGCGCTCATCGCCCAGGCAGATTGCAAAAACAGCCCTCATCGTTCAGAAACGAGGAATATCGCTGGGGCGGATCAAAAAAAGAGCCCGCCGAACGAACACGGGGGGGAGGTTCGTTTCGGCGGGCGGCTCTCACTCGGGTGTACTTCGGGGAGAATTCCGAAAAAGAGCGCTCGGGAGGTATCCGTGACGCGCTGGGCCGAGGCAAACGGGTTCTCGCCGTCCGCAGACTTGGGGGCCCTGACATTCGGAAGCCCGCGGATGCGGTCCCGCCGTTCACGCCGAGCCCAGCGCGTCAAAGCCGCACGGTCGTCAGGGATGTGGGCACCTGCCGGCGTGCGGATTGTTTCACACGACTAAATTCGCAGCCGGTTCCGGCGGGTTCCGAGCATGGCGCAAATATTTTGCCCAGCCCTGCTGGGAGCACAGAAAACGCCCATTTTTGAGCCAGAATCGATCCGCTGAGACAGGCCGGACAGCATGCATACTGTTGCATGTCGTGGCAGGGCCTCTCCTGAGCCGATGCATTCCACCCCCGATGTCCACACCAAACGACACCCAGGCGATCGAGACAGCCGAATTCGAAGGGCTCAGGGCCTGCGGTTCGCCGTTGGTTGTCGTGGATCTGGGCTCGATGGCCTACCAGGACGCCTTCGAGACGCAGCGCCGCTGGCACGACGCGGTGCTCGCGCTGCGTGAGGCAGAACCGGAGGCAGCGTGCCTCGGCGCGTTGCTGCTGGTTGAGCATGATCCGCCGGTGATCACGATCAGCAGGCGTCAGGGCGCGAGGGCGCACCTGCTCGCCAGCGATGCGCAACTCAAAGACGCAGGCGTCACGGTCGAAGAAACCGACCGCGGCGGCGACATCACCTACCACGGCCCAGGCCAGCTCGTCGCGTACCCCATCATCGACCTCAACCGCATCGGCAAAAACCTGCACGCCTACATGCGGCTGCTCGAGGATGTCGT
>CAYGNN010000170.1:3903-5841 GCA_964351165.1 uncultured Phycisphaeraceae bacterium
ACCTGCGCCGGCTTCGGCATCGAGGGCGCTCGCGATGCATCGGCGACCGGCGTCTGGGTGGGCGACGCGAAGCTCTGCGCGATGGGCGTCCGCATCAGGAAGTGGGTCACCATGCATGGGCTCGCGCTGAACATCGATCCCAACATGGATCACTTCGACCTCATCGTCCCCTGCGGCCTCGCCGGCCGATCGGTGACGAGCCTCCGCCGACTGCTCGGCGAGAGCGCCCCCTCGATGGATGCAGCGAAGGCGGCGCTGGTCGAACGATTCCAGCAGCGGCTCCGGTTGCTCCAGTCTGGCTGACACGGTTCCTGACTCACTGGTCCTGACCCTTTGGCGACCCCTTGCGGTATCATCAACGCCCCTGCACGACACCCAACACACCCGAAGCACCGCATGAACGTCGCACGATTCTTCGAACACTGGTCCGTCACCGAGAACCCCTTCCGCGCTGAAGAGGCGCGGAACGACGCGGTCTTTGACCGGCTCCCTGAGGGGACGGCGATGCACCCTGACTTCGAGAAGATCCTCGGTGAGCTCGAGGCGCCCTCCGCCTCGATCGTCTTCGGCGAGAAGGGCGCCGGCAAAACCGCGATCCGCATGCAGCTGGCGAACCGCATCGCCAGGCACAACGAGCTGGCTCGCGGCGTCGAGTCGCGCGTGCTGCTGGTGGCGTACGACGACCTGAACCCGATCCTCGACCGGTTCGTTTCCGCGATCGAGGGCTGGGACGACCCGCTGGGCGCGCTCAAGCGGTTCCGCCTGGTCGATCACATGGACGGCGTGCTGCACACAGCGGTGGTCGAGATCGTCGATGTTGCGCTGGGCGACCGGCGCGCCGATGGTCTGCTCGATCTGGGCGACCGACCGGCGCGCACGCTCAGAGCGCTGCCGCCTCGCGCCAAGCGCGACCTGCTGCAACTGCAGGCGATCTACGACCGCCCTGATGCAGCGCACGAGCGCACGGCGCAGCTCAAGCGGAAGCTCCGCGTGCGGCGCGACACCCCAACGATGGCGTGGGCCGCGGCGTCGTGGATCGGCTGGCTCATCCCGGCGCTGCTGCTGGCGGCGTTCTTCTGGAAGCGCGAGGAGCTGGGTGAGTGGGGTGCTGGCGCGGCGCTGATCGCGTTCTATGCGACGCTCGGCTTGTGGGCGCTGGTGCTGCTCAAGCGGTTCGCGTGGGATGGGTTCATCTTCAGCAGGCTGTCGAAGAAACTCGCGAAGCAGCTGCGCACGCTGAACAGGATCCCGGCGTCCTTCGGCGCCTCGCTGCGGCTGCTGCACAGCGCCGACCGCGACCCCAGCGCGCTGCCCCTGACGAGCGCCGACGACCAGCGCTACGGCATGTTCGTCAAGCTGCAGAAGGTGCTCGAGGACCTCGGCTACCGGGGCGTCATCGTCGTGGTGGACCGTGTCGATGAGCCGACGGTGATCAGCGGCGACGCCGAGCGCATGAAGGCGGTCATCTGGCCGATGCTCAACAACAAGTTCCTCCAGATGACCGGGTTCGGCTTCAAGCTGCTGCTGCCGGTCGAGCTCCGGCACGCGCTCTTCCGCGAGACGACCAAATTCTTCCAGGAGGCGCGCCTCGACAAGCAGAACCTCGTCGAGCGCCTCTCGTGGACCGGCGCGATGCTCTACGACCTGTGCAACGCGCGGCTGCTGGCGTGCCGGCGCGGGGAGTCGGATGGGCTCACGCTCGTCGGCCTTTTCGAGCAGGACGTCACGCGGCAGGACCTCGTCGATGCGCTCGACCAGATGCACCAGCCGCGCGACGCATTCAAGCTGCTCTATCAGTGTGTGCAGGAGCACTGCTCGAACGTCACGGACGAGCAGGAGCAGTGGCGGATCCCGAGGCTGGTGCTGGAGACGGTGCGCAAGCAGCAGGCGGATCGGGTGCAGCAGCTCTACCGCGGGATCCGGCCGGGGTAACACCAG
>CAYGNN010000171.1:0-5706 GCA_964351165.1 uncultured Phycisphaeraceae bacterium
TTCCACCCGCACAAGGCGCCCAAGATCACCGACGTGGTCGAAGGCCATGACGTCGAGTAAGCACGCGGCTCCGGATCTAACACGGACCGCATGGGATCTGCGCGCAGTCGTTGAGGCCCTCGCTGATGGCGTGCGCACAGAATCCAACCGGCTCGATCAGGAGCAGGCTGTCCGGGGCGTCGATGCGCTCGACGAAGTCGCGCTGCACGCCCTGCTGCGCGATGGCCTGACCGATGCCGGCTTCGGCGTCTGCACCGAGCAGCGGTTCCCAACCGGCGCTGTCCGGAGGCGCCGCAGCGAAGGCGAGCGCTGCGACCTCGTCGTCACCCGATCCCCAGGCGCCCGGCTGCTCGACCCCCTGCTCGCCGGGACGCTCTTCGCTGACGACGGCATCGGTCCGGCGCACGCCCTCTGGATCGAGGTCAAGCTCGCCGCCCAGTTCGCCATCATCGATGGCGTCGCCCGCCCCAACCCTCGCTACAGCGCACAACTCCTGACCGCGGTCCAGGCGGACATCCGCAAGCTCCACCGCGAGCCTGGCATCACCGACGCCGCGGTCTGTGTCGTGTGCTTCACCGAGCATCGCGAGACCGCCGAGCACGACCTGACCGCGTGCGCGCACCGCTGCCTCGACAAACGCCTGCCGATCGGGGCGCCGCATATAAAAACGCTGCCGATCACAGAACGGATCGGCAGCGCCTGGTGTGCAATCGGGTTGTTCCCGGTCACGAAGGACGTGACACCGGGTTCTTGATCAGCGGAACAGCAGCACGCGCGGCGAGACCAGCAGCACGTTCTCGTCCCGAAGCATCAGCATCGCGTTCATCGCGTCGCGGAGCGTCGCCCACGACGCCGGGCCAAGCAGCTGCTCGGCCGCCGCGGTAAAGCCGGCGAACGTGTTGCGTGCCGCGAGGCCTGAAGTGTCCGGCGCGGTGATGCCGAAGCCGCCCATCATGTTCTCGAGCATCTCTGCGAAGCTCTTGGGGCCTGGGTAGTTCATCACGTCGTAGCGACCGTCACGCAGGCCAAGGTCTTTCGCCATGTCGGTGATCGCGACCTCGAAGCCGCCGATCTGGTCCACCATGTCGAGGCCGATCGCTTTGTCGCCTGTGAACAGGCGCCCCTCGGCGGTCTTGGAGATATCGATGCCCTGACGCCCGGCGCGGACGCGATCGACGAAGAGGTCGTACGTCTCCGTCATCCGATCGCGGACGAGGTCGCGGTCGCTTGGCGACCACGTGCTCAAAGAACCGAACATCGACGCGTGCGGCCCCCTGGCGCGGGGCGTGACGCCAACGTTGAGCTTGTCGTACAGGCCCTCCATCGCGATCTTCCCGCCCACGACGCCGATCGAGCCAACGATCGACGAGGGGCTCGCGTAGATCTTGTCGCCGCTGACCGCGATGTAGTACCCGCCGGAAGCGGCCATCGAACCGACGCTGACCCACACCGGCTTCACCGCCGCGACACGGCGGACGCCCAGCCAGATCGACTCGCTCGCGATGGCGCTGCCGCCTGGCGAGTCAATGCGGACGATGACGCCCTTGATGTGGTCGTCGTGCTCGATCTCCGCGAGCGACTCGCGGATCGTGGTGCTGCCGACCGTCGCGCCGCCGAGCAGGCTGGCGGTCGAGGACTCGCCATCAACGATCGGCCCATCGATGTGCACGACCGCGATCGTGTCGCGCGTCGGGTTGTTGCTGGGGTCCTCGCTGAGGATGCTGAGCATCGCGAAGGGGTTGGCCATGTCGAGCGCGCTCTCGCCGCGCGCTGGGCCAAGGTCCGTCTCGTAGTCGAACTCGCCGTGCTTGTTCTCGAGCCACTGGTCCAGATCGAGCCGGTCGATCTCCTGATCGATGAGCCCGATCTGCTTTCCCGTCTTGCCGTTGGCGAGCCAGGCGTCGTCCATCGCGCGGTCGAGCTTGCGGTCGTCCATGCCTCGGCCGCTCTTGACGATCGCGCGCTGGTTGTCGTACAGGCTGTCGAGCAGCTGCGTGATGTTCTCGTCCCACGCCTGGCTGGGCTCGGAGTTCATCATCTGCTCGCTGGCGCCCTTGTAATCGCCGACCTGCACGTAGTCCGCCTTGAGCCCCGCCATCGCGAGGGTGTCTGCGAGGAACATCTCCTCCATGTACATCCCGGGGAATGTCACCGCGCCGCCGGACTGCATGAGGATGTCATCCGCGTACGAGCCGAGCATCAGCCCGCCTGGGCCGTAGACATCCGCGAAGACGTGGATCGGTTTGCCTGCATCCCTGACGCGCTGCATCGCGACGCCGATCTCCTCGATCTGCGACAGGCTCAGCGCCGGCTCGCGCAGGCGGACGACGACCGCATCGATGTCCTTGCGGTGCGCCGCCTCGTCGAACGTATCGATGACATCAAGCAGCGTGGGCGAGGCGTCAGGGCCAGCGAGCCACGCGAAGGGGTCGGGGCGGTCGAGGAGGGCGCCATCGAGCTCGACCCACCCGATGGTGGCGTCAGCAAGAGCAGGGGAAGCGCCGGCGATCGCGGCGGTGGTCGCCGCGGCGGCGGCCAGCAGGGCGGTAGGTTTCGGACGCATCGGTTCGCTCCTCGGGTTCTGGAATCCGTTCGTTCAGATCTTGGCGCCGCCTGAGACCAGGGCCTCGGCAGCGAATTCGGTATCGGCGAGCAGGCGGACAGACCAACAGCCCGTCCCCTGCTGCAGGTTGTTCCGCAATTGGGATGCCGCGTTGCAGCCTGAGGTGGCTGAAGGCAGGCCATCCCGGACAGGTGGGCGCCTGTCAGACCACATGGCGCCTGTACGAACCCCGCTCAGGCGTACCCCAGACGCTCCAGATCGTCCTCGTCGAGCCCGCAGCGGTGCCCGATCTCGTGCAGGAGGGTGATCATGATCTGCTCGTACACGCGGTCCTCCGCCCCTGCCTGCCCCCACCCCCCGGCTGCCAGGACGATGCCCTCCCGGTAGATCTGCACCTGATTTGGCAGGACCGGCGCTGTCTCCAGGACCGACTGCTCCGTCTCCATCAGCCCTGAAAAGAGGCCGCACAGCTCGTCCCCCTCCGCCGGCGTCATCCCCATCGACCGCAGCACCTCGGCGCTGGGGCGGTCATCGACCACCAGCGGCATGTCGTCGAGCAGCCGCGCGACACCCTCGGGGAGTTCCTCCAGGGCCTCCTCCAGCAGGGTGTCAAACTGTTCGCGTTCAGCGTCGAGCATCAGATTCGCTGTTCATGATTGGCTTAATAGAAATACAGCTTCCACTGCCCACCGGGCGCATCGTGCCGGCGCTTGTCCTCGCGCTTCTTGAACCGTTCCTCGATCAGGTCGCGGAACGTCTCCAGGATCACCCCGCTCACCCGCTCGTCCGAACCATCGGCGCCCCAGCCCCCCGCCTTCCGCACGATCGCATCGCGAAAGAGCAGCATCTTGCAGGGCGTCCAAGGCCGGTAGGGTTGCAGCCAGGACTTCTTCATCAGCGGGTACTGCAGGAAGCAGCCGCACATCTCGTCGATGCGCTCCTCGCTCTCGATCGATTCGATGAATTCCTGATCCGGAAAATCATCCACGATCAACGGCATGTCCTTGAAGAGCCGTTCTGAATCGGGCAGCCGCTCGATCGCCTGCTCCAGCAGCACATCGAAGAGATCGCGCTCCGTTTCGTTCATCGTGTGTTCTCCATGGAACCAACCAGCTCACCAATCGTCCCGGCGCCCTGCTCGCGCACCCAGCCGGAGAGCCCGCGCAGGATCCGCCGAGGCGCCCTTGGATCTGCAAAGAGCGTTGTCCCGATCTCGAAGGCGCTCGCGCCGGCGAGGATGAACTCCGCCGCGTCCTGCCAGTGCGCCACGCCGCCCACACCGATGATCGGGACCCCCGCCTCTCGCGCGCAGCCGGTGTACGCGAGATGAATCAGCCGCACCGCGACCGGGTGCACCGCCGGTCCGCTCAGCCCCCCGGTGACGTTGGCGAGCTTGGGGGCCCGCGTGCGCACATCGATCGCCATCGCGGGAACGGTGTTGGCGATCGTCAGCGCATCGGCGCCCGCGTCGATCGCAGCGGCGCTGAGCGCCACGATGTCGTTGATCGCCGGCGGGAGTTTCACGATGAGTTTCGTCTCCGTCAGCGCCGCGCGCACGGCCGACACCAGCTCGCGCAGCGCCGCAGGGTCATCGCCGAACTGCTTGCCGTCGTGGACGTTGGGGCAGGAGACGTTCAGCTCCACCGCCGGGATTGCCCCGATCCGGTCGAACATCTGCGCGACGAGCGTGTAGTCCTCGACCGAGGAACCTGCGATCGAGCCGAAGACCGGACGGCGAGCGCCAGAGACCTTGGGGGCCTCCTCCTCCTCGAACCGCTCCAGCCCCACGTTCGCCAGCCCCACCGCGTTGAGCATGCCTCCGTTGGTCTCGACGACGCGCCAGGAGGGGTTCCCCTCTCGGGGCTCTCTCGTGATGGATTTCGTGACGAGGGCGCCGACGCCGGCCAGATCGACCGCGCCGGCCAGCTCATCGACGTACCCGGCGGTCCCAGCAGCGAGGATCAGGGGGTTCGCCAGCTGGATCCCCAGCAGGTCCGTCCGCAGGTTGTCATACGCAGTCGTCGGCACGGCCCAAGCCTATCGCACCGGGGCGGCTTGCGTGGCTAGGATGCCCCGAACCCTTTTTGATGCAGGAGCAACGACGCAATGGACAACGCAGAGCGGATCGCCCAGTTCGAGAACATGTGCCAGGCCGACCCAGAGAACGACATGGCGCACTTCAGCCTGGGGGGCGCCTACGCGCAATCCGAACGCTACGCCGAGGCCGCCCAGTCCTACCTCAACTGCATCAAGGCCAACGACGCGATGAGCAAGGCGAGGCAGCTCGCCGCCGAGTGCCTGATCAAGGCTGGCGACGAGAAGCAGGCCGGCGAGGTCGCCACCGAGGGGTACGTCGAGTGCGCCAAGCGGGGCGACCTGGCCCCTCGCAACGCGCTGGCCGAGGTCCTCGCGGAGCTGGGGCTGCCGCTGCCCGAGCTCCCCAAGGAGGCCATCGAAGCCGCGGCCGCCGTCCCCGCCGGTGATTTCGTCTGCGGCCGAACCGGCCAGCCAGGGACCCAGCTCGACCGCGCCCCCTTCAAGGGACCGGTCGGCGAGTGGATCAAGGAGAACATCTCCGCGCAGACCTGGCAGATGTGGATCGGCCAGGGCACCAAGGTCATCAACGAGCTGCGGCTCGACCTCTCCCGCGACGAGGACAGCGAGACCTACGACCAGCACATGCGCGAGTTCCTGGGGATCGATGAGACGCTGCACGCGGAGTTGCTGAGCAAGCAAGGTTCTGCAGCAGGGTCATGACTGAGCGACGCGCGTTCCTAGTCTCGATCGGGATGGCGTTTATTACATTCTGGCTCGCGCTGCTGGTCTGTGTCGTTGGGATGTATCTTTGGCTCGCCAGTGGCGGCGTGCACCAAAATGTGCTTGTAGATTTGTTTGATGCGAGTCCATCGACACCGGACACCGCCGCGTGGGTAGAAGTCAGTCTTTTGGGTTTGGTGTGCGTTGTCGCGTCAGCTTGGTTCGCATGGACGATTTTTTCAACTGGCTTTGCCGTGCTGCGCCCATTGAAATTGAAATCAAAGCATGATCTCTGAGCGAATCTGGTTCTGCGCTACTGCAGCAACCCACGCATCCGGAACTCCTTCAAAAGCAACTCCTCCACATCCGCATCGCTACGGATCACC
>CAYGNN010000172.1:0-1106 GCA_964351165.1 uncultured Phycisphaeraceae bacterium
TTGTAGCCGTCGAACGTGTTGAACGCGACGAGGCAGTTCTTGCCGATCGCGAGCTGACCGTGCTCCGTCGAAGCGCCGTCCGCCAGGATCTCGCCCGCCTCGACCTTCTGGCCGAGCTTGACGATCGGCTTCTGGTTCTGGCACGTCCGCTCGTTGAGGCCGACAAACTTCCGCAGGACGTACTCCTCGGTGTCGTTGATCACGACGTGCGTCGCGTCAACGTGCGTGACCGTGCCGGCGCTCTTCGCCTTCACGACCATGCCGGAGTTCATCCCGACCATGCGCTCCATGCCGGTCGCCACGAAGGGCGGATCGACCTTGACGAGCGGGACAGCCTGCCGCTGCATGTTCGAGCCCATCAGCGCGCGGTTCGCGTCGTCGTGCTCGAGGAACGGGATCAGCGAGGCCGACACACCGACGATCTGCTTCGGCGCGATATCGATGTAATCGATGCTCGAGGAATCAACCTCGGTCAGCTCGCCGCCGACGCGCGCCAGCACGTTGCCCTCGTGCAGCTTGCCGTCGTCGCCGATCGTGTCGACCGGGCCGAGGATCGAGCGCATCTCCTGATCCGCACGCAGGTACTCGGTCTTGCCGGTGGGTTTGCCGTTCTTCACCTCGCGGTAAGGCGTCTGCAGGAAGCCGTACTCGTCGATCGACGAGAAGATACCCAGCGACGCGATCAGACCGATGTTCGGGCCTTCAGGCGTCTCGATCGGGCAGATACGACCGTAGTGCGAGATATGAACGTCGCGGACCTCAAAGCCCGCCCGCTTGCGGTTCAGACCGCCAGGGCCGAGCGCCGACAGACGACGCTCGTGCACGAGCGAAGACAGGGGGTTCGTCTGGTCAACAACCTGCGACAGCTCCGAGCGACCGAAGAAGAAATCGATCGCGCTGCTGACCGCCTTGGAGTTCACCAGGTCCGCGAGCTTCGTCAGCTCGTCAGGGTCCTTGACGCTCATGCGCTCCTGCACCGTGCGGCGCAGCTTCAGGAAGCCCTTGCGCATCTCCTCAACCGCCAGCTCATCGAGCGTGCGGAGACGGCGGTTGCCCAGGTGGTCGATGTCATCGACCTGCGCGATGGGGCGACCGGTCTTCGGATC
>CAYGNN010000172.1:1116-5702 GCA_964351165.1 uncultured Phycisphaeraceae bacterium
GTCCAGGACGTACTGCACCACACGCAGGAAGTCCTCGGCGCGGATGAACATCTCCTCCTCGGAGACATCATCCATATCGAACTTCCGGTTGATGCGGAAACGGCCAACGCGACCAAGGCGGTAGCGGTTGTCGTCGTAGAACTTCTCGTTGAAGAGCTGGCGCGCCTTCTCCGCCTGCGGCGGGTTGCCCGGACGCAGACGCGTGTAGATCGTCAGCAGCGCCGCGTCGTGCTGGTTCTTCGCGATCTCGCCGAACTTCTCCAGGCCCTCTTCCGCGACCGTGTTCAGGATCAGGGGGTCAGAGGGGTTCTGAATCACGCGGCACTTCTTCAGCGTGGAGCTCTGGATCGCCTCCAGGTTCTCCTCGCCGATCTGGCGCCCGACGCCGACGATCTCCTCGCCGGTCTCGGTGTCGAAGATCGACTCCGCGGCCCAGTGTTCGGCCGCGAGCTTCTCAACGCTCACCTCGTTGATCTCGTAGAAGAGGCTCAGGATCGCCTCGGTCGAAGCGACCGACTCGTCCAGGCAGCGGAGGAACGTCGTCGCGCTCAGCTTCGCCGACTGGTCGATCTTCATCGACAGGACGTCCTTCTTCGTGACCTCGATCTCGATCCACGAGCCGCGCTCCGGGATGATCCGGGCGCCGTGCAAGGGGCGGTCCGCCTCAGCGGACGTCACCGAGAAATCGACACCAGGCGAACGGTGCAGCTGGCTCACGATCACGCGCTCAGCGCCGTTGACGATGAACTCACCGCCACCCATCATGATGGGGACCTCGCCGAGGTAGATGTCTTCTTCAGGGATGTCCGGGTGCCCCTTGCGCGTAAAGCGCACCGTGACACGCAAGGGCCGACCGTAGGTCAGGCGCAGCTCGCGGCACTCATCGGGGGTGTACCTGGGCTCGTCGAGCTCGTACTTGACGTACTCGAGCGACATCTCCTCGTCGTACGAAACGATCGGGAAGATCTCGCGCAACAGGCCCTCGATCCCTCGATCGAGCACCCGGGAGCCTGAATCTTTCGAGAGCTGGACGTACCGCTCGTACGCGGCGGTCTGCACCTCGGTCAGATCAGGCACAGAAATCGCGTCGCCGCGTTTCGAGAAATCGCGCACTTTCATCGCTGCCATCGACATCCTCACGATGGATGCTGCAACCGTGGCCGTTGCCTCGCAATCACGAATCCGCAATCACGGATTGCAAAGATTGTCCACAGTTGAACACAAGATAAGGGGGAGAGTTCCGCGCCGAACCGGACACTGTAGCCTTCCGAATCCCCCGATGCAACCACATCAGGGCCGATTCTGGACGACTCCCGGTTCGACAAGAATGGCCGGGCCGCCCCAGCAGGGCGGCCCGACCAACTCATGCTGCCATAAAGCACAAGCCGCATTCATGCGGCAAGCACTTATTTTTCAAAGACTTACTTGAGCTCGACCGAGGCGCCGGCCTCTTCCAGAGCGCCCTTGAGCGCCTCCGCCTCGTCCTTGCCAAGGCCTTCCTTGACCGGGTTCGGGGCGCCATCGACCAGCTCCTTGGCTTCCTTCAGGCCCAGGCCAGTGGCCTCGCGGACCGCCTTGATGACCTGGATCTTCTTGTCGCCAGCGGCCGTCAGCACGACGTCGAACGAGGACTTCTCCTCGGCAGCGCCGCCGCCACCGCCATCAGCAGGGCCGGCCATCATCACAGCGCCGCCCGCGGCGGCCTCGATGCCGTACGTGTCCTTCATGTAATCGCCCAGATCGACCGCGTCCTTCAGGGTCAGGCCGGCCAGCTCGTCGCCGAGCTTGGAGATCGCAGCGGAAAATTCTTTGGTTGCTGTCTCAGACATTGCGTTCGTTCCTATCTCTGTCCGCCCGCCATTCAAGGTCGGGCTGTTCACAATCCCGGAGAGGGGCCGAGACGTCTCGACTCTTTAACCCATCGCTCCGCAAGGAGCCCAGGGCCAGTCCGGCGGGTTGTTCTATCAATCAATGCACCTCGCCAACCGACCGAGCGACCGCTCAGCCGATCTTCGAGATGGTCTCTCCCTTTTCGAGCTTCTCCTCGATCGCCTTGATGAGCCCACCGAGGCGGCCACCGGGGCCCTTGATCGCGCCCACGAGGTTGCGTCCGGGGCTGAGGATAAGCGTGACGTCCTGCGCGATCGCCTCGTCCCTGGTCGGGTACTTGCTCAGCGCCTTGACGCCCTCCTCACCGGAGAACACCTCACCATCGAGGATGGCGCCCTTGAGCTCCAGCTCCTCGATCTCCTTCGCCCAGTTGACGAGCTCACGCGCGACATCGATGACCGACTCGCCGCCCCACGAGAGAGCGCTGGGCCCCTCGAGGATCTCGCCGAGACCGCTCATCGCGCCGTCACCGAAGGCCTTCTTCGCGAGCTTGTTGCGCACCACCATCACGTGGACGCCCTTCTCGATCAGGCTCATCCGGAACCGGTTGTTCTCGTTCGCCTCGATCCCTCGGATCGAGATCACGACCGCGTTCTCCGTATCGCCGAGGCGATCCTGGTAGTCGCGGATCATCATTTCTTTGACTGGCTTGCTCATAACGATTCCTCGCAAATCCAATGCGGCGGTGCACGCCGAAGGACCCGTGTCTTATTCGTGAACCTCGGTGTGCTCCACGCGAACGCCAGGCGTCATCGTGCCGCTGATCGTGATCTTCTTGATGAACGCGCCCTTCGTGGACTTCGGACGCAGCTTCTCGATCGTGTCGATGAAGTGCTGCACGTTCGCCGTCAGGTCGGGCGCCGAGAAGCTCATCTTCCCGACACCGGCGTTGATGTTCCCGCTCTTGTCGTTGCGGTACTCAACCTTACCCGCCGCGTACTCCTTCACCGCGTCAGCGACCTTCGGAGTCACCGTCCCAGCCTTGGGAGAGGGCATCAGGCCCTTCGGACCCAGCACGCGACCCAGCTTGCTGATCACACGCATCATGTCAGGCGTGGCCACCGCGACATCAAAGTCGAAGAAGCCCTTCTCAATCTCCGCCACAAGGTCTTCCCCGCCGGCCTTGATCGCGCCAGCAGCCAGCGCTTCCTTGATCGCATCGCCCTGGCAGAACGCGACGACGCGCTTCGCCTTGCCGATGCCGTTGGGCAGCGCCACCGCGCCGCGGATCTGCTGATCCGCCTGCTTCGGGTCGATGTTCAGGTGCATCGAGATCTCGACCGTCTGGTCGAACTTCGGCGCCTTGAACCCCTTCACAGCGTTCACAGCGTCCGCCAGTTCCATCGCGCCGCCCGGCTTCGCCTGCTCGTTCTCAAACGAACGACGGCCCATCCGGTTCGGCTTCACGGGTGCTTCTGCAGTCTTTGCCATCGGTTCAGCCCTCCACCTTGACGCCCAGCGAACGGGCGGTGCCCTCGATCATCCGCATCGCGGACTCGATCGAGACTGCGTTCAGGTCCTCCATCTTCTCCTTCGCAATGCTCTCGCACTGCGCCCGAGTGATGGTGCCGACGATGTTCGTGTGCGGAACGCCCGAACCCTTCTCAACGCCAGCAGCCTCCTTCACCAGCACCGAGGCAGGCGAAGACTTGATCTGCATGTCGAAGGAGCGGTCGTTGTAAACCGTGACCACACACCCGACGACCTTGCCGTTGAGCGAGCCGGTCGCGGCGTTGAATTGCTGGATGAACTGCCCGGGGTTGACCCCGTTGGCGCCCAGCACCGGACCCAGCGGAGGCGCAGGCGTCGCCTGCCCACCGGGGGCCATGATCTTGAATTGCGCAGTGATTTCTTTGGCCATGCTGTCCTCACCTCCCGGGCGGTCCCGCCCCGCAACAAGCAGAGCACACGCCAATCGGCCAATCGGCGCCGGATCCCGGTAATCGGTTCAAGCGAAATTGTTCACCCAGCAGTACAGGCGCTGCCCGTTCCGCTGAGCCGCAGAGTGTAGACCCGCAATCACACCGGACAAGCCGCACGCACAGCGCCATGCGCGAACCATAGCGACCGCTAACAATCGCCGAACCCAGGCGCAAGTTTCTCCACCCCGCGATATTGCTGGGGCCGACGGCAGCGGTACGATACACCAGTGTTCCACATCCATATGGAGCGCCGCCCACCGAGGACGGCCAGATCCGGAGCCTGAGGCGAGAACCGGGACAACCCCGGACCCGCCCGGAGAAGTACAGCATGGTCATTGATTTCCGCACCCGGATCACCAATCCATCAGATCCGTACGCCGAGCCGACCCCAGGCGCCGCAATCAACGCCAGTTTCGAATCAGCGACCCAGTGCGTTGACGCAGCAGTCGTCATCGGCGAACGCTGCGACCGACTCGGCCACCACGTCACCGCCGAGACCATCGCCGACTTCGTCAACCAGGAGCCCACCCGCCGGGTCGGCTTCGCCGCCATCGACGCCACCGCCGACACCGTCGCCGAAGACATCGACCAGGCCATCGAGCTCGGCTGCTCAGGCCTCGCCCTCGCCCCTGCCGATCAGGGCGTCCGCCCCACCGACGACCGGTGCATGCAGACCCTCGAACTCGCCGCGTCCAAAGACCTCCCCGTCCTGATCGCCAACCCCCTGCTGATCAGCCGCCCTGAGAGCGTCGTCGAATTCGCCAGGCCCAGCCT
>CAYGNN010000173.1:0-5698 GCA_964351165.1 uncultured Phycisphaeraceae bacterium
ATCGCGCTGTCTGCGAACATCGTCGGCGCGATCGAGGCGTCGGAGCAGGGCGCCGAGGAAGCGGTCTTCGTGCGCGAGGGCCTCGTCAGCGAAGCGACCGCGTCCAACGTCTTCGCCGTGATCGATGGCAAGGTTGTGACGCCTGAACTTGGCACACCCCCGATGCTCGAGGGCGTCACCAGGGCGCTCGTGCTCGGCGCGGACCCAGCGATCGAGGTCAGGCCACTGCCGGTCGAAGAACTCCGCCGTGCGGAAGAAGTCCTGCTCGTCGGATCCACCGCGATGGTGACCAGCGTCACCAGTCTCGACGGCGAGCAGGTCGGCTGCGGCGGTGTCGGTCCCCACGCCAAGCGGCTGCTCGGGCTGCTCGTTGACGCGATCAAGGCGGACCAGCAGCGGGCGCTCGGTCGTTCCGCTGCGACGGCCTAGACTTCGGGCCATGCAGCCTGAAACAACACCCATCGGCATCAACCTGATCACCGTCCTCGTCGGCAACACGACGATCAACGTCGCCCGCGCCGTCGCTGGTGAGATCCTCGACTACGCGCGCTTCCCGGTCGCGGACCTGCGCGGCGCTGTGGACGCGATCGCAGGGTTCGAAGCCGCCCCGATTGTCATCGCATCAGGGAACGAGCCGGTCTCGCACGAGCTGCTCGACCTGGTGATCGGCGATGACCGCATCACCGGCGAGGTGCACCGCATCGGCGCGGACATCCCGCCCTCGATCGCGTCGAGCCTGCCAGCATCTGCAGGGACAGGCTTCGACCGGCTGCTCGCCGCCGCCGGCGCGTTCAAGCTGCTGGAACAGGCGTGCGTCGTCGTTGACGCTGGCACCGCGGTGACGGTGGACTTCGTTGATGGCGAGGGCGTCTTCCAGGGTGGGGCGATCCTGCCTGGCGCTGCGATGTCGCTCAAGGCACTGCACGACGGCGCTCCGGCGCTGCCCAGCCTGACGATCGAGAAACCGGACGACGCTGAGCCGTTCGGCAAGGACACGAAGCAGGCGATGCTCAACGGCGCGGTGTACGGCATCCGCGGCGCTGTCCGCTTGCTCGCGGAGCGCTACGCCGAGCGGTACGGCGCCTACCCCCTCATCATCGCCACCGGAGGCGATGCGCCGCTGCTCTTCGATGGCGACGACCTGATCGACCGCGTCGTGCCTGATCTGGCGCTCCGTGGCATCGCGATCGCGTACCAGGCGGCGCTGACCGGCGACGAAGCCGAAGAACTCTCCAGGTAACACACGATGCGCGCGCGACTGGTCACCCCACGCGTCCCAGGCGCGATCGCGATCATCCAGATCGATGGTGACGTCGATGCCGCGCTCGAGGCGATCGGCGCTGCGCCGTTGCGAACAGGCGATCGCCGCCTGTCCGACCTGTGCGGCGTCGATCGGGGCCTGCTCGTCCGGTGGTCGGAGTCCTGCCTCCAACTGATGCCGCACGGCGGCCCGGCGGTTGTTGATGGCTTGCTCGATCAGCTCCGATCCCTCGGCGTTCCGATCAGTCAAGATCCGATCGGCTGGCCTGAAGCGGAAGACGAAGTCGAAGCGCTCGCGCTGGAAGCGATCGCGCGAGCCGCGAGCCCCGCCGCAGTCCCGAGGCTGCTGGCGCAGTTGTCACGGTGGAATGACAAGGCGGATGAGCAGGACATCGCGGAGCATTCCAGGGTCCTGAATCGGTTGATCGAAGCGCCGACCGTCGTCGCGGTTGGCAAGCCGAACATCGGTAAGAGCGCCCTGTGCAACGCGCTCGCCGGCGCGCGCATCGCGCTCGTCGCGGATGAGGCCGGCGTGACCCGCGATCACGTCGGTGTCGCCATCCGCCTTGGCGCCGGGATGGATGCCGTTGTCGTCCGCTGGATCGACACGCCGGGGCTTTCCGAGTCTGGAGCGACAAGCGATCTCGACGATGCGGCGCAATCCGCAGCGGCGCACGTCATCCGAGAGGCGGACGCGGTCGTCCTCTGCGGCGATGCGGATTCCGGATTCATCGATGCCGATCGCCTGCCGATTCCGGATGGGGCTCAGGTGCTGAGGGTCGGCCTCCGCGATGATCTGGGCCGCGTCGAGGGCGCCGACGTTTCGACCAGCGCCAAGACAGGCGAGGGCCTTGCAGCGTTGGCGGAAGCCCTGCGAGTGGCCATCGTCCCGGCGGAATCGTTGCAATGGCAGGGCCCCTGGCGGTTTGATCCGAGGCTCCCGGCCCGCCCTCGGTAACTGGCCCCAGGATGTCTTGCAGGGGCGTCCGGGGCGTCCTACGCTTGCCCGTTCGCCCTGACGCGGGGCGGACCCCGCAACCGCTTCAACCCCGGACGGATACGAACCCACATGGACGATCGTCAAACCAGGATCACCGAAGGCGCCGGTCTGGAGGAATCCAGGCTCAATCAGGAGCTCATCGACTGGCTGAACAAGTGGGGGTTCCGCATCCTCATGGTGGTGCTGCTCGTCGCCGCCGCGTGGGTCGGCAAGACCCGCTGGGATGAGTACAAGGAGCGGAGCCTCGACACGGCGCTCGTCGAGCTGGAAGCGGAGGTCGCGACCGGCAGCCCCGACAACCTCGTTGCGCTCGCCAAGGAGCACAGCGGGATCGATTCCGTCTGGGAGCAGGCGATGCTCAACGCCGCGGCGATCAAGCTGGAGGCCGGCCGCAAGGCGCTCATTCCAGGCGGCGACCCGATGAACCAGGATGACTTCCTCGAAGGCGACAAGGCCAACGAGATGGTCAGCGAAGCAGCGGCGCTGTACACCCAGATCGTGGACCGCGTCGGAAAGGGCTCGACGTCGATCAACGCGCTGAACGCCAGGTCGGGCCGGGTCTCGGCGCTGATCTCGCTCCAGGACGCCGATGGCGCCAAGGCGGAGCTGAACGAACTCATCGCGCTGCTCGAGAAGAGCGGCTACACAGACCTCAAGCGGCAGGCGGAAGAGCGCCTCGCCAAGGTGGACGAGCTGGTCACGATGGACATGCTCCCCAGCTACGCGGAGCTCTCCGTCCTCGCGCAGATGCGCGGCCCCATCGCGATGTATGGCGAAACGCCGGACGACATCACCGCGATCCGCAGCCGGATGCTCAGCGAGGAGCTGATCGAGCCAGCGGAGGAAGAGCCAGAGGCGATCGCCCCGATCGACGCCCCGGACCTGACCGGCGCTGACGCCGGCGCGACGCCCCCTGCGGATGACGCCGCGGGCGAGGGCGACGAAGAAGGGCAGTGAGCGAAGACCCCCCAGCTCCTGGAGAGCCGCGCCCGCTGATCAAGCCGGGCGGCAAGGTGGACCCTGAGGCCCTCCGGGAAGCGGCCAAAGCAGAAGAACTGACAGGCGAAGACGACGGGCTGCGCCGCGCGACTTTCACGCTGGGGCGCGATCTCCGCAAGCGCCTGGATCGGTACCTCAAGGACCGCATCGATTTCATGAGCCGGAATCAGCTCCAGCGGCTGATCACCGAGGGCGGCGTCACCGTCAATGGCAAACCGGCCAAGGCGTCCACTTCGTTGCGGCTCGGTGATGTCGTCGAGGTCGTGATCCCGCCGCCGCCGGCGAAAGAGATCCAGCCGGAAGAGATCCCGCTGGATGTGCTGTACGAAGATGAGCAGATCATCGTCATCAACAAGCAGCCGGACATCATCGTCCACCCGGCGCGGAGCCACAACAAGGGCACCATGCTCAACGCGCTCGCGTGGCACTTCCAGCACGAATCCGATACCGGCGGCGCGCTGTCGAACGTCGGCGCTGAGAACGCTCGACCGGGCGTCGTCCACCGTCTCGATCGGCACACCTCCGGCGTGATCGTCTTCGCCAAGGATGAGGAAGCGCACTGGCGCCTCGGCCGGCAGTTCGAACTGCGCACCACCGACAAGCGCTACCTCGCGATCGTGCAGGGCGAGGTCGAGCCGGTGATGGACCAGATCGATGCGCCCCTCGGCCCGCACCAGAGCACTGCTAAAGGCCTGCGCGAGAAGTACGTCGTCCGCTACGACGAAATGGGCAAGCCATCGCTGACGATCTACAGGGTCCGCGAACGCTTCGAGGGGTACTCGCTGGTCGAGCTCGAACTCAAGACAGGCCGCACGCACCAGATCCGCATCCACATGACGCACCTGGGGTACCCGCTCGTTGGCGATGACATGTATTCGGGGAAGCCGGCGACGAGCGCGCGCCTTGGGCGCAACAAAGCGGACCGTGAGGCGATCGCCGAGGGCGGCGAGATGGTCCTCGACCGGCAGGCGCTGCACGCGACGACGCTCACGATCGATCATCCCAAAACCGGCGAGCGGATGACCTTCACCGCTCCCATCCCGGCGGACCTGTCGCGTCTGGTGAACGTCCTGCGGGAGTTCAGGCCAGGCGCCGGGCCGATCGAGCCACCTGGCTCGACGCTGGACCTGACCGCCGTCCTGCCTGAAAACCCTGCTGGTCCCGGCAATCCGGCCCAATAGTGCAACCGATCCGCAGGTGCGAGCCGATAATTGGTTGTGGACCTGTGGCGGTGGTCACGCTGTTGTGTTGCCACTGGTCTGTCCCCAGCAGGAGGTCAGCCATGCGTCAAGGATTCTCACGTTCACCCAAACGGATCAGTGTTGCGGCCCTGGCATTCGCGAGCGCTCTCACGCTCGCGTTCGGCTGCGCCTCCGCGCCGCAGACCTCCGATGCGACGCCGAGCGCCGAACAATCGCCGGCGCCGAGCGCCGGCGTCATCGGTGACTGGATCGTGACGCTCGACCGAGGCGCCAATGGGGCGCCCAACTCCACGCTGACGATGCTCAAACTCCCGATCCCGGACGTCGATTCCGGCGATGGCGCCCAGGTCCAGGTGAAGCAGGCGTCGATCCCTTGCGAGGGCGTCGGCAACGGCGGGCTCCTCACGCTCAGCCCTGACGGCGCGTGGGCGCTCGTCCCGATCGGCGCCAACAGCGGCGTCCTGCAGATGATCTATCTCGCTGGTCCGAGGCCGGTCATCATCGACACGGTCGAGTTCGACTCTCGTGTCGGCCAGGTCTCGTGGCGGCGCGACAACACGCTGGTCGCTGTCGCGCTGCCTGATCAGGAGCAGGTCGCGATCGTCCCCATCAGCGGAGATGGATTCGGCGCGCCGACCGTGTGGCCGATGCCAGGCGTCAAGCCGACCGCGGTTGAATGGAGCCCCTCCGGCAGGCGGCTGGCGGTGCTCGCGGAAGGGCTCATCCCCATCGGGTTCTTCACCGTCCGTGGTGATGGCGCCCAGTCGATGGGGCTGCGCCGGATCAGCGTGGACCTCTCCGCGATGCCGATCGAGGGCGTGACGCTCAAGAGCGGGCACTGGACGCCCAACGAGCGCGCGATGGTGGTCTTCGGGACGTCCTTCGGCTCCCGCGCGACGGAGAGCCCCGCGGCTGTTTCCATCGTGAGTTTCGATGAAGAACACGGCGCCCGCTGGCTGGGAGGGTTCAACATCGCAGGCGCCGCGACGGCCAGCGCGATGAGCCCCGAGGGCGACATGCTCGCGGTGGTGACCGTGGACTTCAACCTCGGTTCCGGCGGCGCGATCTCGCTCTTCCGGGTCGATCCGAGGACCGGCGCACTGGAAGTCGCGGATCAAGTCGCGGTCGATGGCCCGCCCTCATCGATGGCCTTCGATCGCGCCGGAGCCACGCTGCTGACCACCGACTACGAACGCGACCTGGTCCGGATCTGGCGGATCGACCGCGCCGGGCATTC
>CAYGNN010000174.1:0-5672 GCA_964351165.1 uncultured Phycisphaeraceae bacterium
CGCTCGGGAAACAGGCCGCCTGGTCACCACCGGGAGCGGCGTGCCCCCGACCGGGAGAGGGTACAGAAAGTCGCGATTCCCAACAACCATTCCCCGCTTCTCGACCGCGGAACGACATGATGCCGATCCAGAAGTCAGGCCGATCAGCAGACAGAGGATTGATCCACCCCCGCGCATCGGGCCGTTGCCCCATGCGAACCACAGACTCGACCTAACACGCCCAGGGGCGATCATGACCATCAACACCAGAAGCCCAGGCAGGACCACCGCCGCGATCTTCCTGCTCGCAGGCGCTGCGACTCCGGTTGCGGCAGAGCCATTCAGCGCCGTGTTCGAACTGCGTTCAATCAACGGCGCCAATGGGTTCGTCATCCACGGCACGATGCCCGGCGATTGGATCGGCAGCGCGGTCTCGAATGCCGGCGATGTCAACGGCGATGGGCACGACGACCTGATCATCGGCGCTGCGGAGTTACCCCACAACGGAGAACTGGCTGGCGGAGGTGTTGTCGTCTTCGGCGGCCCCGGTGTCGGCGCCGATGGGGCGATCGACATCTCTGCACTTGACGGCTCTGATGGGTTCAGATTTTTCGGAGTCGCAGCGCAAGATTTCTGCGGTTACTCGGTCGCGGCAGCCGGCGACATCAACGGCGATGGGTTCGATGACCTCCTGATCGGAGCCCCGAACGCGGATACGGGTGTCGTCCTCAACACCGGCATGGCCTACATCGTGTTCGGCAGCACTCAGATCGGTGCGGACGGGCTGGTCGATCTCTCTACCCTCGACGGATCCGATGGCTTCCGCTGCATCGGGAACCATTCCTACGCCTACGGCGCGAACTCCGTCGCCGGCGCAGGAGACGTCAACGGGGACGGCTCTGACGACCTGCTGATCGCAGCCCATTTCGCTTCTCCCGCTGGTATTTATGCTCCCTCGGCCGGCCGGACCACCGTCCTCTTCGGTTCGCCAGGCATCGGATTCGGCGGCACGGTCCACGTGTACTCGGTCAACGGATACTCAGGGTTCGCCTGCAACGGGATCGACGCCTACGACAACAGCGGGTCATCGGTCGCATCCGCCGGAGACGTGAACGGCGATGGCCTCAGTGATTATCTGATCGGCGCCAGAAAGGCAGACCCCAACGGGTCCGCCAGCGGCGAAACGTATCTCGTCTTCGGCTCGGACATGATCGTCGCCACGGCCGCGATCGATCTCGACGATCTGAACGGCGCCAACGGGTTCGTCTGCAAAGGGATCGCCGCGAACCACAACAGCGGCAGGAGCGTTGACACCGCAGGCGACATCAACGGCGATGGCTACGCGGACATCATCATCGGCGCGGCAGGCGCCAACCCGAACGGCCCGGAATCCGGCGAAAGCTACGTCATCTTCGGCGGCCCCAACGCGGGCGCCACCGGCGCGATCGAACTGGCGACACTCGATGGCGCCAATGGTTTCGCCTGCCGAGGTATCGACCCCGATGACAGCAGCGGATTCTCGGTCGCCGCGGCGGGCGACATCAACCATGACGGCTTCGGCGACCTGCTGATCGGCGCGTGGGAAGCCGACCCCGGCGGGAAGATCAACAGCGGCGAGACCTACATCGTCTTCGGCAGCCAATCGATCGGCGCTGGAGGGGCCCTGGAGCTGTCTTCGCTCAACGGCGCCAACGGATTTGTCTGCATTGGCGAGAACGAGCTCGACCGTTCCGGCCGTTCGGTCTCATCCGCCGGGGACATCAACGGCGATGGCATCGATGACCTGATCATCCTCGCGCATGGCGCCAGGCCGTTCGAAGATTCGATCGGTGGCGCCTGCTACGTCGTCTTCGGCCGCTGCGCACGCCCGGCAGACCTCAACAGCGACGGCCTGACCGACACCGCTGATCTTGGCATCCTCATCGCAGGGTTCGGTTCAACTGAACCGGCCGCAGACATCAACGGAGACGGCATCGTGGACACCGCAGACCTCGGCATCCTGATCGCTGACTTCGGATCAATCTGCCCCTGATCCTTCTCCGCGCTGCTCACCAGCCACCGACGCAGACACCTTCGCGTAGACCAGCCCAACCGCGAGCATCATTAGGCCCAGCGCGAGGAAGCTCACCGCGCGCCAACCCGCCGGGACATCGACCAGGTCGAAGATCACCGCCTTGCTCGTCGCCACCGCCAGCAGACCCAGCCCAGCGTGGCGGACGAGCGGGATGTTCCGCCAGAACCCGGCGCCGATCAGCCCGATCGCGAAGACGCCCCACCAGATCGACACCGCAGCGCGTCGGCTCATCTCCTGCGTCGTGTACAGCTCCGCGATCCGCCCCGCTTCCAGCGACGTCGCCCAGAGCGTGAGCCCCACCGACGCCGCAGCGCCGGTCATCGCCCAGAGCATCGCGGTGGTCACCGGTTCCTCCCGCCTGGCGTTGCGCACCGCGATGACGAGCATCGCAGCGCCGATCGCCAACCCCTGCCAGAGCCCATGATGCGCCAGCGGCGCATCGCCAAACCGGCTCCACCCTGCGGTCGCGAACGCCTCGGCCCACATCAGCGCCGCCGCGATCGCGCCGGCCAGCGCCCAGCGGCGCAACGCCAGCGCAGGCGTCAACCGGTGCGCCGACCACACGATGAGCGTCATCGCCAGCCACGCCCACGCGCTCGCCCAGTACGCTGATTCAGGGTGTCTTGCCGTCAGGAACAGGCAGAACAACCCAGGCGCGACGCACCAGGGGACCCCCTTGCTCCACCACTCCCGCGCCCGATCGCGCGTCAGCAGCACCGCCGCTGCGAACCAGTACACCACCGCGCCCAGCACCGCAGGCGTAAACGCGGTCCAGGCCAGCACGGTTGATGCGCCGTCAACCGTCAGCGCCCGGTCCGGCTCTGACTGGAGGAAGAGCGCTACCACACCCAGGAATCCCCAAAATCCGGGGCCGAGCAGGCTGTAGATCCGAACGCCATCGGAGCGCAGCCAGCGCGATGCCGCGAGCGTCGCGCCGGCGCAGCCCAGCACCAGCCAGATGGTCGCCAGGTTCGTCGTCTCTTCGTGCAGCCCCGCCGCGAAAAAGAGCGTGATCCCGATCGCGACGCAGGCCCGGCCGATCGATCGCCACGCAAACTCGTACGCGAGACCGCGCACGCTCCGCAGCAGCAACCAGCCAGCGAAGGCCCAGGCGCCGGCGCACGTCGCGACGAGCACCGACCACCGCGTCAGGTGCATCCCCAGCCAGACGGTGGAATCGGTATCGATCGCGTTGAAGTAATGGTCGATCGTGATGATCCGGCACGAAACCAGCGTCAGCACCACCAACCCATACACATCCAATGGCCTCGCCCGGAGCAGCCTCCCGGCCAGCACCGCAGAGGCGCCCAGCGCGATCCACGCCGTGACCTCCAGCCATCCTGCCAACCCCAGCGCCACCGCCGCGATAACCAGCGCCCCGCACTCGACCGCGAAGACGCACGACAACCGCCGCGTGTCATCCGCCGGTGTCTCGCGCAGGAACCGGAGCCCATCGCCGAAGACGACCGCCAGCACACCCATCGCGCCAGCGAGGAACGCCGAGACCACCCACGACTCGCCGGTCGCATCGAAGACCGCCACGCTCCCCAGCAGTGCCGCCCACGCCGTCACGCTGAAGGACGACGCGATCGGCCGCACGGCGCGCCACGAATCCAGCGCCGTGCTCGGCTTGTCCTCACCGGTCAACCCCCGGCGCGCCGCGCTGATCAGCAGCTCCGCGTGGATCGCGGCCCACGAGAACCCCAGATAACACAGCGCGATCGCCAGGTGATCCGTGCCGCCCAGGATCGCCCAGGCGCCGCCGAAAATAACCGTGCCCCACCAGACGAGCGATCGCAGCAATACAAAGTTCCGCCCAAGCATCCCGCTCAGCGTCAGCCCGATCAGCAGGATCGACGACAGGTACACCGGCAGCACCAGCGGCTTCGGCTCAACATCCAGAAAGAACAGAGGCACGGCATACGCCGCAACGATCGACAGCGCCGAGACCGACGCCATCCGCGCGCGCGCCCCGACCAGCACGCCCAGCGCCGCCACCGCGGCCAGCAGCGCAAAGCCGGTCTCGTGCCCGATCAATCCGAAGAACCCATACGCCGCGAACGCGCTCGCGTACAGCACACCGATGCCGGCCGCCGTGCATCCGATCGACGCGAAGGCGTTGATCTTCCGCCGCGCGACCTCGCCAGCGACAAGCAGCAGCGCGCCGAACACAGCGCCGCTCACGCATTTCGCCCCATCCGACAGCATGTTGAACCATCCTGCGTCCCAGGCAACTTTGAGCAGCAGCGCCGCGCCGACCACGATCACCAGCGACCCGACGACCGCGAAGAGCTTCGCGCCGACGAACTGCTCCACGTTGAGCCCCTGCCTGGCGCCTGCCTTGTCCCGCTTGGGCGAGGTCGGCCTGCTCGGCTTCTCCAAAGCGAAGATCTGCTCCGGCGTCCGCTCAGCGAGAGCCCGCTCGCGCATCGCGGTCAGACGCTCCAGCGCTTCGCGTTTTTCATCGGGAGTCGGTGGCTTGGGGATCTCAACCGCCGGGGGAGTCTGGGGAGTTGGGGGAGCCGGGGGAGCAACCTCGACCGGAGTATCCAGCGACGAATCGCCCGCCCGCCGTTCCAGTTGGGTGATCCGCCTGGCAAGGTCGTTGATCTGGGCCTGCAGGTCGTCGTGGCTGTGGCTCATCGATGCCCCCTTTGATTACAAGATAGTGATTACTAATCTTGTGTCAAGGATTTCATCCATCCGCAGGCATCCAGGCCTGTCCTGCCCTCCAAACGCCCCCAGATCCCATAAGGTTCGCTCTGACGCACCCCGGAGCCCCATTCCTGATGGTTTCCCGCCCCCTCCAGATCGCCGCCTTGATGCTGATTTCCGCGATCATGCTCTCGGTTTTGGCCTGCGGATCGCCCGCGACGCAGCCCAGGTCTACGACCATCGTCCTCGCCGCGGCCTCCCTCACCGAGGCCCTGACTGAGGCCGCCGAGGCCTTCGAGCAGGCGCACCCCAACGCCAGGATCGACTGCTCCTTCGCAGGCTCGCAGGTGCTCGCCGCCCAGATCGAAGGCGGCGCCCCTGCTGGCCTCTTCCTCTCCGCAGACGACGTGCAAATGCATCGCGTCAGCGCGCTGACCAGCCAGCCGACCGCCATCGCCTCCGGCCGGTGCGTCGTCATCGCCCCTGCAGACACCACATTGAGCGACGCCACCGATGCGCTGACCAACGCCTGGCGCCTCGCGCTCGCTGGTCCCCACGTCCCCGCCGGCAGGTTCGCGCGCGACGTCTGCGAACACCTCGACATCCTCGAAAGCGCCGAAGCGCGCGCGCTCTCCCAGGAAGAATCCGTCCGCGGCGTGCTGACGCGCGTCGCCATGGGCGAGGCCGACGCCGGGATCGTCTACGCGACCGACGCCAGAACACTGCCCACCGGATTCCTGCGCATCTTCCCGCTGCCAGAAGGCGCCGATACAGGACCGACCTACCTCGGCGCTGTCTGCAACGAGGCGCCGAACCCACAAGCCGCGGCGTCCTTCCTCGCGTTCCTCACCAGCGACGAGGGGCAGTCGATCCTCCGCTCGCATGGGTTCGACGCGCCATGAGCAGCCGCCCCAGAGAAGGAACCGCGCGCTGGGTGCTGCCAGCGATCGCGCTCGGCGGATTG
>CAYGNN010000175.1:0-5653 GCA_964351165.1 uncultured Phycisphaeraceae bacterium
TCACCATGAAGGAAGCGTTCCTGTACCAGGTGTACTGGGCGACGAAGACGAGCGATTGGTTCTGGGCGATCGGCGTGATGATCGTGCTGACGGCGGTGTGCAACGTGGCGATCTTCGTGCGCATCTTCACGACGTTCGCGGCCCGCGTCCCGGCCGAGCAGTCCGGGCGCCTCGAAGACGGCGCCCACGCTCGTTCGGACAACCCGATCACGCATGACTCCGGGCACGACAAGCCCGGTAAGGAAGACGATCACCTCTATCACCACGAACGCGGGTTCTGGGCCTGGTGGATCTGGCTGCCGGCGGCGCTCATCGTGTCGTTGCAGTTTGTTGGCGGCATCGCGCCGGGCTGGTTCGGCGACTTCGTCGGGCACGTCGAGACGAACATGGGATCGTGGGATCACCTGCCCACGCTCTGGTACGTGCTCAGCCATCCGAGCCCTCCGCTGTACATGTCCGGGATCGCGATCGGTCTTGGCATCGCCCTCGGGCTGACGTCGCTCTGGCGGAAGCCGATCGATGATCCGCACAACGAGATGTTCCCCGGCGTGTACGTCGGGCTGCAACGGCTCGGCTGGCTCGTCTTCCGCTGCATGCAGACGGGCAACTTCCGGCATTACGTCTACGCGATGGTTGTCGCGCTGCTGATCGGGCTCTGGGCGACGATGGGCGGCGACGCCGGTCTGCACAAGCCGGTGATCTCGCACGACCTGTGGAACGCACGGATCGGGCTGATCCTCGCGTCGGTCGGATTCGCGTCGCTGATCGTGCTGTCGGCGCTGATGATCCCGATGGTGCGGAGCAGGATTGTTCGTGTGCTGATCCTCGGCACGTGCGGCTTCGCGGTGACCGCGATGTACCTGTTGTATCAGGCGCCGGACCTGGCGATGACGCAGATGATGTTCGAGATCATCTCGGTGCTCATCTTCCTGCTGGTGCTTCGGATGCTCCCTGAGGAGGCGCCGCAACGGCCCAAGGGCGGGCGTCTGGGGCGCGCGATCTTCGGCAGCGTGCTGGGCGTGACGATGGGCTGGCTGGTGCTGGCGATCGGCGGGTTCGTCGAAACATCGCCTGAGGTCTATCGCCTGGGCGACTGGTTCGAGGCGAACGCCTACCACGGCGAGATGATCACGCCGCCTGTGTACGAGGATGGCGTGCAGGTCGCTGCTGCGGAGTACGCGCGCGGCGGCGGCGGGAACAATGTGGTGAACGTGACGCTCGTGGACTTCCGCGGCTACGACACGATGGGTGAGATCACGGTGCTGGCGATCGCGGCGATGGGGGTCTTCGCGATCCTGTCCGTCGTTCCTGCGAGCCGGTTCAAGCCGACTGCGAGCCAGCGGAGCTCGACGGAGTTCGCGGCGCGGTTCGATCACCGCGGCGTGGAGTACGGCAGGCAGGTGACGCTGTCCTCGCCGCTGCTCAAGACGACGATGAAGCTGATCCTGCCCCTGGCGCTGATCTTCGCAGGGTACGAGTTCTTCAAGGGGCACAACGAGCCTGGCGGTGGGTTCATCGCAGGCCTGGTGGCGTCGGTGGCGCTGGCGGTGTACCGGATGACGTTCGGCCCGAGCGTGATGAAGGGGATGAAGCCCCTGACGCCGGCGTTGTGCATCGCGGTGGGTCTGCTGATCGCGCTGCTGACTGCGGCGGTCCCGATGCTCTTCGGCGCTGAATTCCTGCATAGCGCGACCGGTTACATCGCGCGTGGCGACAGCGACCCCTACCACTGGGCGAGCGCGGCGTTCTTTGATCTCGGCGTCTTCTTCGTCGTCGTGGGCGTGAGCGTGGGCATCATCAACCGGCTGCTGGAGGAACTGGAATGACGCTGCTGCTCTCGATCTGTGTCGGCGTGATCTTCGCTGTGAGTTTTTATCTGCTGCTCGGCAAGGAGCTGAAGGAAGTCGCGATGGGCGTCTTCCTGATCGGCCACGGCGCGAACCTGGGCATCCTCGCGATGAGCGGGGCGCCCCTGATGCGCGTTGACGGGTTGATCAAGGCGAAGGGGCCCCCTGTGCTCGGCACTGGGCAGACGATGGTTGACCCGCTTCCGCAGGCGCTGATCCTGACGGCGATCGTCATCGGGTTCGCCGTGGTGGCGTTCCTGCTGACGCTGCTGGTGGCGACGTACCGCCGGACGCACGAGATGTGGATCGACGACCTGGCGAAAGAGGGCGCTCCGGTGTTCCTGATCGACGGCGCGCGCACGGAGGCAAAGGGCGCCTGACGGGCGACACCGAGCATACGAATTATGGAAATGACCTGGATCATCCTGCTTGTCGCTACCCCGATGTTCGCTGGCATCGCGACGACCTGCCTGCGAGGGCACGTCATCGCGCAGCGTTTCGTGGGGCTGGCCTCGCTGATCGCCTGCGCGATGATGTCGATCGGGTGGCTCTTTGCGCTGCAGCCTGCTGGGATCTTCGTCCAGCAGGTCGGCGGCTGGGCGGCGCCCTTCGGGATCAGCGTGATCTTCGATTCGCTCAGCGGGTTGCTGATCGCCTCCGCGAATCTGGTGGGGCTTGCGGCGTACATCCATTCGTTCGGATCGATCCGCCCAAGGATCGAGAAGGGGTGGTTCCACCCGCTCTTCCACCTGCTGATGATGGGCGTGAACTTCGCGTTCCTCACCGGCGACCTGTTCAACCTCTTCGTTGCATTCGAGATCATGCTGATGTCGAGTTACGCGCTGATCTGCATCAGCGCGACGAGGCAGCAGCTCGCGCAGACGTACAAGTATGTCATCCTGAACCTGATCGGTTCGACGATCTTCGTGCTCGGCGCGGGGCTCATGTACGGGATGATGGGCACGCTGAACTACGCGGACCTGGCGCGGCTCGTTTCCGAGGCGCTGGTGACGGGTACGCCGCTGCCTACCGGGTTCTTCGCGGTATCGGTGATGCTGGTCTTCGTCTTCGCGCTGAAGGCGGCGGTGTTCCCGCTGTGGTTCTGGCTGCCTGATACGTACCACACCAGCCCCATCGCGATCTGCGCGATGTTCAGCGGGCTGCTGACGAAGGTCGGCATCTACTCGATGTGCCGGCTGTACCCGATGATCTTCGCGGCGCCTGGCGTTCGTGAGATGACTGCGAACTGGCTGCCGCACGTGCTGGCGTACGTCGCTGGCGCGACGATGCTGCTGGGGATCATGGCGGCGCTGCCGCTCTCGAGCATCCGCAGGATCCTGGCGTGCACGCTCGTGAGCCATATGGGGTACCTGATCTTCGGGATCGTGCTGCTGTCGGACGCCTCGCTGAGCGGGACGCTCTACTACATGGCGCAGCACATGCTCGTGATGACGGCGCTCTTCCTCTGCTGCGGCCTGATCGAGATCAAGGCTGGCACGGATGACCTCTCGAAGATCGGCGGTCTCTGCAAGGGCTCGCCCTGGCTGGGCGCGATGTTCCTGATCGCGGGGATGAGCCTGGTGGGGCTGCCGCCCTTCTCCGGGTTCTTCGGGAAGGTGCTGATCCTGGGCGAGGGCATCCGCATCGGCGGGACGACGAACTGGATCCTGACCGGGATCGGGCTTGTCACCGGCGTGCTGACGCTGGTGGTCATCGCCAAGGTGTGGTCGCTGGCGTTCTGGTCGCCGCCTCGCACGGCGCGGCCCTCGACGACGTACCCCTCCGCGCGGTTGCTGACGGCGCAGACGAGGCCCGGTTACTTCGCGGTGCTGATTCTGGTGGTCGCCTCGCTGGCGATGGGCCTGGGCGCCGGTCCTGCGATGAAGATCACCGACGGCGCGACTGCCGGGCTGAGCGAGCCGACGATGTATGTCAACGCGGTCTTCGGCCGCAACGTTTTTCCGCCCCGCGCCGAGGCGCTGCTGGGCTCGGATGACGAGGAGCACGCGGAGGCCGCGGCGACCGAATCCGACCACCTGGAAGAGGAGGGTCACCATTGATCCGGTTCCTGCTGAACATTGTCCTGGCGGTCGTCTGGTGTGCGCTCAGCACGTTTGACGGCTGGAACTTCATCGGCGGGTTCATCATCGGCGCCTTCGTCGTGAGCGCGTACTCGCGCGCGACCAGCGGCGAGCGGTACATCGCCAACGCCTGGCGGCTGCTCTGGTTCATGGGGTACTTCTGCAAGCTGCTGATCGTCACGAACCTGCAGGTCGCCTGGGAGGTGCTGACGCCCAAGATGCACCAGAAGCCGCGGATCATCCGCTACCCGATCGCTGGGATGTCGGAGATCGAGCGGACGACGCTCGCCAACTCGATCACGCTGACGCCTGGGACGCTGGTGATCGACATCAGCCCCGACGAGCGCTGGCTCTACGTCCACTGCATGTACGCGCAGGACCGCGACAGCGCGATCCGGGAGATCGATGACCTCTGGAACGGCCTCCGCAAGGGAGTCTTCGCGTGAACCGAATCTCAATGTCTATCCTGATCCTGATGCTGGCGATGCTCGCGGTTGTCGCGTCGCCTGCGCTCGCTGCTGGTGGTGGGGGGCATGGCGAGGCTGCTGCTGGTTCGCACGACGCTGTTGGGATCGACGTCTCGGTCGCCAGCACCCCTGCTGAGGAGGCGGCGGAGACGATCCTGTTCCTCGTTGTGGACGCTGGCATCGTGATGCTCGTGCTCTCCTTCGGTCTGTGCATGATGCGGATGATCAAGGGGCCGACCCTGATCGATCGCGGCATCGCGACGGACACGATCACGCTGCACGTCGTCGGTATGGCGATCCTGCTGACCATCGGTCTGCGTTCGCTGCTGTACTTCGACGCGGTGCTGATCTTCTCGATCCTGGGCTTCGCGACAACGGTCGCCTTCGCGCAGTTTGTCGGAAGGAGGCGGGCCGTATGAGCGGGTTTGATCTCTTCGAAGGGTTCACGCTGCGAGCCGCGGCGGACCTGATCGCCGCGGCGCTGCTGCTGGGCGGTCTGCTCTTCATGTTCATCGGATCGATCGGCGTGGTCCGTCTGCCGGACGGGTTCCACCGGATCCACGCGGTCAGTGTCTGCGCGACGCTGGGTCTGACCGGCATGCTGCTGGCTGCCTGTTTCCACATCGGGTCGGTGGTGCTGATCTCCAAGGCGGTGATGACGATCGTGTTCCTCTTCGTCGCGGCTCCTGCCGGCAGTCACCTGCTGGCGAAGGCGGCGCACGACGCGGACCTGCCGCAGTGGGGGAAGACCCTCAGCGACGAGCTGGCGGAGGACAAGGCGGATTTCGGCGTCGAGGAGTGGATCGGGACGTCGAAAGACCCCGATCCGGAGGCCGAGTCGCTGGATGGCGATCACGCGGACGGCTCAAAAAAAAAGCACAGCGCGGCGTGACGGTCTGAGAGCGCCGGAATGACTCGCTCGGGTTGACCGAGGGACTGTTGGTGGGGATCATGCTCGACCGCAGGCGGCCAGGCCGTCAGCATCTGGAGAGGTGGCGGAGCGGTTGAACGCGCTGGTTTCGAAAACCAGTATGCCTCGCAAGGGGCATCGGGGGTTCGAATCCCCCCCTCTCCGCTTAGTTGGTAGGTAGTTCGTTAGCCCCCCGGAGACTTGGCCCAATATGGCCGTGTTTCCCGGGGGCTATCGCTTTTTGCGAGTGTCTCCGCCTTTCCCAAACGGCACCGATCCGAGTGACAACGCGCCCTTTCAGGCGGATTGTCTCTCGGGGCGATTCGAGGGGTGTACTCTCGGCTGGCG
>CAYGNN010000176.1:0-3171 GCA_964351165.1 uncultured Phycisphaeraceae bacterium
TCACCGGCGTCGTCAGCGTCGGGAGCTGGCTGTTGGTCGTCGAAGAGACAGGGTCGCTCGACTTCGCGAGGCCGAAGTCGAGCACCTTCACCTTGCCGTCGGGCGTGATCTTGATGTTCGCCGGCTTGAGGTCGCGGTGGATCACCCCCCCATCGTGCGCCGACTCCACGCCTGCTGCGATCTGCGCGCACACCTGCAGCGATTCATCCACCGGCAGCGGCCCACGCTCGAGGACATCTGCGAGCGTCTCGCCCTCGACATACTCCAGCACGAGGAACCGCTGGTCGCCATCGACCTCGACGCCGTGAATGCCGGCGAGGTTGGGGTGGTTGAGCTGGGCCAGCGTGCGGGCTTCGCGCTCGAAGCGTGCGAGGCGCTCGGCATCGACCGTGACTTCCGACGGCAACGCCTTGATCGCGACCTGGCGGTCCAGCCTCGAATCATGGGCGAGGTACACCACGCCCATCCCGCCACGGCCGAGTTCGCTCTGGACGTGGTACTGGCCGATCTGTTGGGGCGCGTTGGTCATTGAACAGGGAGTCTAAACAAGGCTCTGCGCTGGCGCCCTGCGCCCGATCGCTCAGTCTTCCTTGACGTAGGTGCTCTTGATGTTCAGCTCCTCGAGCTGCGCGTCGGAGGCCTCGCTGGGCGCCGCGGTCATGAGGTCGGCGCCGGTCTGCGTCTTGGGGAAGGCGATGACGTCGCGGATGTTCTCCGTGCCGCACAGGTGCATGACGACGCGGTCGAGGCCTGCAGCGATCCCGCCATGCGGTGGGGCGCCGTGACGGAGCGCATCGAGCAGGAAGCCGAACTTGATTTCCGCTTCCTCGTTCGAGATGCCGAGCAGCTCGAAGACCTTGCTCTGGACCTCGGGGCTGTGGATACGGATCGAACCGCCGCCGATCTCGGAGCCGTTGACGACGAGGTCGTACGCCTGGCTGAGGACTTCACCCGGCGCAGTCTCGAGCTTGGGCAGGTCCTCGACGTTGGGCGCGGTGAAGGGGTGGTGCAGGCTGTCCCAGCGGTTCTCGTCCTCGTTCCACTCGAACATCGGGAAATCGACGACCCAGAGGAAATTCCACAGGCCCTCGGGGATGAGGTCGAGGTCCTTGGCGATCTTCAGGCGCAGCTCGCCCAGCCCTCGCTGCGCGACCTTCTCCTGCCCGACGCCGAAGAAGACGACATCGCCGTCCTTCAACTCCAGACGCTCGATCAGGTCCGAGGCGATCGGCTCGAGGAACTTCGCAACGCCAGTCGTGAAGGCGCCATCGGTCAGCTTGACGACCGGCAGGCCACCGAGGCCGAACTGCTGGACGAAGGGCGCGTAGCCGTCGGTGATCTTGCGGGTCATCTTCTCCGCCGCGCCGCGCGCGACGATCGCCTGCACGACGCCGCCATCCTTGACAGTCCCGGTGAAGACCTTGAAGTCGGTCTTCGCGGCGAGGTCGGAGCAGTCGGTCAGTTCCATCTCGAAGCGTGTGTCGGGGCGGTCGGAGCCGTATCGGCGCATGCACTCGGCGTAGGGCATCGTGGGGATCTCGCCGATCTCGTGGTTCAGCACGTCCTTCCAGATCTTGCGGAAGAGGTCGGAGGTCATCGAGATGACGTCCTCAACACCAACGAAGGACATCTCGATATCGAGCTGCGTGAACTCCGCCTGGCGGTCCGCTCTAGGGTCCTCATCGCGGAAGCAGCGCGCGACCTGGAAGTACCGGTCAGCGCCGGCGACCATCAGGATCTGCTTGAAGAGCTGCGGCGATTGCGGCAGCGCGTAGAACTCGCCCGGCTGCAGGCGCGACGGGACGAGGAAGTCGCGCGCGCCCTCGGGGGTGCTCTTGCAGAGGATCGGGGTCTCGATCTCGAGGAAGCCCATCTCGTCGAGGTAGCGTCGCATCGACTGCGCGACCTCGTGCCGCGTGCGGAGGATGCGCTGCATCTCCGGTCGGCGCAGGTCGAGGTAGCGGCGCTGCAGGCGGAGCTCCTCGTTGGGCAGGTTGTCCTTGTCGGTCGGCTGGAATGGGATCCCGACCGCCTTGTTGAGCACGTCGAGCTTCTCGACGACGAGTTCGATCTCGCCGGTCTCCAGCTTGGGGTTCGGGCCGCCATCGCGCTTGCGGACGAGGCCTGAGACGCGGATGACGTCCTCGGTGCGGAGCTTGTCCGCGGCGTCGAGGATCGCCTGATCGGAGGTGTCTTCCAGATCGAAGACGACCTGCGTGAGGCCGTTGCGGTCGCGGAGGTCGATGAAGACGAGGCCGCCGCCGTGGCCGCGGTAGGAGTCCACCCAGCCGGCGAGCGTGACCTGCTGGCCGACGTGGTCGGTGCGGAGCTCGTTGCAGTGGTGCGTGCGGATGGTGGTGTTGATCGGTGTCGCGGTGGTCATTGCGGCTCTGTGGTTCTGGGTGTGCCGCGGCGCGAAGTGATGAGCGCGGCGGGCTGGGATCTGAGGGCGGGAGTATACCTGCCCCGGCACTCCGGAATCGGCCGAATCCACGCCCCTTGGCCACCGTTTCGGCCTGCTGACCAGCAACTTTCTCGGGCCGGTTCGCATAGGATCGACTCCCACGCCCCGATCGCACGCTCAGCCGGAAGATGCCCCCTGTGAATCGCTCCAGAGCCCTCGCCGAAACCGTCCACCTTGCCGCGCTCGGGATCTGGTTCGGCGCGATCGGGATGACCGGCGCCGCAGCCGCGGTGGCCTTCCCGACGATGCGGGACCTCGACCCGACGCTGGGCGCCTACGCCGCGTTCCCGAAGGAGCACTGGCCGATCGCTGCCGGCGAGGTGCTCTTCAAGCTCTTCCAGATCTCGGATCTCGTCTCGATCCTGTGCGTCGTGCTGGCGGCCGGTTCGCTGGGCGCTGCGATCGTTGCCGGAGGGCTCTCGATGGGGCGGCTGGCTACGAAGCTCCGCTTGCTGCTGCTCGTCTTGATCATCGCGGTGCAGTCCTGGGCGCTCTTCGTCTTGATGCCCCGGATGACGCACAACGTCAACGAGTTCTGGGATGCGGCCAAGGCAGGTGAAGTGCAGCGCGCCGGCGAGTACCGCGTGAGATTCAGCGATGACCACCCGACGTCGCGGCGTGTGAGCGAGATCCTGCTGCTGACGATCGCCGCCTCGATGGCGGCGACCGGCGCTTCGCTGGCCGACCAGAAGACGCCCCGCAAGGAG
>CAYGNN010000176.1:3181-5608 GCA_964351165.1 uncultured Phycisphaeraceae bacterium
CGTAGTGCTCAAACATCCCGACGTCGCTGGTGGCGCGAACCTGTCCGCGGCGGTCGACCGCCTCGACGCGCCAGTAGACGGGGCCTTTCGGAAAGTCGACCGGCAAGAGGAGGTTGGCGACCGGGGTATCGATGACCGACCGCAAACCAACGAAGAAGGACCCTGAATCATGACGCCCCCCACCGCGACCGATGTGCGGACGCCGAGCAACCCCAGGGGGATGCGCGACCTGCCCTTCGAGCTGCCCAAGGTCGATCAGATCGAAAAGCGCCGGGCGAAGCGCATTCTCGATGCGCTGACCGAGCGGTACCCTGATGCGAAGTGCGCGCTCGACTACACCGCGCCGCACGAGCTGCTGATCGCGACGATCCTCAGCGCCCAGTGCACCGATGTCGCGGTGAACAAAGCGACGCCTGAACTGTTCAAGGCGTTCCCGAAGCCCAGGGACTACGCCGCGGCGACGCCCAAGAAGATCGAGCCTTACGTCAAGTCGTTGAACTTCTTCCGCAACAAGGCCAAGGCGGTGCAGGAATCGATGGCCTCGATCGTTGATGAGCATGGCGGCGAGACGCCCCAGACAATGGACGAGCTGCTCGCCCTCCGGGGTGTGGCGCGGAAAACGGCCAACGTCGTGCTGGGCAACGCCTTCAACATCAACAATGGCGTGGTTGTGGATACGCACGTCAACCGCATCGCCAAGCGGTTCGGGCTCGTGGACGAGGACGCGACGGTGCAGGTCGTCGAGCGGCGGCTGATGGCCCTGTTCCCACGCGACCGCTGGACCATCCTCAGCCACCTGATCATTTATCATGGCCGGCAGGTGTGCAAAGCTCGGCATGGGCTGTGCGCCGAAGACGATATCTGCAGGAAGTACTGCTCCAACGCGAAGGCCTGAACCGCATGACATCCACGATGAACAGCGCCCGACTCGAACAACTGCAGAAGCTCCACGCCGCGGATCCTGGCGATGCGGACGTCTGCTACATGATCGCGCAGGAGTTCGGCAAGGGGAGCGAGCACGCGTCCGCGATCGAGTGGTACGACAAGTGCCTCGAATCCGATGCCGCGTACTGCTACGCGTACTTCTTCAAGGCGATGGCGCTCACCGAGCTGAGCCGGAAGCCGCAGGCGCTGGACGTGCTCAAGGTTGGTGTCGCCAAGGCGAACGAGGTGGGCAACGCGAAGGCGATCTCGGAACTGACGGCGCTGCTCGAGCAGACCGCCGGCTGATCCTGCGATGCACGCCAAACGCATCAAACCTGAAGAGCCGGACGCCTACGACGACCTGATCGGGTTGGAAATTACCGCGATCAAGCCGACGCAGCGCGACCCGATGCGTGTTTCGATCAAGGTCGGCCGGCGCCTGCTGGGAACGATCGACCGGGGGGCGATCTCGGATCTCGGCCTGCGCAAGGGCGCGGTCGTGGATCAGCCGATGATCCGCCGCGTTCGCAGCGCCGCGATGCGCCAGGCGTGCAAGGCCAAGGCGCTTCGGCTGCTCTCGTTCAAACCACGCTCGCGGAAGAAGCTCTTCGACGACTTGAAACGCGCCGGGTATGAGCCGGGCCTCGCGGAGACGATCACCGACGAGATGGTCGAGGTCGGCCTCGTCAACGATGCGCAGCTCGCGGAGGTCTTCGCGCGGGAGATCGTCGCGCGAAAGCCGGCTGGGCGGCGGTTCCTTGAGGGCAAGCTCCGCCAGCGCGGGTTCGATGGCTCGCTCGCCAGCGAGGTGGCGGGCCGCGTCGCAGGCGAACGCGACAGCAACGAGGATGCGCTCAAGCTTGCGGCCAAGAAAGTCCGCACGATGCCAAGGAACGTCACGCCGGAAGCGGCCAGGCGCAGGGTCTTTGGCGCCCTTGCGCGGCGCGGCTTCGACATGCAGGTCGCCAAGGACGCTGTCGATCGGGCCTTCGATCAGGCTTCCGAGCCTGACGAGATCTGCTGATCGATCAGTTCCGCGGCCCTGGTCGCGGCGTCCCGATCGCCGAACCTGGATTTGAGCTGGGCCTGCGCCGCGACCTGCTCGCGCTGGGCGTTCTCGTCCAGCATCAGGGCGTCGATCGCGTCGGTCAGCCTGCGGTGGTCCCCAAAGTAGGGCGCCAGTTCAGGGATGACCTCGCGGCCCATGATGATGTTGGGCAGCAGGATGAAGGGCGTGTTCAGCACCCACCGGGGCAGGATGTTCCAGAGGACCCTCCCAACGCGGAACATCGCCACCAGCGGTCGACCATGCCTGCAGACGCGCAGCGTGACCGTCCCCGACGTCGCGCAGGCGATGTTGCTCCAGCGGATCACCGCGTTCGCCTGGCCGATCGTTGTCGTCAGGCCATCGGGATCACCCCCGGCGCGCTCCGTGTTGATCTCGCTGATGCGCGCCGCGAGGCGCTCGTTCGTCGCAGCGACGACCCCCAGCAACTCAGGGTG
>CAYGNN010000177.1:0-5532 GCA_964351165.1 uncultured Phycisphaeraceae bacterium
CCTGCGCCGAGCACATCAGGTGCTTCTGCGCGCTCGCGTCCATCGGGATCACATCGAATAGTCCCAGCACCTTGCCAGCAGCGATGTCGTAGGGCGTGACGTCAACCAGCCGCAGCGCCCCATCGATCGCAGGCAGCGTGACCTTCCAAGCGCCGCTGCGCGTCCGCCGGACGTGCTCCGGCTCGATCATCGAAAGTTCGATCGCGTACTGCTTCTCGAACTGGAAGATCATCGCCAGCCGCGCCTTGCTCAGGATCGCAGGGGGCAGCCAGGGCAGGCCCCGCGTGCTTGTCGCGATCTCCTTCGCGGCGACCTCCAGGCCGACCAGCCGACCGACCGAGCGGACCCGATCAACGACTGTTGTCGTCTCTATGGTTGTGTGCGACGTTGCGTTGCGAGCAAAAGCCCTCCGCATCAGCCAAAGTGCGGCGATACCGATAGCGATGCCAGCGATCAAAAGGATGAGTTCTGTCATGTGTGTGCGCTCCTGACGTGTTAGTCGGAAGCGGCAACCAGCGATTTCAGCCCGCTTTGGAGGCTGCTGGGGGGGCCACAGGGGCCGGTTTCGTCTCGTCGGCGTCCGGATTCTCAAGATCCGGCAGCCCCGCCGAGAACGCCTTGATGATCGCGTTCCCAGACGCCGAGAGCAGCCCAACCACCAGCGCGAAGAGCACCACGATGATCACCGTCGAGACGATCATGTTCATCGAGGTGATCCGCCCGATCAGGCCTAACTTGTACGCCGCGGCGCCGCCGATCACGACCGGCGCCCCCAGCGCGAAGCCGAGGATCAGCTGCTTCCACGCCTCCTTCGGCGACCGCCCCATCGCCAGCAAGCCTGCGATCGAACCGATCAACCCAGCTGCGCCGAGCTCAACCAGCAGCACCCATGTCGGGAGTTCACCCTCGTTGAAAGCGCCAAAGTCACCGCCGAGCAGCGCCCGGAACGAGATGCTCCCGCCAGCGCCGTAATACCCAAGGAACGCAGCGACAAAGAACGTCCCTGCGACGCATAGCGCCCCCATCGAGGGCGCGTCCTGCAGTTTCCCGATCCCAACCAGCACGCCCAGCGCGCCAGCGACGACAACCGTCATCTGGAACGCGAACGTCAGCCACGCCCCCGCCTGAGCGGTCGATCCCCCCCCGGCAACAGCAGCAACAATCACCGCCAGCGAGACCAGCGCCACCAACCGGAGCAGCAGAACGGGATATTTGGGTGCGGACGTCACGTCGGGTGTATCGGCGGCGATCGACGCCGCGCTCCAGTTGGGGTCACCAATTCAGGCGCCTGTCAGGCTGCCAAGGGTAGGACGAGCCGCCCCCGGTGGCGAAACCGCAAGGCGCCGCGTACAACGGCGGCAGTTATGAGGACGCCCACCGATCACCCCGCTCCCAACGCGTACGAGGCCAACGCGGTCGAGTTCTTCGCCGGCATGGGCCTCGTCCGCAGGGCGCTGGAATCGACCGGGACCCCGACCAGCCGGACCTGGCGGACCGCCCTCGCCAACGATTTCGACGAGGACAAGGGCCGCATCTACCGCGCGAGTTTCAACGTCGCCGACGACGATCCGCTGCAGGTCCGCGACGTCGCCACGCTCCGATCGGAAGACATCCCAGCAGCAGAACTCTGGACCGCCTCCTTCCCCTGCACCGACCTGAGCCTCGCCGGTCGCGGCGCCGGGATCTACGCCGGCCAGTCCGGCGCTGTCTGGGCCGTCCTCGATCTGCTCAAGGCCATCGACTCCGAACGCAAGCCGCGCTTCATCCTCTTCGAGAACGTCATGGGCCTCGCGTCGAGCCACAACGGCGCCGACTTCCACGCGCTCGCCGGCGCGCTCAACGACGCCGGCTTCGGCGTCGATCCCATCCGCGTGGACGCCGCCCACTTCACGCCGCAATCCAGGCCCCGCCTGTTCCTGCTCGCGACGCGCAGCGATCAGGCCGACGCGATGGGCCTGCAACCGATCAACCCCAACGACCTCACCCCGACCGACACGCGCCCCCAGCGCCTGCTCGACGCGATGCGCGCCGCCCCCGACCTGCGCTGGCACGCGCGCCCGCTCCCGCCGCTGCCCGCCCGCCGCGCGAACCTGCGCACGATCATCGAGGCCCTCCCCCAAGACGACGACCGCTGGTGGAGCGACGACCGCGCCGCGTACTTCGTCAACCAGATCCACACGAACCACACCGCCATCGCGCAGCGCATGATCGAAGGCGACCAGATCACCCGCGCCACCGCCTTCCGCCGGATGCGCGATTGTGGCGACGGCCGCGGCAAGCGCAGCGTCATCGAGCTCCGTACTGATGGCTTGGCTGGCTGCCTCCGCACCCCCAAGGGGGGCAGCGCCCGGCAGATCCTCTTCGAGGCAGGCCGCGGCGGGTACCGCGTCCGCCACCTGACGCCGACCGAGTGCGCACGCCTCCAGGGCGTCACCGAGCCGCTCCCAGCGCAGTTCAGCGACACCAAACTCCTCTTCGCCCTGGGCGACGCCGTCTGCGTCCCCGCCGTCCGCTGGGCGCTCGACGCGCTCACCGGGGCACACCCATGCCCAGACGGGGACGCGTCAGCCGCGGCGCTGCCCACCAACGCCGCCGCCCCGGCGTAAGATGCCGAACCGCCGATCCCGCTCGGGCTCGGCCACCAACACCCCAACGCAGGTCCTCCGCATGCGCCACCAGTTGAGCCGTCCCGTTGTCGTCACCGCTACTTCGCTCGCCCTCGCAGGCTGCGCCATCGCCGGCGGAGGGCACCCCCACGCTTCTGACGCAACCACCGACGGCGCGCCTCTCGACTGGCGCGCCGAGGAATCCGGCGCCCTGACGAACTACGTCCAGCTCACCAGCGAGAACGACTTCACCAAGGCCGGCGAGGCGTACTTCGACCCCACCGGGAACTGGATCATCTTCCAGGCCGTCCCCCGCCCCGAAGGCGACCGCGCCCCAGACCAGCACTACTCGATGTACGTCGCCAAACTCGCGCGCAACGCCGATGGCGCTGTCACCGGCATCGAAGAACCAGTCCTGCTCAGCGAGCCAGGCTCCGCCAACACCTGCGGCTTCTTCCATCCGACTGAGCCGAACCGAGTCATCTTCGGTTCAACCATGACGCCCCCCGCCGACAATCAGCCTGCCGGTTATCAGCGCGGCACCTCGCGCTACAACTGGCAATTCCCGGTGGAGATGGAGGTCATCGGCGGCGTCATCGGCGCGGTCCACCGAGATCGCAACGGCATGCTGACCATGCAGATCGACGAGTGGTCCAAACCCAAGCCCCTCTGGACCCGCCCCGGCTACGACGCCGAGTGCGGCTACTCCCCCGACGGCCGATTCATCGTCTACACCCAGGTCGATCCCAAAACCGGCGACGGTGATCTCTACGTCTTTGACACCGAGAAAGAGACGCACACCCCGCTCGTCGTCGAGAAGGGCTACGACGGCGGCCCCTTCTTCTCGCCCGATGGCAGGTGGATCACCTACCGCTCCGACCGCAAGGGCAACAACATGCTCCAGGTCTTCGTCGCCGAGCTCGAGTTCAACAGCGAAGGCGAGCCCATCGGCGTCAAACGCGAACTCCCGGTCACCGACAATAACCAGGTCAACTGGGCCCCCTTCTGGAGCCCCGACGGCAAGTCCCTCGTCTATGCGACCAGCGAGGTCGGCCATCACAACTACGAGGTCTTCTCGATCGAGGCCCCGGTCGGCAAGACCGCCAAGGCGCCCGACCAACTCGCCAAGCGCCGCATCACCCACGCTGATGGATTTGATGGCCTCCCAGTCTTCAGCGCCGATGGCGCCATGCTGATGTGGACCAGCCAGCGCGGCGCGCTGTTTGGCGACGAAGAACGCCCCACCAGCCAGGTCTGGCTCGCGGACATCATCAACGTCGATCCCAGAAAGTGAATCTTCAACGCCTGGGATGAGCAAAGCGAATCCCAGGATCTGAATCACAGATTCAGAATGGAGGCTCGTCCGAGGACTGCGTCTCCGCTTCTTCCGCGACCGCCGTGTCGTTCAGCTCTTCCTTCGCGTTCTCGATATCCACGATCGCGCGCTCGTTGACGCCGACCGACCACGTGCGCATCCGCTCGACGCTCCAGCCGCCGAAGCCGCTCTTGAGGTAGTACGTCGTCAGCTGCTCGGCCTTCGAGCCGTCCGGCCAACGCATCCCCTCAACCGGAATCGCGATATCGACTTCCGCGTGGTTCACACGCACGATCGCGCGCTCGACCACAAACTCCGGGAGATCCGTCGTCTCGTCGCCCGTCACGACCACCGCGTACGCGTCGTCGATCTCGTCGAGGATTCTTTGGCGCCGCGTCGCGTCCATCGACTCCGGAAGCCGGACCGCGTACCGCCCGTCGATGTGCGCCCGGTCCACCGCCGCGACGACCGCCTTGCGGATCACCTCGGACATGTGCGGCGAGTTCGGCGAGTCCAGCGCCCGGTAGCCGCCGTCATTGGGGTAGTTGCCGTAGCCGGCGCACCCGGTCCCGATCCCGAGCCCGAACACAGACACCGCCACGGCGCCCGCCGCCAGCCCAGCACACTTCGCAATCCGTTCGCGATTCATCGGTTCAGCCCTTCGGTTCAGTTGCAGCGGCCATGCCCGGTCAAGCCCAGGCATGTTCGGCCAAAATCAGCATCCAATCACCGGAGTCTATCGAACGCACCGCCGGCGTCTATCATCTTCTCCCAAACCACGCAGACAACCGCATGCACGCACCCAACACCCCACATCCCTCCGGCCTCCGCCACAACCGCGTCGTCGTCGGTGTCACCGGCGCCAGCGGCGCCCTCTACGCCCGGCGCACCATCCAGGGCCTCCTGGGCGCCGGCGTCGAGACGCACGTCGTCCTCACACCCCCAGGGCTCCGGCTCTGCCACGACGAGCTGGGCCTCGAACGCCCCAGCGCCGCGACCCTCGCAGGGATCGAGGACACCGACCCCAACCGGAGCCTGCTCCACCAGCACTCCAACAACGACATCGGCGCGACGATCGCGTCAGGCTCCTTCCTCGCCGACGCGATGATCGTCGTCCCCTGCTCCGCCAACTCGCTCAACTCGATCGCCGCAGGGATGGGCGACGACCTCCTCCGCCGATCCGCCGCAGTCACGCTCAAGGAGCGCCGCCCGCTGATCCTCGCGCTGCGCGAATCCCCGCTGACACTGATCGACGCGGAGAACATCGCCAGGCTCACCAGAGCAGGCGCCACCGTCGCCCCCGCCAGCCCAGGCTACTACCTCAACCCCACCACCATCGACGAGCTCATCGACTTCACCGCCGCCAAGCTCCTCGACCTCGCCGGCGTCACCCACACCATCGGCGCCCGCTGGGGTGATGATGGTGTGTGTGATGCCAACTGAACTCAATCACTTACTCGATAACATCGATTACTGGCTGCGAAATCCATAGCCGAGCGTATTCCTCGCCTGTCCACTCTCGTAAAAAACCCATCTCTTCTAATCGGCGAACATACTTTGTAGCGGTTGGAGGCGTCACCCCTAGTCGTTTCGATACCATCGAAATGGTCA
>CAYGNN010000178.1:0-5514 GCA_964351165.1 uncultured Phycisphaeraceae bacterium
TGGTCCTTCCAGAACCCCTTGGGCTGCTCGCCCAGGATGTGGTCGGCGCAGTCGTCGCTCGCGGCGTGGTCGGTGACCTGCGAAGTGAAGTGGACCGGGAGGCCCGCAGCCTCGGCGCCCTTGCGGATGTCATCGCGCCAGTCGGTGTGGATCTCCCCGGCGAGGTGGACCCGCCAGACGGTCTGGTATGCGGTGGCTGCTGCTGTCATCGCTGGAAACCTCTGTCAGAAGCCGGAAACCGCAACTTCTGCGGCCCCCGGCGGTTCGTTGCTTGGGAGGCTACCCTAGCACCGCAGGGTCGCCCGCACCGGCCCATCCCGCGAACACCAACCAACGATTGAGAGATTTGATCATGACACAGGGACGTATTGCCAAGCTGATCTCGGGCGCCGCGCTGGGCGCGATCGCGCTCGCCTTCTCCGGCGCCGCGAGCGCCGACACCGATCTCACCAGGCTCCCGCCGGACCCTGCGGATGTCTGCGGCGTGCTGAACAACTGCGCCTTCTCGATCATCGAGGCGGCCATTAAGGCAGAGAAAGAGACCGGCGGCCGGCTCAACTCCATCGAGATGATCCACGGCAAGAACCAGACGGTCTTCAGGGCGGTGTGCTACACCGAGTCTGATGAGATCACGATCACGATGGATTCCAAAACAGGCGATGTCATCGCAACGGCTCACTACCAACCTGAGTTGCCAGGCGTCGCGGTGGTCGAGGGCGCGGAGCTGCACGAATCCGACAGCGGCCTGATGTGGTACGACCTCGTGGTGGGCGATGGCGCGAAGCCCGAGAGCCCCGCGTCGAAGGTCACGGTGCATTACTCAGGGTGGTTCGTCGATGGCAAGAAGTTCGACTCGAGCCTGGACCGAGGCATGCCTGCGACCTTCCGTCTCAATGGCGTCATCGGTGGTTGGACCGAGGGTGTCGGCTCGATGCGAGTCGGCGGCAAGCGCAAGCTGCTCATCCCAAGCCACCTGGCGTACGGCGAGCGGGGTAGGCCCGGCATCCCGCCGAACGCGTTCCTGGTCTTCGATGTTGAATTGCTGGATATCGAGGACTGATCGGGCAGCGAAGATTGACGAAGACAAGGGCGGGAGTCGATCCCGCCCTTTTTCGTGGAATGTTATTGGGGGATCGTGCACGATCTTCTATATTTTGAGTAGCAGATCTGCTGAAGTCCTGAGAGCGACCCGTAAGAAACCGGTGGGGATTCATGAACACGTTGTGCCGCGCAACCATTGGAATCATGTTGGTGATTGCACTTTGGCCATGCGTTGCATCGGCGTCTCCCCGGAATCTGGATCAGGTCGTCCCTTCAACGCTGTACTCGGATCCGCAGTACTTCGTTGATTACTCGCCGTCCGAGTTGATCGCGACAGATCTGAATCACGACGGGAATCAGGATCTTCTGTCGCTCGGTTTTCGGTTCGGGCAGAACGGATCAGTCACGATCCTGATGGGAGATGGGAACGCAGCCTTCGCTCCGCCGATCCTGATTCCGATCTGCGAACGGGCGGCCGACTTTGCGCACGGTGACTTCGATGGTGATGGGCAAACCGACCTTGTCGTGGGGTGCGCGGAGTCGAAAAAGATCATGATTTATCGCGGTGATCCGGATGACCTGTTCGTATTCGATCACGAATCGGATTACGAGGGGGTCCTTTGGGACCTCTGTGTCTCAGATGTCGATCAGGATTCGATCGATGACATTTTGATCGTCAGTAATGATCCCAATGCCGTCGTGGTGCTTCCGGGGATTGGGGACGGCACATTCGGAGAGATGGTCGCGCACCCGCTCGGCGATGACGCGGGTCCATCGTCGATCACGATCGAAGATTTGAATCAGGACCTGGTCCCCGATTTGATCGTGACCGATCGTATCGGTGACCGGGTCTTTGTCCTGCTCGGGGCAGGGCAGGGACAATTCGGAACACCGGTCGCGTATCCGGTGGGTGAATGCCCGATGAACGCCAGCGCCGGAGATCTGAACGGGGATCTCGTCCCCGATTTCGTTGTCGCGAACGATCGTTCGGGCGGCTTGTCGTTCTTCTATGGAATTGGTGACGGAACATTTGAGTCACCGATCGATCCCGACAGCCTGGTCTCGAGCGCATCAGATGTTCAGTTGATCGATATGGATCTCGATGGGCTGGTTGATGTGTTTGTGAGCCCGTATCGGCTGTACCGTCAGCTCCCCGACGGTACATTCGATCTGGTCAGGAACGGAGGGTTATACAACGACCCGGTCACCTACCTCATCGCTGACCTGAATGGGGATCCTTTCCCGGATCTTGTGATCGCGAACTATCGGAGCTCCACCCTGTCGGTGCTGCCAGGATCAGAGGAGCGGGTGTTCTACGAGCGAGATTTCCAGGAAGTCGATCAAGGGCCGGAAGTCTTTGCTGTTGTTGATCTCGATCACGACGGACTCGATGATCTTGTTGCGCAGCACGTATTTACTGATGAATTCGGGAACATCGAATCCTACGAAATCTATACGCACCGCACGAAACCAGATGGCACGATCCAGCAGCGGCACGAGTTCCAGTTGGAATCCCACTTGCGGTCGTTGCAGGCCGCAGATCTGAACGAAGACGGCGTATACGACCTGGTCTTGAAGTATGGGAATGACCCGCTCAAGATCTATTTTGGGCAGGAGAGCGGGGGATTCACAGGGGCGACCGACCTCGAAGAGTTTAATCACTATCCCGAATTCGCAATCGCTGATCTGAACTCAGATGGCCATCTTGATATCGCTGCGTTCCGTTTTTCGCCATCAGATCAGAGAGGATTGCAGTACCACGAGGGAGTCGGCGACGGGACTTTTCAGAGTGCGGTCGAGATCGTGCCTTTCGTAGCCGGCGCAACCTTGTTGGCCGAAGACTTGAACGGTGATGGTGTTCTGGATTTGCTGCTCTGTATCAACGCATCGTGCAGTGCTTACTACGGGCTCGGCGGCGGGGTGTTTTTTACGGGGATTCACTCGACCCTGATCACATCGGACACATCGAATTTTCAAGTCGCTGACTTTGACCGTGACGGGCTGATTGATCTGATGTACTTCGATAACAGCAATGGTCGGTTTGTTGTCCAGAGAGGCGCCGATGATGGCGCCTTTGAAACGGAGGACTACCTTCAAGGGTATGCGCCGCTGGCGCTCTCTCAGGTGGAACTCGGCGACTTCAACTGTGATGGCAATATCGACATCAAGTACCGCGGGCGATTTTCGACGTACGGGATCTTGTTCGGCGATGGCGCGGCCGGCTTCGGTCAAGATCAGGTGTTCGACTCGATCCGCGGAGTGTCCTCGGTCTTGTTTGGAGATTTCAACGGAGATCCAGCTCCAGACCTCGTGATGTCATCGACATCTCAGGATGGCATCCGGCTCGAGTTCCACAGGCAGCCGGGCCTCTTTGTATCCCCTGCGGATCTCAATGAAGATTTCAGTGTGGATGCCGCTGACCTGGGGATCATGATCCGTGAGATCGGGCCGTGCCCGAGAGGCGGATCGTGCCTCGCTGATTTGAACGCCGATGGTGTGGTCGATATGGCGGATCTGGGGCTGCTGCTCGCAGACTTCGGCGCTTGAACCGCCGCTTCGGCATCAGAGATTGCGCGTCAAGGTCTGTGTTGTTCGCGCAGGCTCTCCCGAGTTCTCTCCGCGACCAGAGCGCCGATCATCCCTCTTGATCCGAGCGCCACTGCGCCGCGGACGCAGCATCACCGATCGACTCGTACGCTGCTGCGATCTTCTCGTTCAGGTCCAGGATGCCTGGGGCTTCGGGGCCCAGGTGCGAGAGCAGGATGGCGTGGCCCTCGATCAGGTTGGGGAGGGCAGCTTCGGTCTGGCCGAGGCCCAGCTGGGATTCGCCGAGGCTGCGGAGGGTGATGCCGATCCCGAAGTGGCCTGGCGGGAGGACCTTCTCGTTGAGTTGGGCGCACTCGGTCAGCACACGGACCGCGTCTTCGAACCGCTCCATCCGCATGTAAAGGCGGCCGAGGTTCGCGAGGGAGACGAGCGTCTCGCCATGCTCGGCGCCAAGCAGCTTCTTGCTGGTTTCGTAGCCCTCAACGTAGAGCGGCTCCGCGAGATCCCACTCGCCCATCCTCGCGTAGGTCACAGCGAGGTTGTTCGCCGCGTTGATGGTGGTGAGGTGCTCGTCGCCCAGGGTTCTGCGCGCCGCTTCGAGGCACTTGACGCCGATCTCCACGGCGTCATCCAGCCGGCCAAGCTCGTTGCAGACGTGCGCGATGTTGACCATCGAGTCCAGCGTGTCGGGGTCTTCCTCGCCGAACTCGGTGCGGACGGATTCGTAGATCGCGTTGAGCATCTCCAGCGCCTGCTCCAGCTCGCGGCGTTCGCTGTAGATGATCGCGAGGTTGTTGCGCACGGAGATTGTGAGCCTGTTCTCCGGTGGCTGGGTGCGTTCGAGGATTTCGAGCGCTCGGGCGAAGAGCGGCTCGGCCTGATCGATCTGGTTGTTCCAGGCGTGCATCGAGGCGAGGACCGCCATCGTGTTGATGGTGATGAGGTCTTCCTCGCCCAGCGTTTCGCGCATCACCGCGAGCTCGGACTGCGCATCGAGGATGCCCTGGTCGTAATCGCCTGTGAAGAACTGCAGGTTGAGCAGCTCGCTCTTGACGCCGAGGAGGTCGCGTTCGTGGTTGCCTGGCGCCTGGAGGAGCAGGTCCTGCGCGCGCCGGTAGTGGGTCTCGGCGCTGGGGAAGACGCCGAGCCTGGCGTAGATGTCGCCCAGCGTGCGCTCGACGGTCGCGGCGGTATAGGGCTGGTCCTTGAGGCGCGTCGCGATGCGGAGCGAGGCGTCATCGACGACCTCACGCATCGTGATCTCGCGGTCCTGCGTCCTGGTCGGATCGACAGCGCCGAGCAGGTCGTCGGTGAGGAACTCGTTGACAGCGTTGGCGCGGTCCGCCTGCTGCTGGGCCTCGATGCGCGCGGCGGATTCCGCCTTGGCCGCGGCGTCGGCGCGGTCGCGTTCCTGCATCGCCATGAGCATCCCGCTGGAGGCGACGACGACACCGGCCGCGAGCGCCAGCACGATGATCGCGCCTGTGACGACGCCAACGCGGTTGCGGCGGACGAACTTCCGCATCCGGTACGCGGCGCTGGGGGGGCCTGCGGAGACCGGCTCGTTGGCGAGGTAGCGCTCGATGTCGAGCGCGAGACCGTTGCTGGATTCGTACCGGCGCGAGCGGTCCTTCTCCATCGCCTTCATGACGATCCAGTCGAGATCGCCCTTGAGCGTGGTGCCCAGTTTCTTCGGTTCGGTGGCGCGCTGCCGGGCGACCTCGTCGACGTTGGCGCCCAGGCTGCTGACGCGTGTGCTGGGTTTGCTCGGTTCCTCCTCGCGGATCACCCGCTTGATCTCGTCCACCGCGGCGTTGCGCAGGGTGTGGATGTTGAAGGGGGTGACGCCGGTGAGCAGTTCGTAGAGCAGGACGCCGAGCGAGTAGATGTCGCTGCGGGTGTCGATGTCGAGGCCTGAGGATTCCG
>CAYGNN010000179.1:0-5477 GCA_964351165.1 uncultured Phycisphaeraceae bacterium
ATCGCGCAGCTCGGCGCCCCGGACATGCGCACGCCGATCCAGGTCGCGCTCACCCACCCCCACCGCGCGCCGGGCACCGGCGATCCGACTCCCTGGGACGCGATGCGCACGATGCAATTCGAGGAGCCAGACCTCGACCGATTCCCAGCGCTCGCCGTCGCCGACCGCGTCATGACCCAGGGGGGCGTCAGCGGCGCTGTCTTCAATGCTGCCAACGAAGCCGCAGTCGAGGCCTTCCTCGCCGGCGCGATCCCCTTCGGCGCGATCCCCAGGCTCTCCATCGGGGCGCTCGATTCCATTGCTGGGTCGAGCGCCGGGACCGCCCCGGGCGCCCCCATCCGCTCGATCGAGGACGTCCGCGAGGCCGACGCCCAGGGCCGGGCCTACGTCGAGCGTGAACTGCAGGCCCACCCAGGCGGTATCACGATTCAGGGCAAGCCGACCCGCGTCAACGGTCGATAACACCCACCAGCGACACGCCGTCTCCCCCGATCCCACCAACACACCGGCAGCACACCCTGCCGGACGACTCCGCCCATACGATTGCTCAACATGCTCGATTCGCTCACATCCTTCGGCCAGCTCCTGCTCGTCGTCATCGGCTTCGGCTCCGTCATCTTCATCCACGAGATGGGCCACTTCCTCGCCGCCAAGTGGGCCGGCATCCGCGTCCACGAGTTCGCCATCGGGTTCGGCAAACCCATGTGCGCCTGGCGCAAGGGCGTCGGCTTCCGGTTCGGCTCCACCAGACCGATCAGCAGCAACGGCGCCATCCTCGAAGACGAGCACGGCCAGACCGAGTACCGACTCAACTGGCTCCCCTTCGGCGGCTACGTGAAAATGCTGGGACAGGACGACCTCAAGCCCTCCGAGTCCTCCTCGCCCGACAGCTACACGCAGAAGCCGGTGTGGAAGCGCATGGTTGTCGTCTCCGCAGGCGTCGTGATGAACCTCATCCTCGCAGCGGTGCTCTTCGTGATCGTCTTCATGGTCGGCCTCCCAGCGCCAGCCCCGACGATCGGCGCTGTCGAACAAGACTCCCCCGCCGCGCTCGCGACACCGGTCAGCGACACCTCGATTGGCCATGGCCTCCTCCCAGGCGACGAGGTCGTCAACATCGACGGCCGCCGCGCGATGTCCTTCGCCGACCTCTCCCTCGCAGCAGCGATGGCGAAACAGGGCCAGCCCATCTCGATCACCGTCGAGCGCGAGGGCGTCGCGCAGCCCATCGAGTTCACGATGGTCCCCAGGCTGAACAAGGACACCGACCTCCTCGAGCTGGGCGTCGGCTCCGCGCTGGCGAACACAATCGTTGACCAACCGGAGGAGGCGCTCGAAAAGGTCTTGTACGCCGCAGAACTCGAAGAAGCCGGCATCGCGCAGCTCCCAGAGAACTCGAAGCTCGTCAGCGTCGATGGCCAGCCCACCAACCTCGCAGGCGCCCTCATCGACGCCTTCATCGATGGGAACGGCCGGCCGGTCACCTACGAATTCGAATCACCCGACGGCGCGCGCACCAAGATCACCCGCACCCCATCTCCGTCGCTCGAAACCGCGACCATCGAGACAGGCCCCTCCGCCGGACGCACCGTCAATCACCTGCTGGGGCTCCGACCCGCCGCGGTCGTCGGCATCTGCTCCGAGCACGCGAGCGCGCAGGGCCTCCGCCGCGGCGACGTCATCGCCAAAGCCGGCTCCAGCGTATGGCCCAACATCAACCAGACGATGGCCGCGATCAGCGGCAGCGCCGGCAAGACCGTCCCGGTCCGCGTGCTGCGCGACGGCGCGTACACCGACCTCGACGTCCAGGTCCAGAAGGACGGCCGCGTCGGGATGTACTTCGAGTCCGACGTCGCCAGGATCCCCGCCATCGCGGTGCGCATGCCGCAGACCATCGAGAGCATCGAGCAGGTCATCCCAGAACTCACCCCCGGCACGCGCATCGTCAGCATCGACGGCAGCCCTGTCGCATCATTCGCCGAACTCCGCGCCGCCCTGCGCGACCGCCCCATCGGCGACGTCGCGATGATCGTGCAGCTGCCCATCGGACCGGACCCAGCCGCAGCGCCCACCGAACCGATCGCCTTCACGCTGACAGAAGTGGCGCACGATCGCATCGCCGCCCTCGGCTGGCAGAGCCCGATCAATCCCATGCTCTTCCAGATGAAAATGACAGAGCTCAAGGCGTCAGGCCCGATCGACGCCCTCGTCATGGGCGTCTCGGAAACGCACCGCTACGTCATGATGACGTACCTCACGTTCGTCCGGCTCGCGCAGGGCTCCGTCAAGGTCGAGCACATCAAGGGCCCGGTCGGTATCGCGCACTTCGGCACGCGCGTCGTCGAGCAGGGATTCCTCAACCTGCTCTTCTTCCTCGCGGTCATCAGCGCCAACCTCGCGGTCATCAACTTCCTCCCGCTGCCCATCGTTGATGGCGGCCTCTTCGTCTTTCTCGTCGTCGAGGGCGTCACACGCAAGCCGGTCTCCATCGCGATCCAGAACGTCGCGACCCTCGCCGGCATCGCGTTGATCGGCTCGGTCTTCCTGCTCGTGACCTTCAACGACATCAAGACCCTCCTCGGCTCGTGATCGGCCTCCTCCTGCTCTTAAGTCTCGGCTTCGCCTGGTTCGTCGCGCTCATCACGTGGTGGACAGCGCACCGGCTGCGTCACCCGCCGCGCCGGACCGATGGCTATGCGCTCGCCCGCGGCATTCCTTCGAACCCTTCCGAGATGCCTGAGCCAATCGAGTTCACGCCGCGCACCATCGAGCTGCGCGACAGCAAGGGCGCCGCGTACGCCGCGCCGGTCTGGGATATCCATGGCGCCGACCCCGATGGCCCGATCCTCATCGCCTCGCCAGGCTGGGGCGATTCGAAGCTGGGACTGCTCCCCCGCCTCGCCACGCTGCTGCCGGTCTGCTCGCGCATCATCGCGTGGGACTCACCGGGACTCGGTGAGGGTCCAGGCCTGTGCGCCCTCGGCACACGCGAACCAGAGCTGCTGCTCGACCTGGCGCGCACAATCAGCAACGAATCCGAGCACCAATCACCGGTCGTCCTGCACGGCTGGTCGATGGGCGCCGGCATCGCGATCGCCGCAGGCGCGCTCGCGCAGGACAACGACCGCATCGCAGCGGTGATCGCAGAGTCGCCCTATCGCAAGAGCTGGACACCGGCGCGCCACGTCATGCACAACGCAGGGTATCCCTACCGCATCAACGTGCCGCTGTGCTTCGCGGCGCTGGGAATCAGGCTGGGCGCCGGGATGCACTGGCGATCCTTCGATCGCACGAGTTACGCAAAACGCCTGCGCTGCCCCTTGCTCGTCGTGCACGGCTCCGACGACGACGTCTGCCCCATCGAGGACGGCCGAGACATCGACCGCGCCGCCAACCGATCGCTGCTGCTCGTCATCGAGCAGGGTGGGCACAACAACCTGTGGACCGACAACCGATTCAAGCCGCAGACCGCTTCTGGTGTGCGCGACTTCCTGCTCTCGCTCAGCGCACCGAGCGGACCAGCGCCGATGCAACAGCGCCCTGCGGCCCTGAGTTGATCAGGGGTAATCCTGCCTGGTCGGCCGGATCACGATGTCGCACGCGTGCACACCTGCTGGCTGCGAAACCACAAACGACACAAGCCGTGCGACATCGTCAGGCTCGAGCAGCGGGTCAAACTTGTCCTTGAACCCCTCGACCAGGTCCGGTGTGTACCCAGCCATCTCCTGGAACTCGCTCAGCACGATCCCCGGCGCGATCAGCGTGACGCGCACGCCCCTGGGGCCAACCTCGCGCCGCGTCGCTTCCGCCAGCGCGCCAACCGCGAACTTGGACGAGCCGTACATCGAACTGAAGGGCGAGATGTGCCGCCCGACATTCGATCCCAGCACGATGATGTCCCGGGGATTGGCGACCGGATCGGACTCCGGGCACTGCGCGACGAGCCGCTCACCGGCGCTGCGCAGCATCCGGGCCGCGGCCATCACGTTGATCTCGTACATGGACGCCCACTGCTCGATGTCGGAGGTCAGCACGCTGCCGCCCAACCCTCGCCCGGCGTTGATGACGACCAGATCCGCCTCCCGACCGAACGCGGACTTCGCCCCGTCGAGCATCGCGTCGATCACCGATTGATCCGCCGCGTCTCCAGCGACAGCAATAGCGCGCCCGCCGGCCTGCTCGATTGCCGCGACCAGCGCATCAAGACGCTCCGCACGGCGCCCATTGACGACCACCGCGGCGCCCTGCTTCGCGAGCGACAGCGCGATCGCGCGACCGATCCCGGCGGTGGCGCCGGTGACGACCGCCACGCGGTCAAACGTTGAATCAGTTGAACTCATGCCGACAATGTAACGGCGCTCCGGTGAAGCCGCCCATCGCAGCGATTACGAATCAGTACCGCCGCAGCACGCCCTGCACGACGCCCTGGATCTGGCAGTCCTTCACGATGATCGGCTCGAAATCGGGGTTCGCCGGCTGCAGGCGGATGTGGTCCGATTCCTTGTAGAGCGTCTTGAGCGTCGTCTGTCCATCGGGGAGCAGCGCGACGACGCGCTCGCCGTTGCGGGCGGTCTCGCGGCGCTCGACGATGACGTAGTCGCCGTCCAGGATGCCCTCGTCGCGCATCGAATCGCCATCGACGCGGAGCGCGAACGTCGAGCCGACCTGACCGACGCGAGGACCGAGCAGGTCCATGACGTCGAGCTCGTCGTCGTCCTGCATCTTCTCGATCGGGTAGCCGGCGGCGATCTTGCCCACGAGCGGGTACCGCAGCGGCCGCGACTCATCGGGGACCGCGATCCCCTCAGCGATCGACAAAGAGCGAGCCTTGTTCGGCTCCCGGATCAGCGCGCCTTTTTTGATCAGCGCCTCGACGTGCTCGAACACGGTGACCTTGCTCACGCCGAGGTCGTCCGCGATCTCCTGCATCGTCGGGGAAAAGCCGCGGCGCACCCGGCTGTCCCGGATGAGCTGCAGGATTTTGAGTTGCTTGGGGGTGAGATTCATCATCGGTGGGGCGCCTCCAGATCTCGATTGGTTTCCTTGCCAGCGGCTTCGAGGCCGAGGGAGTTGATGCTGCGGAGCGAGCGGACGGACTGAACCGGCCTGCGGACGTCGAACCGATCCCGCCGGTCCCGAACAGGCGACCATTCGCCGGCGCGACGCTGGGCTCCAGCGCCACCGCGAGCCTGCCAAGCATTCCAGCAGCCTCCTGCAGGCAACGCTCCGCCGTCGCGATCAGACCGACCCTCGTCGCGATCGACGAGACGTCCACGCGTTCCTGCCCGGCGTCGGCTTCCTGCTCGACACCTCGGGAGAGGAACAGATCAACAACCCGGCGCCGGACCCTCGGTTTCCCGGAAGTCTTGGCCGGACGCTGATCGAACGCGAACCCGGACCGCCGCTGCTGCTGGTCCGCCGTCGCCTCATCAGGAGAGGAGGCTTCGACCGAGCCGAACGCGGCCGCCGTGGATGAC
>CAYGNN010000180.1:0-5452 GCA_964351165.1 uncultured Phycisphaeraceae bacterium
CCGCTGCGCGTGGCGGCGGCCATCGCATGGACGCCGAGTCTGAGCGCAGCGAAGGCTCGGGTATGCAGGCAGTCCCTGCGCCGATGCCAGCCCCCCAGGCGAGGCTCAAGGCCCGCGAGGTCGAGCTCTCGAACATGCGCCGCACCATCGCCAAGCGCCTCGTCGAATCCAAGACCACGATCCCGCACTACCAGGTCACCGTCGCGGTCAACATGGACCCGCTGCTGACCCTCCGCAAGCAGCTCAACGAGCAGCTCTCGGCGCAGGGCGTCAAGCTCAGCGTCAACGACTTCCTCGTCCGCGCCTGCGCCCTGGCCCTGCACCGCCACCCCTACGTCAACGCGAGCTGGGCCGGCGATGACACAAATCCGAAGATCCGCATCAACGGGGACGTCAACATCGGCGTCGCCGTCGCGCTCCCAGAAGAACGCGGAGGAGGCCTCGTCGTCGCCTCGCTCAAGGGCGCCGACACGATGGGCCTGCGGCAGATCTCCAGCGAGACGAAACGCCTGGCGAAGAAGGCCCGTGATAAAGGCCTGACCGTGGACGAGATGGACGGCGCCACCTTCACGATCTCCAACCTGGGCATGTTCGGCGTCGAGCACTTCAACGCGATCATCAACCCGCCCAACAGCGCGATCCTCGCGGTGGGGGCGGCGGTCGAGAAGCCGGTCGCCCGCAACGGCGAGATCGTCGTCGGCCACGAGATGCAGATGACGATGTCCAGCGATCACCGCGTGATCGACGGCGCGATGGCGGCCGCGTATCTCGCGGATCTGCGGGAATCGCTGGAGAACCCCGCGACGCTGCTCGTCTGAAGCGGAGGCTGTTGGCAGCCGAAGTATCGGGGGCCTACCCTGCCTCCCCAACCCATCGCCACCGTAGCTCAATTGGCAGAGCGCGTGATTTGTAATCTCGAGGTTGCCGGTTCGATTCCGGCCGGTGGCTTTTCTCGGACAGCATTTCCACCCCCAGCGGCTCTTGATGATCCGCCTGGGAGCCGATACTGTCTGAACCCCTGACCGGGCCCCAATCCGGTCCAGCGGGCGGTTACCGAAGTGGACAAACGGGGCAGACTGTAAATCTGCTGGCTTAGCCTTCGCTGGTTCGAATCCAGCACCGCCCATTCTCCTTGCTCCCTGTGCGATTCGAACTCGCGACCCGAGCCTCGATCCGCAGATCGCGCTGGCGTCACCGCAGCAGCGCCCTGAGCGAGAGCCGCCGCAACTCGATCCGCAATCGCCCCAACCCTCCGCACGACTATCGCTGCGCCAGCGCACGCCGCAGCGGCGCGCGGTCCTCCAGCAAAGAATCGAATGTCAGAATCCACCACCCCGACCGCCGGACCGCTCGCCCTCTGGCACAAGTTCATCGATATCCGCTCAGGCCGTGCTGGCGGGGGTGGGTCGCCTCGCGCGGACATCCTCTCAGGGCTGACCGTCGCGTTGGCGCTGGTGCCTGAAGCGGTCGCCTTCGCCTTCCTCGCAGGCGTCCCGCCGCTCGTGGGGCTCTACGCGGCATTCATCATCTGCCTGCTCACCTCGATCCTCGGCGGCCGTCCTGGGATGATCTCAGGCGCCACCGGCGCGATGGGCGTCGTTGTCGTGGCGCTCGTCGCCAATTACGGCATCGGTTATCTCTTCCCGGCGGTCGTCCTGTGCGGACTGATCCAGATGACCGCCGGCTTCCTGCGCCTTGGCAAGTTCATCCGCATCGTGCCGCACCCTGTGATGCTTGGCTTCGTCAATGGGCTCGCGGTCGTCATCCTCATCGCGCAGTTCGGCAGCTTCAAAACACTCGACGACAACGGCGCGATGGCGTTCCTCACCGGTTCCCGCCTGTGGCTGATGCTGGGCCTCGTCGCGGTGACGATGGCGATCATCGCGATCCTCCCCCGGATCACCAAGGTGATCCCAGGCTCACTCGCAGCGATCCTGCTCGTCTCGGTCGCCGCGATCGCGATCAACGCAACCGCCAGCGATGGGGGGGACGATGACCGCCCGCTCCTGACGGTGCGCGACATGATCGTCAGTAGCACCATCGCTGCAGCGGTTGATGAGGCGCAGCAGGCGAAGGACGCGGCGCTGCTCGAAGCCAGCGCCGCCTCGCTCCCTGCCGGAGTCGCCGCGAAGCCCGACCACAGGGGGCCGATCGCCCCGCTGACGCAGGAAGAAACGCAAGCAGCGATCGCTGCGGTGGACGTTGACGCCATCGGCATCGCCGGCGGCCTGCCCCGGCCGGCGTGGTGGGATTACTCGCTCCCCTCGTTCTCGCTGGAGACGCTCTGGATCATCCTGCCCTTCTCCCTCATCCTCGCTGGCGTCGGGCTGATCGAATCCCTCATGACGCTCACCCTCGTCGATGAACTCACCGAGACGCGAGGCAACGGCAACCGCGAGTGCGTCGGGCAGGGCGTCGCCAACGTCTCCTGCGGCGTGCTGGGCGGCATGGGCGGCTGCGCCATGATCGGTCAGTCGCTCATCAACGTGAAGTCCGGCGGCCGCGGACGCCTCTCGGGGATCACCGCCGCAGTCGCGCTGCTGCTCTTCATCCTGTTCCTGGCGCCCTACATCGAAGCGATCCCGATGGCCGCGCTCGTTGGCGTCATGTTCATGGTCGTGATCGGCACGTTCGAATGGACGACGCTCCAGACCTGGCACAAGATCCCGGTCACGGAGATCCTCATCATGCTCGTCGTCGCGGCGTACACCGTCCTGATGCACGACCTGGCGACCGCGGTCATCCTGGGCGTCGCGCTCTCAGCGCTCGTCTTCGCCTGGAACAAGAGCAAGCACCTCGTCGCAGACACCACCATCACTGGGCAGGGGAGCAAGATCTACCAGCTCCACGGCGTGCTCTTCTTCGGCTCCGTCACCCGGTTCCGCGACCTCTTCACGCCGCAGGAAGATCCTGATGATGTGATCATCGACTTCTACTTCTCCCGCGTGTACGACCAGTCGGGCCTCGAGGCGATCAACAACCTCGCGGACCGCTACCAGAAGCTGGGCAAGCAGGTCCACCTGCGGCACCTCAGCGAGGACTGCCGCAAACTGCTGGACCGCGCCGGCGATCTGGTGGAAGTGAACATCTCCGAAGACCCGCACTACCACGTCGCGATCGATCACGCGAAGACGTAGCGATTCAGATGGTGGTCCGGATCAGCGCAGCCCGGAGTCATCGACGCGCAGCGTCCGGCGGATCTCGTCCGTCTTGAACCCCAGCAGCATTGGTCGGACCACGTTCCGCAGCGCGACCACGTCGTACAGCTCGTGCACGATGCCCTCGACACGCAGCCAGTGGTCCGCGTTGCCAGTGTCCATGTTGATCACCTGCATGCCGCAGCGGGGCTCCGCGTCGCGCTGCTTGAGGTTCTCGTCGAGTGGCAGTCCTGAGAACGTCCGGTTCTCGCGCGTCGCGGAGGTGCCAACGACGGCGCTCCTGCCGATGAACGACAACCCCCGCGTGAATCCAGGGCAGAACGCGACCTCGACGAACTCGCCCGATCGCAGATCGACATATCCGAAGAACCCGGTCCCTGCCTGCAAGAGCCACACGCGGTCGGGGTAATCAGGATGCACACGCGGCGAGTGCGGCATCGACAGCCCCTCGCAGATGACCTCGTTCGTGCGCACGTCCATCAGCACGCCGCCACCCATTCGGCGGTCCCGCCAGCCATCGCTGACATCGGACTTGCTGACCATCGTGACGTACGCCGGTTCTTTCGTGACCGGATCGACCGCCATGCCGTTGAGGTGGCAGCGGTCCTCCGCGACAAGCTGGCTGATGAAGGGCGGCTTCCAGATCGGCGTGAAGCTGTGCGTGTCGCTCACTGTCGCGAGGCAGTTGAAGAGCGTGACGACGAAGACCGGCGAGCCATCAGCGCGGACATGCAGGTCGTGGATGTCCACATCGCCCGTCGTGTGCCCGGTCATCGGGACGTAGACACGGTCGTAGCCGTCGGGTGTCGATTGCCCCTCTGGGACGAAGTTGGCGAACCGCCAGAGCTGGTAGAGCGAGGTCATCCAGAGCGTCTGCGCATCGTCGCTCGCGTGCAACCCCATGCAGCGGTTGAAGGTCCGCTCGAAGATGGAGAGGCGCCCATCCTGCTGCAGGCCGATCGCGAAGAGCTTGCCAGCCTGGTACGTCGTGAACGCGAGGCTCGCCCGCTCGCGCAGCATCCACGAGGTCATGCCTCGGGAAGTCGTGATCGCCAGTTCCGGTTTCGCCTGCGGGCCGCCTTGGTTCATGCCCCGAGTCTAACAGCTGGCGACACCCGGCGCGACGATCGCCTACCCTCTGCCGCTCATGACCGACGCAACCACATCGAACCGACGCTGGTATCCGGGCTACAACGTCGCGGCGGTCGCAACGCTCGCGTACCTCGCCTCCGCGCCGGGGCAGACGTTCATCGTCTCGCAGTTGAATGCGCCGCTCTCATCAACGTTCGACATCGAGCCGCTGACGCTCAACACCTCGTACACCATCGCGACGGTCACCGCGTCGCTGCCGCTGGTGCTGGCCGGCTCGCTGACCGACCGCATCGGAGCCCGGTGGGCCATCGTGCTGATCGCCTTCTGCTTCGGCCTGGGGTGCCTCGTCATGGCAGGCGCGCCGAACTTCGTCGTGGTCTGCCTGGGATTCTTCCTGATGCGGTTCCTTGGGATGGGCGCCCTGACGATGGTCAGCCAGCACGCCGTCGCGATGTGGTTCCACCGCAAGCTGGGGCTGATCACCGGGGTCAAGACCTCCGTGGTCTGCGCCCTGTGGATCGCCTTCCCCCAGATCGCCCTGCGCCTGATCGATGGCGTCGGCTGGCGCTGGACCTACGTGATCTTCGCCTGCTTCATCTGGCTGAGCGTGATCCCGCTCGCACTCCTTTGGGTTCGCAACAAGCCTGAGGACATCGGCCTCCGCCTCGATGGCGACCAGCACGAGGCAGCCAAGGGGCCGGACGCCGCTGCGACGACCGCTCCTGCACCACCGGAGCCTGCGTACACGCTCAAGCAGGCGATGCGCACGAGGGCCTACTGGACCATCGTCGCCGCTGTCTTCCCAGCGCCGCTCATCGGCACCGCCATCCTCTTCGACATCCAGCCGATCCTCGCAGGCCGAGGCATGGATCAGTACGACGCGGCCAACGTCGTCAGCGCGTGGACCGCGTCGATGGCGATCATGTCCCTCCCCTCCGGCTGGCTGACCGACCGCGTGCGACCATCTGTGCTGCTGACCATCGGAGGCCTGCTGATCGCCTTGAGCGTCATCACGATCTGGTCGGCCAAGGCGCCCCTCCAGGCGATGGCAGGCATGGCGCTCTTCGGGATCGGGCAGTCCACGATTGCATCGAGCTCCAACGCGACGCTCGCACGCTACTTCGGCCGCCGAGGCCACGGCGCGAGCCGATCCTCCATCATGCGCATCGGCGTCCTGGCGACAGGAGTCGGACCGCTGATCA
>CAYGNN010000181.1:0-5392 GCA_964351165.1 uncultured Phycisphaeraceae bacterium
AGCGTCTTGAGGGGACCGCCTGAGATCGTGTTGACGCGGATGTTGTGCTCGCCCAACTCGCCGGCGAGGTACCGCATCGTGCTCTCCAGCGCCGCCTTGGCGACGCCCATCACGTTGTAGCCTGGGACGATCTTCTCAGCACCGTAGTACGACATCGCCAGGATCGAACCGCCGCCGCTGGCCATCATGGGCGCCTTCGCCCGGTGCGCCATGGCCGCGAGGGTGTAGGCGGAGATGTCGATCGCGCTCAGGTACGCCTCGCGAGGGGTCTCTGTGAACTTGCCGTAGGACAGCCACTCCCGATCGGCGAAGGCGATCGAGTGGATGACAAAGTCGAGCCGCTCGTTCTGCTTTGTGTACGCGTCGAAGACCGCGTCGAGGTCGGCATCCTCCGCGGCGTTGCAGGGGTACAGCGCCAGGTCGCCGGCGCCCTCGATCTTCTCGCACGCCATCCGAGTGCGGCGTTCGTTCTTCTCGCCGGGCAGGTGCTGGAACGCGCACCGGGCGCCGTTGGCGATGAGCGAGTTGGCGATGTGCCAGGCGTACGAGCGATCGTTGGCGACGCCGAAGACGAGTCCGGTCTTGCCTTGGAGGAGGGGGGTAGTCATGACCCGATCTTAGTCCTGAACAGGGCTCAGTCCCACTTGATCACAACCTTCCCGAACTGCTCCCCGCTCTCCAGCCGCGCCCACGCCTCGCCCGCATGCTCCCAGCCGTGCACGGAGTCCACCACCGGCCCGATGTGCCCCGCGTTGAGCAGGCTGATGACCTCCGCGAAGTCGTCGTTGGTCCCCATCGTCGAGCCCAGCAGCCGCAGCTGACCCCAGAAAATCCGGCCCAGGTGTGTCTTGGTGACCGGCCCGGCAGTCGCGCCGCATGTGACGAAGGCGCCGCCCCGCGCGAGCGAGGCGATGCAGTTCATGTGCACCGCATCGCCGATCGAATCCAGCACGCACTCGACGCCCCGCTTGCCGGTCCACTTGCGGATGTCCCGCGACCACTCCTGCCCCTCGTCGAGGATGCCGTAGTCGGCGCCCAACTCCGCGGCATTGTCGAGCTTCCATTGATGCCGGCTTGTCACCGCCACCCGGCACCCGAGCCACTTGCAGATGGAGAGCGCCGCAGTCGCGACGCCGCCGCCGATGCCGGTGATCAACACCCGCTGCCCAGGCTTGATATCCGCCTTGCGGATCATCCCCATCGCGGTCAGCGCCACGAGCCCGAACGCCGCGGCGTCTTCATCCTTGACGTGATCCGCGACCGCCTGCAGGTTCGCAGCCGGCACGTTGAAGAACTGCTGGTGTGCGCCGTCGTGGTGCTCGCCGATGAGCTCGTACGCCGGCGCGAGCTGCGCATCGGTCGGGTCGTCAGGGTGCACCCGGTCCGCCTGCCGGCCCGCCGCGTTGAAGACGACGCGTCGCCCGACCCAGGACGCATCCACGCCCGCTCCGACCGATTCAACGACCGCGCACGCATCGCAACCGGAAACGCGGGGGTATGTCAGATCCAGCCCAGGGATCCCGATCGCAACCCACAGATCCATCTGATTCAGTGCGCTGGCGAGCGTCCGCAGCCTCGCCTCGCCCGGCCCAGGCTCAGGCGGCTCGGCGCGGTCGGAAACCACTCGTACGATTGAAGATACGGCTCCCCGCTCAGCGGACGATGTCAGGAGTGCTGCTCTCATGTCCTGATTATCCTAGCGGATGCGAGACTGGATGATTGACGGCGCAACGCGCCAACGCACAATGGATCGTCTGTCTTCAAGATGATCCAACCGGAGCCCCTGAGATGATCCGATCTGCCGCACCCAGTCCCACCCTGTGGATTCTCCTGACCTCCGTTGCGCTCCTCGTGCACCCGCGACCCGGGATCGCAGCCAGCGGTGGAGAAGACGGGAACGATGCCTTCGCGAAAGCGGAGCCCCTGGTCACCGTGCCCAGTTTCCGTGATGAATGGGAGATGACCCTCATCCCATCCTCCGGCGACGGGATGTGCAGAGACGTGGATTTCTATCTGCTCTCCAATCTCTCGCCAACATGTGCGTACGAGGTCAGCGCCAGAGGCTTCGCCCCGATCGAGTTTCAGGTCGGCTGGTTCGACTCGTCCGGCGCTCAGATCCTGATCCCTTCAACCGACGGGGTCCTGAGCATCATCGCAGACGCCAACGGCGAAGCCCGGATCGCGATCAGCGGTGGGATGGACACTGACTTCGATGGTCTCGACGATGCGACCATGCAGCCGCATGGAGTCTGCGGCACATACCTCCTTGCGATCGATTCGGAAGCCGACGGCAATAGCACCTTTGGCGTCTCTGAGCCGGTGATCTCGACCAACGGGATCAGGGCGGTCGTCGAGAGCGAACTCACCATGTCCCCATGCGATTCGCTCTGCCATGACGTGGATTTCTACAGGATTTCAGGCCTGAATCCGCTCTGCGACCTGACCGCAACGCTCGGTGATGGAGCAGGGGCAGGATTCCGGATCGGTTGGATCGACGCTGGTGGATCGGAGATCCTGACTGGCATCGGATCAATCAATCTGATTGCTGACATCAACGGAGTCGCTTACCTCGCGGTGACCGGCGCAGGCGACACCACCGTGATCGATGGCCTCGACGACATCAGCTGGAAACCCCACGGCGACTGCGGCCCCTACACGCTCACTGTGACCGAAGCGCCAGACGCTGGCAGCACCTTCGACGATCGAACGGCTGTCCTCGTGCCCAACGGCAACCGGATCAGGATCGACGAGCAACTCGACCCAGGCGCCTGCAGCACAGCATGCCACGACGTTGACTTTTTCGCGCTGACCGGCCTGGTCCCGGCTTCCGATTTCGAGATCGAGATCGATGCAGCGTCACCGGAATCGTTCCGGATCGGTTGGTACGACAAGTCAGGGGCTCTGATCTTGTCTGCCATCTCCAACGTCTCTCTCATTTCGGACATCGAAGGGGCGGTGCTCCTCGCGGTCACCGGAGCCGCGGATGAGGACTTCGATGGATTCATCGACGAGACCAGCGACCCGCAAGGGCTCTGCTCGGATTACAAACTCGTGGTTCGGTCACTGAACAACAACGGGATCCTCCTCGAAGACCTCAACTACGACGGCATCGTGGATACCGCGGATCTCGGCCTGATGATCGCCGCGTTCGGCAGCGACGACTTCACCGCAGATATCAACGGTGACGGCGTGGTAGATACCGCCGATCTCGGCCTGCTCATCAGCAGATTCGGGGACCCCTCCGGGGCCTGATTTTTACTCGGATACCCCGACTGCTTTGGTATCATCCAGCTGGTCGACCACCCATCCCTATCTCAGGAGAACCAACCCCATGGCCAACTACAAGATCGAAGACATCGAAGGCATCGGCGCCACCTACGGCGACAAGCTCCGCGAGGCCGGCATCGAGGACACCGACGCCCTCCTCGAAGCAGGCAAGACCCCCAAGGGCCGCCAGGAGATCGAGGAGAAGACCGGCATCGCCCACGGCCACGTCCTCAAGTGGGTCAACATGGCGGACCTCTACCGCATCAACGGTGTTGGTTCGGAGTACTCCGAGCTGCTCGAGGCCGCGGGCGTGGACACCGTCAAGGAGCTCAAGCACCGCGTCCCTGCGAACCTCGCCGCGAAGATGGCGGAGGTCAACGAGGAGAAGAAGCTCACCCGCACCGTCCCCTCCGAGTCGGTCGTCGCCGGCTGGGTCGAGCAGGCGAAGGAGCTCCCTGGCGTCGTCGAGTATTGAATCCGGTTTGAACCGAGTCTGCCCCGGACCAGGGTCAGACTTTCTTCAACCCCAGCATCTTCGCAAGAACAGCGGCCTTCTCTCCGAGCGACTGCTTCGAGGGGCCAGCGCCGTTGTTGTGCAGTGTCATGATGGTGACATCATCATCCGATGTCGCGCCGCGCCGATCATCGAGCGCCGCGATCAACCGCGTCCCGATCGTCATCGGATCATGCCCTTCCTGCTCGAGCTCGCCCACGAGTTCCAGCAGTCCACGCTCGCCGAGCATCGCGCCGGTCGCCTGATCGACCGTCTCTGTCAGCGCGTCGGTGAAGAAGAGCACGAGATCACCAGGATCGACCGGGACCACAAACTGCGTGTACGCGCCCCCCTCGATCACACCCAGAGGCAGGTCCTGGAACGTGCTCATCGCCTGGGGCGCATCGCAATGCACCACGCTCCACTCGCCGGTCGCCGCGCTGCGGAGCATCGGCCGGGGGTGCCCTGCGTTGACCAGGATCAACTGATTCGACGGCGCATGAAAACTCGCGAAGATCCCGGTCGCGAACTGCCCTGCGTCGGAGACCGTCCCGAACTCATCGCTGAGCGCACGCACCAGCGTCGTCTGCAACGGCGTATTGATGTGCTTGCGCATCTGCCTGCGCAGCGCCGTGGAGATCTCGCTGACCGAAGGCCCATGCCCGCTGACATCCGCGACGACGAACCGGGCGATCTTCCCAGCGCCGCACGTCGAGACGTAGTGGATATCCCCGCCCATGTCTCCATCCATCGCAGGGCGAGCATGGACCCAGATGTCCATCCCAGGCACTGAGATCGCAGCGTCCTCCGCGGCGTTCCCGCCCCAGATCTCCATGCACTGGAGGCTCTGCGCATCGTGTTGAATAGGAGGCTGTTCGATGGCGGCTGGCATGGTCGGTTGATCCTGTAGGAGGGTGGTCCCACTTGGATGCACCGAATCAGCCAGCGTCACGAGGCTTTGCTTGGTGAGTCTCCCGCCTCTTCCTTCCCGCCCCAGCGGAAGTTCAGACGCCGGAGGAAGATCCCGCCCATCGTCTCCATCCGCCACTCCGGCCATGGAGCGCCCCGGCCGCGGAGGAGGTCGCCAACCGAAGCGAGCGATGCCTTCAGCGTGTCGAACCAATCCGCGATCCCCATCCGGGGCTTCATGTCATTGCGGCGCAGCAGGAGCATCGTCACATCGTCATCTGAATGCTCCGCGGCCCAGCCAGCATCGAGCAAACCCCGGATCTCCCGGATGAAGCCGTCAGGCGAGAGGTCCTTGACCGACCTCGCGAGCTCCAGCAGGCCATCGACGCCGAGCCGATCGCCATCCTTGGTCGGCGTCTCGATGAGCGCATCGGTGTAGACGAGGACCAGATCGCCCCGTTTCAGCCGAACGCCGAACTGCTCGTACACCGTGGGCTCCGTCACCCCAAGGGGCAGGTTGGTCAGCCCCTCGAGCTGCTCCGTTGTTCTCGCGTTCTCCGGAGTGAGCAGCCGCCACTGCCCGCTGGCGCCATCGCGCCAGAGCGGTGGGGGGTGACCGGCGTTGCACGCGAGCAGGATGCTCGTCGGCGCCCAGTACGTCGCGGCGAAGGCCGTCGCGAAGAGGCCCGAGTCCGTCAGAGACCCGAACCGAGCGTTGAGTTC
>CAYGNN010000182.1:0-5389 GCA_964351165.1 uncultured Phycisphaeraceae bacterium
CCCTGCGTGGCCGTCTGGGCGCCTTCCAGAAGAACACCGTCGGCGCGACCATCCGTTCGCTTGGCGTCTCCCTGGAGAACACGACCGCGGCCGAGAGCGCCGTCCGTGACGCCGACTTCGCCGCCGAGACTGCCGAGCTCACCCGCTCGCAGATCCTTGTCTCGTCCACCACGAACGTCCTGGGTATCGCCAACGCGCAGCCCCAGAACGTGCTGAGCCTCCTCGGCTAATCCCGAGAGGCAATCAGGATCAGCGGTCCGCCGCCTGATCCGTCAGACGTGATCCGACCATTGACCCCCGGGTGCGGCAGCCCCCGGGGGTTCTTTGTTATCAGACCGATCTTCGTCCAATAACCGAAATTTTCTCGGAATCACGATCAGGCGCTTATCCCGGTTACTGGAACGTCCGAAATCCTCCCCCAGAACGCATCGCGTCAGCAACGCCCGACGGAACGGAACCCGGCGGGCACTGGCGAACAGTCAACAGCAGTCTCAAGGTCACGGAGGATCTCATGAGCCGCATCAACACCAACGTCCAGTCACTCACAGCACAACGCGTGCTGGGTCAGAACAACCAGGCGCTCGGCACCGCGCTCGACCGCCTCAGCACCGGCCTGCGGATCAACCGAGGCTCGGACGACCCGGCCGGCCTGATCGCGTCGGAGAACCTCCGATCAGAGAAGGTCGCCATCGGCCAGGCCATCAGCAACTCCGAACGCGCCACCCAGGTGGTCGCGATCGCAGAGGGTGGCCTCACCGAGATCGCAGGCCTCCTCAACGAGCTCGAGGGCCTCGTCACCTCGACCGCCAACGACGCAGGCCTCAGCCAGGAAGAGAAGGCGGCGAACCAGCTGCAGGTGGACTCCATCCTGCAGACGATCGACCGGATCGCCAGCGCCACGAGCTTCCAGGGCAACCGCCTGCTCAATGGCAACCTCGACTACGCCGCGTCCAACGTCTCCAACAACGTCGCCGACTACAACGTCAACGGCGCCAAGCTGCAGTTCGGCGGCTCGCTCGATGTCGATGTCGTCATCACGCAGTCGGCGCAGGTCGGCGGCTTCTACCTCTCCTTCGGTGGCACACAGATCGATCTGGGCACCGGCTCGAGCTTCGTCTTCGAGGTCGCCGGCGCGATCGGCAACCGCGAGCTGAGCTTCGCCTCCGGCACCGCACTCACCGACATCGTTGACGCGGTCAACACCTTCACCGAGGTCACCGGCGTCCGCGCCACCGCCTCCGGCACCGGCATCCGCCTCGACTCCGCCGAGTTCGGCACAGACGAGTTCGTTTCCGTCAAGGTGATCGACTCCGCCAACATCAACGGCGCTGGCGGCATCTTCAACTACGAAGCCGCTGACACCAGCACCTCGCTGACCACCGGCGCCACGGCCTTCACCGCCGCCGCAGCAGCCAACGGCCTGACCGACAACGGCCAGGACGTCGGCGCCACGATCAACGGCATCGCCGCGACCTCTCGCGGCACCAGGGCCTCGATCAACACCGACTTCCTCAGCGTGGACCTCACGCTCGAAGCCACCGGTACCGGCGCGCACGCCCAGTCGCTCGGCTCTGTCTCCGCACTCACCATCACAGGCGGCGGCGCTGACTTCCAGCTCGCCTCCAACGTGGACATTGCAGGCAAGGTCAGCCTCGGCATCGGCAACGTCGCCGCAAGGACCATCGGACGCACCGTCCACGACCTGTCGGGCGTCAGCACCGAGGTCTTCCTCTCCGACCTCGCCAACGGCGCGAACCTGAACCTGGAGACCGGCGACCTCGTCGGCGCCCAGAAGGCTGTCCGCGGCGCCATCAAGGACATCTCGTCCCTGCGTGGCCGTCTGGGCGCCTTCCAGAAGAACACCGTCGGCGCGACCATCCGGTCGCTCGGTGTCTCGCTCGAGAACACCACCGCCGCTGAGAGCGCGATCCGCGATGCGGACTTCGCCAGGGAAACCGCCGAACTGACCAGGGCCCAGATCCTGGTGCAGTCCACGACGAACACCCTCGGCATCGCCAACTCGCAGCCGCAGAACGTGCTCTCGCTGCTCGGCTAACCCAACCACCTCGCGCAGGGACCGGCATTCATTCCGTCCGCTCCCCGCCTGAGATTCTCCGAAACCCCGGCCAGCAATGGTCGGGGTTTTTTATTGCGCCATTGATCCAGCGCTCACACCGTGTGCGTCGTTCCTTGCGAGCCGACACGCGATGACCACTCCTCGTAGTCAGCACGGCCCATCAAGCCGAACGTCGCCTGCTTCCCCAGCTCCACCGCAGGCTGGTCGTACGCGTCGATCCCCAGCATCAGCCCGGCGTACGCCGTCGTCATCTGCCAGAGCTGGATGAACTCGCCGATGTGCCGCGCGTCGATGCGCGGGAACGTGATCGTCAGGTTGGGCCGCTGCGACTCCGTCAGCGCGTACGCCGTCGCCCGGCGCTCCGCGTCGAGGAGTGTCCCGATCGTCGAGCCTTCCAGGTACCCCAGCGAATCGACACCCAGCCCCTTGGGGATCGCGACATCAACGCCGAAATCCTCGACCGCCAGCAGCGCGATCGCCTTGTCGTGCGGCCCCTCCCGGTACAGCTGGATCTGCGAGTGCTGGTCCGTCGCGCCCAGCGCCTTGATAGGGGTAAACCCAGCGAAGACTTCATCACCCTGGTCGTTGATGCGCTTGCCCAGCGACTCCGCCCACAATTGCCGGAACCAGTCCGCCATCGAGTGCAGCGCGTTGGCGTAGGGCATCATCACGTGGTTCGTCTTGCCGCGTTCCTGCGCCAGCCGCACAAAGATCGTCGCGAGCAGCGCCGCAGGGTTGTCCTTGAGCGTGACCTTCGAGCAGCGGTCGTCCATCACCTGCGCGCCGTCGAGCAGCGCCGCGATATCGATCCCGCACATCGCAGCAGAAAAGAGCCCCACCGGTGAGAGCGAACTGAACCGCCCGCCAACGCCATCTGGGACAGGCAGCGTCGCGTACCCCGAATCGTCGCAGATCGCCCGCATCGTCCCCTTCGCAGGGTCGGTGATCGCCACGATGTGCTCCGCGTGCTGCTCCTCGCCCAGCGCGTCGATCAGCATCTCACGCAGCACCATGAACTGCGCCGCCGTCTCCGCCGTCTCGCCGGACTTGCTGACGACATTCACCAGTGTGCGCTCGAGGCCGCCGTTGACGCTGACATACTCCAGCGTGCGCGCGATCGTCGCAGGATCGACGTTGTCCAGCACGAAGAGCCGCGGCCTGTTGCGCTTGGCGTCAGGCAGCAGGTTCCAGGTGGGGGGGGTGAGCGCCGCGTGCAGCGCGATGTTCCCCAGCGCCGAGCCCCCGATGCCCAGGACAATCAGGTTGTCGAATTTCCCCTGGAGCCCATCAACCAGCGGCAGGATCGCGTCCAGGTGCTCGCCGCGCATCGGGTCGTAGGGAAGACCCCGCCAGCGCGTCCAGCCGGTCGTGCGGACCGCTTCGAGCCGCTCTGTCAGCGTCTCCGCCAGCTCGTCCGACGCGGACCTGGGCGCCAGCGACGCCTGGTCGAGCCCGTGCTCGCCCACGCGATCGGTCAGGCAGTTGGAATAATCGATCGTCAGCATGCCGACAAGGTAGCCATCCCACGCAACTTTGGGAGACTTCCCCCCGCCCGGTCTCATCCGCGCCCCTACGCTCACAGGAACACCGGCGGCTCCCGGGCGCTCCGAGGCGTCCCCCCGCCACCAGCCTGGAAACACACCAACAAGGGGCGGAGGCATGGCCGTGAAATTTCTTGAATCACCCGGGAAGACCCTGATCGACCGCGATCGCATCGCCAGCCGCATCGAAGAGCTGGGCGCCGAGATCGCTCACGACCTCGTCGTCGATCTCCAGAACGAGGGTCACGGCGCGGACGCCAGCGACCGCGTCGTCCTGCTCCCGGGCCTCACCGGCGCGATCGTCTTCACCGCCGACCTCGTCCGCCACATGCCGCTGAACATGTCGATGCGCATGGTCACCGTCAGCAGCTACCCCGGCGCGACGAAGATGAGCAAGGGCGCCAAGCTCCGCAGCGAGCTGCCCACCGACCTGGGCGGCCGCCACATCGTGGTCATCGACGACATCCTCGACACCGGTCAGACCCTCGGCCTGCTCAAGGAACTCATCGAGGAGCAGAATCCCGCCCCGAGCCGCATCTGCTTCCTGCTCGACAAGCAGGGCGTCGAGCGCAAGCACGAGGTCACCGCCGACTACGTCGGCTTCGAGATCCCCGACGCCTTCGTCGTAGGGTGTGGGTTGGACTACGACGGCCTGTACCGGAACCTCCCGGACATCGTCGCGCTCGAGCCCTGATCACGTTCTCCCGCGCAACCGGCTCAGTCGCAGTTCGTCCCGAACGCGCCGATCAGGATGCCCAGGTCCGCGGTGTCCACAACGCTATCACCGTTGATGTCCGAGGCTGCTGACGCCGAGCCGAACGCGCTGATCAGGATGCCAAGGTCCGCCGTGTCGATGACGCCGTCGCCGTTGATATCAGCAGGGCAGCTCGACACCACGCGCAGCACACCGTCGGTGAGCAGGTCGCTCGTGTCGAATTCCAGCGAACCGGGCAGCGTCGGCAGCGTGATCGCGCCGAACGAACCGGCCAGCCCCGCGAAGTCGAGCACGTCGAAGACGTCGCCAACCTGCGGCGTGTAGCCGTTGACAAGCTCGACTGTCAGCTCACCGGAACCGAGCTGCAGGAGCCCCGCGATATCGATCGTCGTGAACTCAGACCCGGCGACCGAGCCGCCGAGCTCAATGCCCAACTCGCTGGTCGCGCCGAAGGCGACATCGCCGCCGAAGCTCGCGCCGCCCGCGGTGAGCGCCATCGAGACTGTGCCCTCGAACTGCGCCGTGCCGCTGTCGCCGATGCCCGAGCCATCGAAGGGGCCGAAGAAGACCGCGACCGAACCGCCCGCGATGGTGAACCCATCGGCCGAGTTGTTGCTGACCGCGTCCTGGAAGACGACTTCCGAGCCGGAGCTGACCGCCACGCGGTCGTTGTTGACCAGCGCGCCGCCGACGTTCGCGTTGGCGAAGGCGAACCGGAACTCGCCGTCGTTCGTCGCGCCGTCAACGAAGTCCACATCGGCCTCGCCGCGGACGTTGACCACGCCGGTCGCCGAGTTGGCCAGTGCGCCGAAGAGGTCGAGCGACTCCGCCGCGACGACCGAGCCGAACGTCTCAACCGCGATCTCACCGTTGTTGGTGAGGCCGCCAGCCGCGATGATCATCAGCTCCGCCGCGTCGATCAGGCCATCGTTGGTGAAATCCGAATCCGCCACGAGCGTGCCGGAGCCGCTGACCGCGCCGGAGCCGCTGATCGTGAAGTCGTCCGCGATGTTGATGATCGATCCTTGCTGGAGTTCGAGCGTCGCCACGCCAGCG
>CAYGNN010000183.1:0-1233 GCA_964351165.1 uncultured Phycisphaeraceae bacterium
CGCAGCGCGCGCAGGTGATCGACCTTCTCCTCCGGGAGCAGGTCCGCGTGCACCTCGTCGATCCCCAGCCGCTGCGCCAGCCGCTCGGCGATCACCTCGTGATCCCCAGTCAACATCACCACCCGGCTCACGCCGGCGTGCCGCATCTCTTGCACGAACGACTCAGCGCCGCGGCGTTCGGTGTCCGCAAGCTCGAAGACCACCGCGCGGCCGCCCCATCGCATCGCGGCGCTGATCGAACCGCGCTCGCGCACCTCGTGGATGACCTGCTCGACGCCTTCGCGCATCGCGCCGTCGAGCCGTGGCGCGACGAACTCCACCGTCCCGATCTCCGCAGGCTCGCCACCGCATCTGGCGCTGATGCCCTTGCCGGAGAGCATCTCGAAGTCCTCGATCGCCGCGGCGACCGCGCCGCGATCGTGCGCGTACGACGCGATCGCCACCGCGATGGGGTGCGTCGAGCGCTCCTCGATCGCCATCGCCACCGGCAGCACCGACGCGACGTCCGCCTCACCAACCGGGTGCACCGCGACCACCTGCAGCTCGCCGGCGGTCAGCGTGCCGGTCTTGTCCACCGCCACCGTGTGCACGCGCGCCAGGCGCTCCAGCGCATCGCCCCCCTTGACGAGCAGCCCGGCCCGCGCCGCGCGGTTCAGCCCGCACAGCGTCGCTGTCGGTGTCGCGATCACCAGCGCACAGGGGCTCGCGACGATCAGCAGCGTGATCGCCCGGTACGCGGCGTCCGCGAACGCCATCCGCTCGCCATCGACCTTGTGAATCAAGCCGAAATACGCCAGCACCAGCCCTGCGAACACGAACACCGAGATCGTGTAGGGCGTCGAGAACTTGTCGATCACCCGCTGCAGCGGCTGCCGCTTCCCCTGCGCCTCGATCACCAGCTCCATGATCCGCTGCAGGCTCGACTCCGCGACGTGCCGTGTGACGCGCACCGTGATCGCGCCGTTCTGGTTGAGCGTCCCGGCGTACACGCGGTCGCCCTCGTCCACCGCCCTTGGCAGCGATTCGCCTGTCAGCGTGGACTGGTCCACTGTCGAATGCCCATCGATCACCTCGCCATCCGCCGGGACGGTCTCCCCTGCGCGCACCAGCACGACATCGTCCACCGCCAATTCCGAAGGCTTCACCGCGACCCACTTCGCTGCGTCGCCCTCACCATCACGGCGCAGCGCCTCGTCCGGCATCAGCTTGTGCAATCGTGAAACAGCGTCCTTC
>CAYGNN010000183.1:1243-5313 GCA_964351165.1 uncultured Phycisphaeraceae bacterium
TCATCGCTCGGTGCTCGAGCGCGCCGGCGAGCGTGAACATGAAGAGGAGCAGCGCCCCCTCGCCCGGGTGACCGATCGCCGCCGCCAGCCCGGCGCCGACAACCATCAGCACGTCGATGTTGGGCTCCAGCTCCGCGATCGACTCCCACGCCGCCTTACCCCCATGGATCGCCCCCAGCGCGAGGCTCACCCAGACGAGCGCATGCCCCGCCCCATGGAACCCCTGCGACCAGCGCCCGAACGACTCATCCACGAGCACCTGCAGCGAGTACCCGACCAGCAGCGCAACCCCGGTCGCCAGCGCGATGGGCAGCTGCCACTCGTCACTGAAGATCTTCGCCAGGTTCGCTCGCCGCGTCGTGGTCATTGATCATCCCAATCGTCGATCCGGCCGCCGGACGTGAATGATCCGCCTTATCCCGCCGGTCTTCCCTCATCGGCCGGCAGGATCATCAGCGTCTGCTGCAACTGTGCGCACTGCTTCGTCAGCTCGCCGTCCTCTTCGATGAAGACCTCCGCCGTGCAGACGCTCAGCTGCCGACCGCTGCGGAGCACGCGCCCCTTCGCCACCACCGCGTCGCCCACGCCTGGGCGCATGAGGTTGATCTTGAACTCCACCGCCAGCGCCGTCATGCCGATGGGCGCCATCGAGAGCCCGGCGTACCCGGCCGCGGAATCGGCGATGGACGCGATCGCGCCGGCGTGGAAGTAGCCGTGCTGCTGCGAGACGCCATCGGAATAGGACAGGCGGATATCGACCTCGCCAGGCTGCACCGACAGCAGCTCCGCGCCGAGGCGGCCCATCAGGCCCTGCCGCGCGAAGCTCTCCCGGATTGAATCAGTAACTGATCGATCGCTCGCCTGGTCGCCTGTCATCGGCGGCTCAGAACTCGACCGTCGCCATGTCCGTCTCGACGAGGCCGACACCGCTGGGCATCCGCACGTCCGTCTCGAACATCGCCAGCGCCGGCGCCGCGGCGGCCATCTCGCTGCGGACACCCGCGGCGTTGTAGATGCCCTCGCGCTCGCCGTGGATCGTCGCGATCATCGCCATCGCGGTCTGCCCCTCGGGGCGCGTGCCCTCGGCGGGGCGGATCGCCTGCTCGAAGGATTGCAGCACGTTGTTGACGTTCTCGAACGTGCCGGCCTTCTCGACCCACGTCGAGCCGGGCATCACCACATCGCACACGTCGTTGAGCGGCCCCTCGATCGTGTCCATCGAGACGCTGAACCTCGCATCGCCCTTGCACAGGTCGATCAGGTCCGACGTCGCCCACTCGCTCGGGTAGTTGCCGGTCACAAGAACGCCCTTGGCGTTCTTCGCGGCGTCCATCCACGCGTCGAAGTCCAGCACGTCGCCCGAGGCCAGCGCCTCGAGCACACGCCGCACGCCGCGGGCGTTGGGCGCCTTCTCGGCGCGCATTACGAACCCGTCCTCGGCGCCCTCGGGGAACGTCCGGTCCTCGCCCTCGAAGGGGACGGGCCCGACGCCGAAGACCGCCTCGCTGTCCATCTTGATCGTCGCCTTGGCCAGCGCGTACGCCTCCTCGCAGGAGAGCATGGGGGAGACCATCACCGCGAGCCGGCCGCCCTTGGCGGCGTCGGTCAGGCCCTCGACCGCCTCGATCGTCGCCCGGCGGAAGTCGGTGTCGATCTGCACGCCGTGCTCGCGCCGGCGCGGCCCGCTCAGGCGGTCATCGCCGTGGACGCGCTGGTAACTGGCGCGCACCTCGTCGGTGATCCACCACTTATTAATGTCGGGGTTCGCCCTCGGCGTGATGCGGTGGACGACGTTGTCGGCGTGGCAGACCCAGAGGTTGTCGCCGCTGGCGGTCAGCCCATCGATCGAGGGGGTGTTCGTCAGGTCCCACACGCGCTTGGCGAAGAGGAAGTCCTTCTCCAGCAGCGCGCCGACAGGGCACAGGTCCACCACGTTGCCGGCGATGGGGTTGTCCAGCGCCTTGCCGGGGAAGACGTCGATCTGCTCGTAGGCGCCGCGGCCCTCGATCATAAGTTCCGCGGTGCCGCTGACCTCGCGCGTGAAGCGCACGCAGCGCGAGCACATGATGCAGCGATCGGAATAGAGCAGGACGTTGGGCCCCAGCTCCTTCTTTGGCTGCTTGATCTTCTCTTCTTCGAATCGTGAGACCGACCGGCCGTACTCGTAGGAGTAGTCCTGCAGGCCGCACTCGCCAGCCTGATCGCAGACCGGGCAGTCGAGGGGGTGGTTGATGAGGAGCAGCTCCATCACCGACTTCTGGTTGGCGAGCGCCTTGGGCGACTGGGTCGAGACGACCTGCCCATCACCAGCGGGCGTCTGGCACGCCGGCAGCAGCTTGGGGATCGCCTCGAGCTTGTTGTCGTTCCTGGGGTTGGGCGTCCAGACCTCCGCGAGGCAGATCCGGCACGACGCCACGACGCTCAGCCCGTCGTGGTAGCAGTACTGCGGGATCTCCACGTCGTGGTCGTTGGCCACCTGCAGGATCGACTGCCCGTCGGCGAAGTCGCACGCTTTTCCATTGATCGTGATCGTCGGCATATCGGGGGCATGGTATCACCCCCGGAGGCCGCAGGAGGCGACCCCACGCGGCACGCCCGGGGCGACCGGGGCGCCTGCCGGTACCCTGAACCAATGCCCCCCTCGCACACTATCACGAGCCGCCGCCCCAATGCTGAGGAGCAGCGGCAGATCGATCAGTTGTGCAAGCCGGACGTGGTCTCGCTGGGCTGTCTCTTCAGCCTGCTGGGTTTCATCCCGGTCACCACCGGTGGGTTGCTCCTGGCGATCTGGCTCGGCTGGCTCCCCCAGCCTCCGAAATACCTCCCTTGGGCGCTGGGGGCCGCGTTCCTGTTCTTCACGCCCTGGTGCCTGAAGATGTACCTCCACTTCGTCAAGGACATGCGCCAGCACCAACGCCGCGCGACCACAGGCGCGAAGAAGAACAGCGTGCAGGTGATCGAGGTTGCCAATCCCCGCAGCGTCGAGGTCGTGCCAACTGGCGCCGCCTCACCCTGCATCGCCATCGACATCGGCGGCGGGAAGCTCCTCTATCTCCAGAACCAATGGCTCTCCGACAACCGCACCTACGAGGCGCCGAGACAGCGCAACGACCCGGCCGACACATTCAACGGCTTCCCGGAGCCCCACGCCTTCCCCTGCGAGCGCTTCACCATCGCCAGGCTGCCGAGTTCTGGCGATGTGCTCTGGATCAAACCCAACGGCGCCTACACCGAGCCGGAGCGTCGCGTCAACGCGCTCGACGAGGTGCACGAGCACACCGCCGACGACTCCGCCTTCCTCGATGGCGATCTCGACCACCTCGCAGAAGCCCTCGGGCAACTCCGCACCGGTCCGCAGCAAGGCTGATCCCCACCGATCACAACACCCCACGGCGCCCTGTACCATCACGGATTCATGACCGCAGCAAGCAACCAATCCCACGCCTTCCAGTCCCCCAGGGGCACGCGCGATTTCTACCCCCTCGAACTCGCCAAACGACGCTGGATCGAGGACAAGTGGAGGCAGACCGCCGTCCGCCACGGCTTCGAGGAGATCGACGGCCCCACCTTCGAGCACCTCGACCTCTACACCGTCAAAAGCGGCGACGGCATCGTCAGCGAGCTCTTCTCCTTCACGAGACAGGGTGGCGATACCAGATTCGCACTCCGCCCCGAGTTCACCCCCACCCTGGCGCGCATGGCAGCGGCCCGCGCCAACGCGCTGCCCAAGCCGACGAAGTGGTTCTCCGTGGGGCCCTACTTCCGGGCCGAGCGCCCGCAACGAGGAAGGCTGCGGGAGTTCCTGCAGTGGAACGTGGATGTGATCGGGGATGACTCGCCGGAGGCGGATGCGGAGTGCATCGCGGCGTGTGTAGGGTTGCTGGAGCAGGTCGGATTCACGCCGGAAACGATCACGCTGAAGGTCAGCAGCCGCACCGCGGTCGCGGAGATGGTCCAGTCCGCCGGTGTCTCGCCGGAGCAGATGGACGCCGCGTTGGTGCTGCTCGACAAGCGGGAGAAGCTCGACCAGGCCGAGTTCAGCAAGCAGGCCGGCGTCATCGGGCTCGATG
>CAYGNN010000184.1:0-125 GCA_964351165.1 uncultured Phycisphaeraceae bacterium
TGGCAGATCCCCCACTTCCAGGCGATCGCGTGGATGTACCGCGATGACTACGCAGCAGGAGGGTTCAAGCCGCTACCGGTGGTTGATGAATCCGGCGTCAAACCCGCGCGCTCAGCGATCTTCTG
>CAYGNN010000184.1:135-5172 GCA_964351165.1 uncultured Phycisphaeraceae bacterium
CCGTCGGCGGCTGGGAGACGCTGACCTCCCCGATCGGCTGGTCGCTCTTTGGGCTGCTCTTCGCGTGGCAGATCCCCCACTTCCAGGCGATCGCGTGGATGTACCGCGATGACTACGCCGCCGGCGGGTTCAAGCCGCTGCCGGTTGTTGATTCGACAGGCGTCAAAACCGCGCGCTCAGCGATCTTCTGGCTCATCGTCACGATCGCAGTCTCCTGCGTCACGCCCCTGCTGCTCTTCGATGGCTGGATCGCCATCGCCGCGACGCTCCCGATGGTCATCGTCGGTCTCGGCTGGCTCCGTACCGCCTTCCAGTTCGCCCAGCGCCGCGAGCGCGACACCGCCAGGCGGATGTTCTTCGGCTCGATCATCTACCTCCCGATCGCGATGCTCCTGCTCGCCATCGACGCGGCGCTGGTGGCGCTGCTGGGCGCTTGACCCCCGACGCTGGGTATCCTGCCGGTGTGAGCGAAGCCGCGACCGACCAACCCGATCCCTCGAACGAACCGGCGATCGAACTCGCAGGCCTCCGCCGCGAGTACCGCCAGCGGAAGGCCCCGCCGATCGTCGCGCTCGATGATGTCTCGCTCACGCTCGAACAGGGCCAGACCCTCGCGCTGCTCGGCCCCAACGGCGCGGGCAAGTCCACGCTCATGCGCATCTGCGCGACCCTCGACCGCCCGGGCGCTGGGAGTGTGCGCATCGGCGGGCACGACCCTGCCAAGGGCGCCGCTGCGTTGACCGCCATCCGCGCCGGCATCGGCGTCGTCTTCCAGCGTCACGGCCTCGACCCCCTGCTCACCGTTGGCGAGAACCTCATCAACCAGGCGGCGCTCTTCGGCCACACCGGCGACGCCGCCAAGGGCCGCGCCCGGCGCGCCGCGATCGACCTGGGGATCGCAGACCGCCTCGCCTCACGCGTCGGCGAACTGTCAGGGGGCCTCGCCCGCCGCGTCGATCTCGCACGCGCCCTGCTGCACCAGCCGCAGCTCCTGCTGCTCGACGAGCCAACAACCGGCCTCGACCACGCTGCCCGCGCCGCGTTTCTCAGTGCCCTCGAGCAGCGCCGCGCCGTCAGCGAACTCTCCATCATCATGAGCACGCACCTGATGGACGAGGCGCAGCGCATGCAGCGCGTCGCCCTGATGGATCACGGCAGGATCATCGCCGAGGGTTCACCCGACGAGCTCTGCCGGAGCGTCGGCGGCCTGTGCCTGCGCACCGACGAATCGCTGACCGATGAACTCGAAGCCGCCGGCCTCACTGTCACCACGACCAACGGCGAAGCCATCGGCGCCGGCGACGCCGACCTCGTCCTCGATGAAGCCAACAAACTCAGCCGCCGCGCCGCGACCGGCGACCGCGTCACGCACGTACACGTCGGCCCACCTACGCTGGGCGACGCCTACCTCGCGCTGACCGGCCGGGCGCTGGATCACCCGGAGGGCACGCCATGACCAGCCCCGGCGTCGCCACGCTCCTCAACCTGACCAACCGCGAGCTGCTGCGTTTCCGCAGGCAGCCGAGCCGGATCATCGCCGCGATCGGCGCGCCCGCGCTGCTGGGCATTTTCTTCGCCGCCGGCTTCGCCGACTCCTTCGCGCCGCCGACGCAGGAAGGCCAGCCCGCCAGCTACGCCGCCTTCGTGCTGCCAGGCGTCGTCACGCTCGTCGCGATCTTCTCCTCAATCTTCGCCGCGATGTCGCTCATTGAGGACCGCCGCGAGGGCTTCCTGCAATCGGCGCTTGTCAGCCCCGCGCCGCGCTGGTCGATCGTCGGCGCCAAGGCGCTCGGCGGCTCGCTGATCGCGACGCTCCAGTGCGCGATCATCCTCCTCGCGGCGCCCTTCGTCATCGGCTGGCCGGGGCTCGGCCCGCTGCTCTTGGCGCTGCTCGCAGCGGCGCTCGCATCGATCGCCGTCACGTCGATGGGCCTCGCCTTCGCGTGGTGGGTGAACTCCGTCGAGGGCTTCCACGGCGTGATGAACCTGATCCTGATGCCAATGTGGCTCCTCAGCGGCGCCTTCTTCCCAGCCCACGGCGCCGCCGGCTGGCTGGGCGTCTGCATGGCGATCAACCCCCTCCGCTGGACCACCGACGCCATCCGCGCCGGCGTCACCCCAGGCGCCCCGACCCCGGCGCTCGCCTGGATCATCGCGCCCCTCTTCGCGCTGCTGATGCTCGCACTCGCCGGCGCGCTCGTCGGCCGCCCAGGCATCGCAGCGAATCCACGCCAGCGGAAGTCACGAACCAGGAAGCAGACCACCCATGCCTGAAGCAACACCAAGCCAACCGACCGACACGCCGACCACCTGGCGCACGTGGAAGCTCCTCGGCACGCTCATCGCGATCGCGCTGATCGTCGGCGTCTCCACTGTTGCCTTCGCGCTCTTCGCGACGCGCAACCTCGACGCCAAGCTCGCCCTCCGCCCCGATCCCGGCATGGAGACCATCAGCAACCCGCCCTTCACCATGACCAACCAGGATGGCGAGACGGTCACCGAGGACATCTTCACCGGGAACCTCACCGTCCTCGAGTTCGGCTTCACGCACTGCCCGACCGCGTGCGTCGTGATGATGAACCAGATGCTCCGCCTCCAGGACGAGCTGGAGGGCACGCCGGCGCAGTTCCTCTTCGTCTCCGTCGACCCGGCGCACGACACCCCCGAGCGCCTCGCTGCGTACGCCACCGAGAACGGCGTGGACCCCGACCGCTGGACCCTCGTCACCGGCGAGACGCAGACCATCGAGACGTGGCTCATCGACGGCCTCAACCTCGCGCTGGAAACCCAGCCCGAGACGCAGATCGACCTCGGCGACGGCTCCAGCATGGACAACATCGCCCACCCCTCCCACCTGATCCTCGTGGGGCCCAACGCCGAGATCCTGGGGCTGTACCAGGCCTTCGTCCCGGAGCAGGTGGACCTGCTTGCCGACCGGGTGAAGAAGGCGTCAAAGCTGTGGGAGTAGGGTTTTCAGCTCGCAGGAACCCGACCTGTCATCTGGCCGAATAGTCCTGCGACCTTATTTCCATACCCCATCCCGATCCGGAGGATCAGTCCATGAAGGACGCCCGTACCCCTGTCGTGTTCTGCGTTCTGGCGCTCTGCTGCCTGCTGGCGCCCAACGCCCTCGGTCAAACCGAAACAGCCGAATCCGCAGCGGCGATCCAATCCGCGATCGAAGCGAGAGTGAATGCCGGCCTGCGGGCGATCGACACCCTCGACCCGCCACCGGGTCCTGTGTCGCCGACGATGAAGACGCTCGACGAGATCGAGCCGCGGTTCATCGTCAACCGGCTGCCTGGCGACGCGAACTGGACGCACATCATCACCGAACCTGGTTCGTACTACCTGACCGGCGATGTCGTCGGCGAGGACGACAAGGGCGGCATCCTGATCGCCGCCCAGCACGTGACGCTGGACCTGCATGGCTTCCGCGTCGCCGGCGGGAACCAGAGCGCCGAATACAACGGCATCGAAGCGGGCGACGCGGTCCGCATCACCAACGGCTGGATCGTGGACTGGACCGGCTCGGGGATCCTCGCCGGGGATCAATCCGTCGTGGAAGATGTCTCGGTCATCAACACCACAGCTTCGCAAGCCAACGACGCGATCAATCTGGGCCTGAGTGCGAACGTCGAACGCTGCCGGGTGAACGGCATGTTCGAGTTGGGGATCGGAGTCGATGGCCACTCCATCGTCTCTGGCTGCGTCGTCACTGACGGCTCCCGCGTGGGCATCTCGGCTCAAGACCTTTCGGCTTCGGGCGCCTCGCTGATCAAGGACTGCATCGCGACCGGCGGCCAGACAGGGATCAGCGTCTTCGCTGGCACGATCATTGATTGCACGACCAAGGGGAACGAAAAGTGGGGCTTCAGGGCCACGCAATCGTCGAGGCTCGAGAACTGTCTGTCGATCCAAGGCGGGACGCGTTGCTTTAACTCTGACGATGCCACTTTCACGAACAACGACGCCGCGTTCCAGATCATCGGCGCCTCGCTCCTCGAAGGCTGCATCGCGTGGAACAGCAACGCCACCGCGTTCCGCGCCTACAGCGAAACTTCGTTTGTCGATTGCACCGCGATGAACGCCGCCGGCGTCGGGTTCAGCATCGTCAAGAGCATCTCGTCGCCCGGATCCCCCAGCACCATGACCAGGTGCCACGCGATCGCCGGCGGATCCTTCGGTTTCGCAATCGGCGGGAGCAACACCTTCAACACAGTCCTGACCGATTGCATCGCGTTCGACAATGCAGAAGGCCAGTTCGTCATCCACGGACAAACCGAGCTCCGAGGGTGCAGGGCAGGCCTCGCACCCGGCGAGCAGCAGACGGAAGAACGCAGCGTCTTCGCTGGACCCGGTTCCGACGGGCGGTGCATCATCAAGGACTGCACCTTTGATGTCCCCCTGCTCTGGCTGGGCGACGACGGCCTGATCCAGGGCAACCGGCTCAACGGGACACCGGCGATTAAGTTCTTATCCCACGGCGACGTGCTGATCATCCAGAACCTGATCCTCGGCGGCGCCGCGAATGTCATCATCGGGAACAACTCCCGGACCGCCGCGATCGTCGATGATCCCGACCTCGCAGGCCCCTGGTCGAACCTCGCGTACTGAGCCGGACAATCGCAACACGCTGCCACAACGCTCCCGGAGGACCGGTCCATGCCGACCACCCGCGCTCTGATCTTCACGCTCGCGTATTGGTGCGTTGCTGCATCCCTCGCGCAGCCCGACCTAGCGCCACCCGCCGCGACCGACCGCCTCGATCCGCCGGTCTACACGAAGCTGTTGCCCCCGCCTGGGCCGATCGAGGAGACGATGAAGACGCTCGACCAGGTCGAGCCGCGGACGCCGGCGAACGACCTGGGCGGCGACATGGACTGGGCGATCATCATCGACCAGCCGGGGTCGTACTACCTGACAGAGAACGTTGTCCCGCCGTTCGGGAAGAACGGGATCGATATCCGGGTCAGCAGCGTCACGCTCGACCTCAACGGCTTCCGCGTGGACGGGCGCAACACCGGTGAGCACCAG
>CAYGNN010000185.1:0-5116 GCA_964351165.1 uncultured Phycisphaeraceae bacterium
GATCGAGTTCACCGAGAGGTTCAGCAGACGCTCCGCGGCATTGTTCATCAGTACAGGGTTCGTCGAGACACCGACCGTGAACGTCGAGGGCACGTTCACGCGGATGTTGTTCAGCGACAGCGCGCCCTCGAGCGGGATGTCGATGACCAGCGGCTCAAGCCGCAGGAACGAGTAGTCCTGGATCAGAGGGATGATGAACGTGCTGCCGCCGTGCAGGCACTTGGCCGCCTGGTTGGGGCCACCCACGCGGCCGTACACCACGAGGATCATGTTCGATGGGCACCGCTTGTACTGCTTGACCGCGATCGCGACGACGAAGATGAAGATCAGCAGCGCCGCGCCGCCGACAAAGAGCCACAGCAGCGGCTGGGGCAAACCCGAACCGCCATCGTCCTGCGCGAGGGTCGGTACGACTCCGAACGAACTCATCGTGATCAGTGCTGCGTTGTGCATGCGTGGATTCTTCCTTGGTATTCCGAATGCGTGCGCTCAGCCCTCGCTGGCGAGGCTGGTGACTTCGAGTGTGTTGCCGTCGCGGATCCCGGTGACCCGGACCTGGGCGCCGCGTGGGATCTTCGCGACATCCTTCGTGACCGCGTTGTACGTGCGCTGCCTCGTGTTGATGATGACCGTGACCTGACCCCGGCCGGTCTCGCCTGGGGGGATCTGCGCGTACGCAGAGCCTTCGAGCCCGACCGCGCCGTTGATCTGCAGCGTCCCGTCGGAACGCAGGTCGTAGAGCATCGCGAGCATGAACGTCAGCAGGTACACCATCGCGATGCCGCAACCGACGCCGACAGCGATGCTGATGGGCATGCTCCAGCCGGTGCCCTTGTAGCTCGCCAGCGCGCCCCAGCCGAAGCCCATCGAGAACGCGAAGACCGACTGGATCGAGAGGTACTTGAAGATGTCGTTGGAATCGCTGTGATCGACGTCCGCGTCAGCCCCGTCGAGCCCATCCGCTCCGGCATCGATGCCGCCATCCAAACCGCCGGCGTCCGCTTCTGCATCGAAATCAAGGATCCCGAAGGTCATCAGGCCCAGCCTGATGAGGAAGAAGAACGTCCCGAGGATGGCGGGGATGCTGAACCAGGCCGCGTGCCCCGAGAAGAAGAGGTCGTACATTGTTGCTCCCGGCAGATCAGGACCGGCGCATCACGGGCGCCATCGGTCCGGCACAGCAAAGTGCGCCCTGTTGCTCCTGCTCTGATTGTGATTATGCACAAACGCCGGGGAGTTTGCATGTCCCAAAGCGCGCCGCACAGGACGCGCGCTGGAGCATCGCAACACAACGGCAATCAGAAAAACCAAGATGATCAGGGCAAATCAGGCCGATCGCGATCGGGATCGCTTCGCGGTCCCCAGCGCTGATCGTGTTTCGATCGTCTGCTCGTCAACCTCGCGGTAGATCCCCATGGAGTCATACCCAAGGATCGGGCAGTACAGATGCAGCGTGATCGACTGACCGCCGGACTTCCTTGGGTTGCCCAGGCAGTGGATCGCCTCCGCCCTGCTCCGGCCCATCTCGCCAGGCTGGAGGATGCGCGTCGCGATGGGGCGCACGATGTCGTCCTTGATCACCTTGTACCGCGTCTCCTCGACCTCGCCCTCGATGACGTGGAAACCGCAGTCGCTCTGCTCGTGGTCGTGGATCGGGCTCATCGTGTTGTCCCAGAAGATCGCGAGTATCACCCACGCGTCGCACCTGGCGATCTCATGCCGCGAACGCTCGCCGGGGATGAACCCGCCGCAGCGGCGCAGTTCATCCGCAGGGATCTCCAGCCGCCGGAACGCCTCGGCGACATCCTTCTGCGGCGCCGGGTGATCGGTGAACCCCGAGAGCTGCTCGCGGATGAGCGCCTTCGAGGCGGGGGTCAGGTTCGGGTGGATCGAAAGCGGATCCGATTGCACAACCAACATCCTTTCACTGCGACGCCGCGGGCGAGCGAACCGTGCTCACCGAATTGTCCGCTGCGTCAACAGCGGTGGCGGCGTCCAGGATTTCATCGAAAAAGAGATCGATATCGCCCTCGGTCATCGAGGGATCGATCGTCACCAGCCGGATGATCCGGCGGCCAAAGACCACGCCGTGCCCGATCTTCATCCGGCCCTGCGTGTTCAGGAGTTCACAGATTTCCTCGGTGGACTTCCCAGCGACCTCGAAGCAGACGTTCGCCCACTCAGGCTCCAGCGACAGCGTCATCCGCGGATCGCCCTTGACGATCCCCGCCGCGTACCGCGCCAGGTTGATCTGCCGCTCGACGCGATCGGCGTACCCATCATCGCCCAGCGCCTGCCACTGCGCCCACAGCTTGAGCGCATCATTCCTGCGACCGCACTGGAGCGAACGCGTCCCAGGGTTGAGCCACGCGTGCTCATCGCCGAAGTCCTGCTGGAAGAGGTACGACGCCGATTCGTCGAAGTGCTTCTGGAAGAGCCCCGGCTTCTTCGTCAGCGCCACAGAGCACGTCAGCGGCACGCCCATCATCTTGTGCGCATCCCAGGTGAACGAGTCGGCGCGATCCAGACCTCGGAGCAGGTGCTTGTGCTCAGGGTGCATCAGCGCCGTGCCGCCGTACGCGCCATCGACGTGCAGCCACAGGCCCTGCTCCGCCGCGATGTCCGCGAGCTGCTCGAGCGGATCGAAAGCGCCGATGACCGTCGTGCCGCTGGTGGCGACGATCATCATGGGGCGGAGCCACTTCTCTTTGTCCTCGGCGATCATCGCCGCCAGCGCGTCCGGCTTCATCCGACCGCGGTCATCGACCGGGACATGGCGGACGTTCTCTCGACCAACGCCGAGCATCGCCGCGTTCTTGCGCACGGAGTAGTGCCGCTCGGCGGAGGCGTAGATCGTCCGGCCCCTGCCGTCGAACCCTGTGGTCGTCGCTTCTGGATCGATCTCGTTCCTGCCGACGATCATCGCCGCGAGGTTGGACATCGACCCGCCGGGGGTGAACATCCCATCGCCGCCCGGCATGCCGGCCTTCGCCTGCATCCGTTCGATGACCTCGCGCTCGATCAGGACCTGGGGCCCGGCGACCTTGTACGTGTACATCGACTGGTTCAGCGCGACGGTCACCGCCTCGGCCATCGTCGCGACGCGTTCGCGCCCTGCGAAGAGCTGGTTGAAGAACCGCTTGCCGCTGGTGGTGGGGGTCGCCATCACGACGCGGCGGAGCCGGTCGATCGCCTCTTCCTCGCCGACGCCGACCTCGGGGATCGCGATGGGGAGGGTGCGTTTGGCCGTTCCGACGTCCACAGGGATATTCCCCTCAGGACGGGCCTCCTGCTGGAGGACTTCCGAAACGAGATCAGCCGCTTCAGCTACTGGGTTCAGCGATGGTGCTGAACTTTTGGCGGTGTCGTTGACGTGCATGGATGGGGATCGCCGCGGTAGAGGCAAGAATTCACGATCCCGACCGGTCATCATACCGGTCCGGGCCGTGCTCTGCCATGGTGCTGGATTTTAGCGTGATCCCACCGGGCGCTGCGTGCGGCAGCGCTGGAGGAAAAAGTGACCCCACGGGGATTCGAACCCCGGTTTCCAGGATGAAAACCTGGCGTCCTGACCTGACTAGACGATGGGGCCGTCGAGCAGGGGCGGCGATTGTACCGACTTTCTCCCCCTGAGTCGCCTCCCGGCAGAGACGAATTCCGGCTTGATTATCGGGGCCTCCCGATCGCCCGATCCCGACCGGATTCGGGCCCCGATCTGGTCGATTGTGGGGGCATGACGATCCAGGCGGATGAACGAAGAACCAGCGACCGGGTCGACGTCTCGCAGGCGCAGATCGGCCATCGGTTCGGCCACTTCCGCCACGGCGCGGTCCGCATGAGCGCCTTCGTCCTGGCGCTCGGCGTCTTCTTCTACGCGGCCAACGCGATCGATCCAGGCCAGTCCGCTGCGATCAGCGAAGGGCCAGAGGCTCTCGCTGACGAGGGCCCCGCCTCCATCGGGAGACTGGGCGGCCTCACCAGCCTCGAGTACACCGTCGAGATCCACGCGACGATCGAGGGGCCGCGCTACACAGTCCGCGACTCGAAGGGCCAGGTCCTCGGCTCCATGCTCGAAGCGATGGAAGTCGAGCAGATCGCCCCAGGCCTCGAGATCGAGGGCATGTACAGCGAGCCGGTGATGCTCGCTGAGCCCCGCGGCGAATTCCCCAACTGAACGCCTGCCGGCGCGTACGATCACGCGATGGGCGCTCCCGACGACATCACATTCGCAGGATCCGTGCGCACGGTCGCTGTCTATGGCGGGACGTTCGATCCGCCGACGCGCGCGCACGTCGAGCTGCCCCTCGCTGTCGTTGGCGCGGTCGAGGCCGACCACCTGCTCGTCATCCCAGCAGCCGCCTCGCCCTTCAAACCGGACGGCCCTACCGCCAGCGACGACCAGCGGCTGCAGATGCTCCGCTTCGCCTTCGCCGGGATGCCAGCAGTCACCATCACGAGCATGGAGATCGAACGCGGCGGCGCGAGCTACACCGTGGACACCCTCCGCGAACTGAAGCAACAATTCCCCGCGATCACCTTCCGCCTCATCATCGGCGCGGATCAGGCCGCATCCTTCCACCGCTGGCGCGAGGCTGGGGCGATTATCGAAGCCGCCGAACCCGCCGTGATGCTGCGCGGCAGCGAGGAAACCGCCGAAGATCTGCTGCAACGCATGGCGCCGCACTGGCCGGGAGAGGAAATGAAGCGATGGGAGACCCGGATCGTCACCGTGCCGGCGACCGACGCAAGCTCAACCGAAGCGCGGGTGCTGCTCGCGTCCGCATCGCCGGAGAGCGCGAGGCTGAGCGAATTGCTCGACCCCGCCGTGCTGGGGTACATCCGTGAGGTTGGCCTGTACGGATCGTCAGCCGATCACTGATCCGATTCCGCCTCAGCGGCGCTCTGCTCGTCCGCCGGGGCTTGATCTGATCCCTCGGCTTGCGCCGTCGCCAGCGGGGGGCGCCCGATCGGGCCGGTCAGGAACGAATACCCATTGATCTGCCGGTGGATGTAGTCCGGCGCGGAGACGAGCAGGTTGCCCTCGTAGAAACGCACAAGCGCGCCGTCGCCGCCGTTGGCCTGCCACTCGTCGGTGTCGATCACCGCGCGGAGGATG
>CAYGNN010000186.1:0-5086 GCA_964351165.1 uncultured Phycisphaeraceae bacterium
GAGTTCATAAGCGGTGGTGATCCGGTTTACCTCACGGAGCTGGACATCACAGGCGATCCGGTTCTTGGCGACCGCCTAGCCAAGTTCGGTTCCTGTGCCGCGTTCCCAGTCTTCGATAGCGGTGAAGACATCAACTGGGCCTTCACGTTCCTGACCGGGAAGGACGCCGTACCCCAGGACGCCTTCATCCATTGGCTCCTGACGATCAACCTCAATGGGCGCGCGACGAAGAACCTCGTCACCCTCCAGCAGGTCGAGGCGCTCAACAACCAGCTCGCGCACCAGCTCGAACGCGTGGCGCGCATCCAGCAGTCGCTCCTCCCCGAGCTGACGCCCTTCATCCCAGGCCTCCAGATCGCCACCAGCTACCTCACCAGCGATGAGTCAGGCGGTGACTACTACGACTTCTTCGACCTTGGTAAAGACCTCTGGGGCATCTTCATCGGCGATGTCTCCGGTCACGGCGCTGGCGCTGCGACCGTCACCGCGATGGCCAACGCGCTGCTGCACGCCCAGCCATCGGGAATGGAGAGCCCCGCGCGCACGCTCGCGTGGCTCAACAAGCACATGTCCGCCAAGCGCATCGAGAGCAACTTCATGACCGCCTTCTATGGGGTCTACGACGCCAACAACCGCACCTTCACCGGCGCGAATGCCGGCCACCCTGCCCCCCGGAAGATGCGACCGGACGCGAAGGAGATGAAGCCCATCGTCCACGCCTCCGCGCCGCCATTGGGCGTCCTGGAAGAGATCACTCCCGACGAAGAAGTCATCACCCTCGACCGGGGCGAGACCCTCGTTTTCTACACCGATGGCATCACCGAGGCCTTCGGAGGCCCGGACGGTCGCACCATGTTTGGGCTCCCGGGTCTCGACGCTACCCTCGGAGGCTGCTCCGGCGAGCCGCCCTGCGTCATCGATTCCATCCACACCGCGCTGCTCGCCCACACCGGCGCGATGACCAGAGACGACGACCAGACCATCGTCGCCCTGAAGGTCAGCAACGAGAGCGGTCCCGATGCCTGACGCCCCGCAGCAGCAGGGGGGCGAATGGTACGAACGAGGCCTCCGCTTCGAATGCACCGGCTGCGGCGACTGCTGCACCGGCCCGCCAGGGTACGTCCACTTCAACGACGACGAAGCCGACGCGATGGCCGCCAGAGTCGGCGTGACGACCGCCCAGTTCCGCAAGATGTACGCGCGCAAGACCGACTTCGGCTGGTCGCTCCGAGAGCACAAAACAGAGCACGGCTACGACTGCGTCTTCCTCGACCGCATCACCGAACCAGGCAAGGCGCTGTGCAAGGTCTACGAAGACCGCCCGATCCAGTGCCGCACGTTCCCCTGGTGGCCGGAAGTCCTCAAGAGCGAGAAGGCCTGGAAGGCCACCGCCCGCGAATGCGAGGGCATCGGCCGGGGCGACTTCGTCCCCATCGAGCACATCCGCATCGAACGCGACAGGACACCGCTGTGAACAACGACCCTGAACTGGTCACGCAGTGGAGGCACGCAATCGCCCACCCTCCTGTGCGCAACGTCCTCGAAGCGGTGTACGACTACGCCGCGGAGGCGATCGCCCAGAGGGGCCCAATCTGCAACACCTCCGGGAAGTGCTGTAGGTTCGAGGAGTACGGCCACCGTTTGTATGTGACGGGCCTCGAAGCCGCTTACGCCGTCACCCAACTGACCGGCGACCACCCGGATCTCGACGCCGCCACCCTGCAGGCCGCCATCGACGAGGGTGGCTGCCCATTCCAGATCGACAACCTCTGCGCCGTCCACCCGATCCGCCCTCTCGGCTGCCGCGTGTACTTCTGCGATCCCATCGCCCAGGGCTGGCAGGAAGACCTCTCCGAGAAACTCCTCGACCAGATCCGCGCCCTGCACGAACGCAACGACATCCCGTACCGCTACGGCGAATGGCGGGGCATGTTGAACTTGTTCCTGTAACGCCACGCATGGGATGAGCAACGCGAATCCCAGGATCCAAAACACCAACCAGCGCGATCAGCCCTTGAGCAACCGCTCCAGGAAGTGGATATCAATCCCGCCCTGCACGAACGACGCGTTGCGCATCAGCTCGATCTGCAGGGGGATCGTCGTCTTGATCGGCCCGATGTTGAACTCTTTGAGCGCCTGCTCCGTCCGGGCGATCGCGACCTCACGCGTATCGCCGTGGACGATCAGCTTCCCGATCATCGAGTCGTAGTTGGGCGGCACGCGGTACCCCGCCGTCGCGTGTGTATCGACACGCACACCAGGGCCGCCAGGGAGGTCGAACCGATCGATGGGGCCAGGCGAAGGCGCGAAGTTGTTCGCAGGGTCCTCCGCGCTGATCCGGCACTCGATCGCGTCGCCGATCACCGAGATGTTCCGCTGCTTGAAGGGCAGCGGCTCACCAGCAGCGACCATGATCTGCGTCTTGACGATGTCCACCCCGGTGATCATCTCCGTCACAGGGTGCTCCACCTGCACGCGCGTGTTCACCTCGAGCAGGTAGAAGTTCGACTTGTCGTCGAGCAGCATCTCCACCGTCGCAGCGCCGACGTACTCCGCGTTGCGAACCAGCCGCGCCGCGGCCTTGCAGACCTCGTCGCGCTTCTTCGGATCAACATGCGGCGCTGGCGCCTCCTCGATGAGCTTCTGGTGACGGCGCTGCGTTGAGCAATCCCGCTCGTACAGGTGCACCGCGTTGCCGTGGCTGTCCGCGAGCACCTGCACCTCGATGTGCCGGGCCGATTCCAGGAACTTCTCGATGTACACCGCGCCGTTGCCGAAGGCGGACTCCGCCTCCTGCTTGGCGCTCTTGAGGCCGGTGCGGAGCGTCGCGATGTTGTGCGCGATCCGCATGCCGCGTCCGCCGCCGCCAGCCGCCGCCTTGACGATGACCGGGAACCCGATCTTCTGCGCCACCTCGACAGCCTCGTCCTCCTCCTCGATCGCGTCGTCGGAGCCCGGGAACGTCGGCATCTTCGCCGCCCGCGCCAGCTTCTTGCACGAGATCTTGTCGCCCAGCTTGTACATCGCCTCAGGCGAGGGGCCGACGAACGCGATCTGGCAGTCACGGCACATCGCTGCGAACTCGGAGTTCTCCGCGAGGAACCCATACCCAGGGTGGATCGCGTCCGAGTCCGTCACCTCCGCCGCGGAGATGATCCGCGACATGTTGATGTACGACTCGCTCGCTGGGGCCTTGCCGATGCAGACCGTGTGGTCCGCGAGCCGCAGGTACGGCGCATCGCTGTCGGCGGTCGAGTAGACGCACACCGTCTCAACGCCCAGCTCACGGCAGGCACGGATGATGCGGAGAGCAATCTCCCCGCGGTTGGCGATCAGGATTCGCTTGAACATGGTTGTGGTCTGTCTTGATTCAGATCAGCTGGGCTTGATGGCGATCAGTCTCTGGCCGAACTCGACCGGCTGCGCGTTCTCGACAAGCACCCGCTCGACCACACCGGACACCCCGGCCTTCACCTCATTGAAGACCTTCATCGCCTCGATGATGCACACAACTGTGTCAGGGCCGACCGTGTCGCCGACACTGACAAAGGGAGGGCTGTCAGGGTCGGACGACGTGTAGAACGTCCCGACCATCGGCGACTCCACCGCAGGGCCCTCGTCGGCAGCCGCAGGAGCGCTCGCTGGCGCAGGCGCCGGAGCGCCAGCTGCAGGCGCCGCTACAGGAGCAGCGACCGGCGCCGGGGCCATGACGACCGGAGCGCCGTGCCCCGCCCGTTTCATCGCCACCGTCTCATCGCCATCGCGGAGATCCAGCTCGGAGAGGTCGTTGTCGACCATCATTTTGATTAAGGAACGCAGTGTTTTCAGGTCAATCATCTGGTCGCCCAGTCGAGTGATTTCGGAAGTGAACAAAGATTCGTAGCCCCGGAGGCTGTCACGAGGATGTCATCCTCGATCCGTACGCCCCCGACGCCGGGAAGATACACGCCAGGCTCGATCGTAACGATCATCCCGGCTTCAAGCGTGGTCTCGGCCTGCTGCGCCACCCTGGGGCCCTCGTGGATGTCGAGCCCGATCCCATGACCGAGGCCGTGACCGAAGCGATCACCATAGCCCGCATCCGCGATGATGTCTCTCGCGGCAGAATCGACAGCCCTCGTGGACACCCCTGGCCCAACCGCTTTGATCGCAGCGACTTGCGCCGCCAGGACGATCTCGTACACCTGGGCCATCTTCTTCGACCACGTCCCGAGGCTGAATGTCCGGGTCATATCCGAGCAGTAGCCGTCCAGTTTCGCCCCCCAGTCGATCAGGAGGGGCTGGCCGGCGCCGGTCTTCGTCTTCCCTGGGGTCGCGTGCGGCTTCGAGCCATTCGCCCTTGCCGCGACGATCGTCGGGAAGCTCACACCGCTGGCGCCCAGCGATTTCAGGTTGTATTCGAGCGTCGCCGCGATGTGCGATTCCGTCTGCCCCGGCTTGATCGTCTCAAGCGTCTCCAGCAGCGCCGCCTCCTGGATCTTCACCGCCTTGCGGATCACGTTGATCTCGGAGTCATCCTTGATCAGCCGCAGCTTCGTCAGCAGCCCAACCGTCGGCTTCAGCCGCCTGGCGCCAACCGCCTTGGCGAGCCGCTGCCGGAGATGCACCGAGATGTGCTCGCTCTGGATCGCGAGCGAATCAGGATTCAGATCGCCAACGACCGTGCGCACCGCCTCGACGATGTCGCCCTTGCGGAGGTGGACCCTTGCGATGCCATCAACAACGCCGAGGTCTTCCTCGAAGCGGAAGTCGCTGATGACGATCACCGACCGCGACGCGACGACCGCGTAGCTGTCTTCGCCTGAGAACCCGGTGATGTACCGGATGTCATTCGCGTTGGTCAGCAGCGCCGCGTCGCACCCCGCCTCGCGGATCGCAGCGCGGAGCTTCTTCAAGCGCACACGTCGGTGCACGTGCGCATCACGCTTGGGCTTCTGCCTGGGCTTCGGAGGCTTCTTCAAGGTCGCTGCTGGCATAGAAGGGAAAGCATACCAAAGCGGGCGATCACAGGACGCGGCTCAGGAATCCTGCCGCATCGATACCGGAGGCCCAAGCACCTCAGCCGCGATGATCGCCTTCCGCCAAT
>CAYGNN010000187.1:0-5065 GCA_964351165.1 uncultured Phycisphaeraceae bacterium
CGAGAAGTCCTCCGTCGTGGCGGCGCACGCGGGGAGGAGGACGAGGTACTCGATGCAGACCGTCCCATCCGAGCGGGCCGGGGCGCTGATCTCGCAGCGCTGGTTGTGGGCGCCGAAGCGGCTGATCTCCTTCGAGCAGGGGCACAGGCTCGTCGCCGGCGCGGTCACCTGCATGATGAAGTCATCGTGGGAGTTGCTCGAGCACTCGAACGTCACGCGGTAGTCCATCAGCCCTGGGGATTTGGTCACCGGGGCCCGCTTGTTGATGAAGTAGGTGAAGTCGAGCTTCAGGTGCGCCGTCTCCGCGTCCAGCCGGTCGCGGATCTTCCTGGTGATCTCCGGGATCCGCGCCGGCGTCACGCCCTCGGAGTTCTCGTTGAGCACCTCCAGGAAGCGGCTCATGTGCGTGCCCTTCTGGTTGTGGGGCAGCGAGACGTACATGTCGATGTTGGCGATCGTGTGCTGCTTGCCGCCCTCGGGGGTCTCCAGCACGATGGGGTAGGTGCCGTCCTTGACGCCGACCTTGTCGATCGCGACATGCCGCCGGTCGCACGACGCCTGGACATCGGGCATGACCTCGATCGGCTTCTTGGTGGTCTTGGACGAACAGTCGTTCATTTCCGGCATCCGGGGCTCCGATTGAAGGCTTCGGCGTCCAGGCAACGCCGGCAGGAGGGGTGAGCGCAATCGTATGCGCCCACCTCTGCGATGACGAAAAAACCGCCGGAGTCACAGGCAGAGTCACAGATTCGTCGGGATTCAGGAGGATGCCGTGCTGGGCTGCGCCTGCCGCTCGAACATCGACTCCGCCCAGGCGGTCCCGATCGGGACCCCGATCAGCGCACCGGAGGCCCAGAGCATCGGCGTGAGCCGCCCGAGATTCAGCAGCGAGCCGGTGTAGGCGTTCTCCACGAGGTCCGCCCCTGCGAGCTGCGACGTCACCAGCGGCGCGGCAGCCGCGGCGATCAGCAGCCCCAGCATCCCAGTCAGCGGTCCGGGCGCCGGTCCCACGAATCGAGCGACGGTCCCTGCGAGGACCGACGCCACAGCTGCCGCAGCGAACGCCTGCCCCCTGGCCTCGCCGATCGCGATCAGCAGCACCAGGAACGAGGCGAGGACCGCCGATGCGAGCGATGCCGCAATCAGGCCGCCAGGTCCTTCCACGACACCCTTGACCGGATCCGGCTTGCGATCGATGCCGGGGTCCGCCTTGAAGAGCAGCAAGGACACCACCAGCGCGATCGCCAGCAGCAGGGCGCCCTCGATCGCGAACTTCGTCATCACCGACGGCTCGCCGATCATCCGGATCAGCTGCGACGAGCCGGCGTGCTCCCAGGCAGGCCACGCGATGACCACGCCAGCGACAAAGCTCCCCAGGCGCCATCCCAGCAGCCTCGCAACCAGCACGCCGAAGGCCGCGGCCAGCAGGAACGCGAGCAGCGTGCGGATGATCGACTGTCCAGGATCAACGCTCACCAGCGCCGTCGCGGTCAGCCCCCCATCCATCCCCTGGATCGGTCGGCACAGCCACGCCGCGAGGGGGCCGACGACGACCACCGCGAGCCCGATCATGATCCATCTGAGAGTGGCGTTGAGCATGCGACCAGTGTGCCGCTCGATGAGGCATCTGGCAAACCAGCATCGAGCCTGCAGCCCCTTGTGGGAATGTCCGCCGATCGCGACACTGCCCCCATGCCCAACGAAACCATCAACCTGACCGGCGCCCCCCTGACTATCGCGCAGGTCGAAGCGCTGGCCCACGGCGCCGCCCAACTGGCGATCCCAGCCGAAACCACGCAACGCATCGAGGCTTCTCGCGCCGTCGTTGAGGGCGCCATGGCCGATGGCCGCACCATCTACGGCGTCAACACCGGTTTCGGCTCCCTCGCCAACACCCGCGTCGACGCCGACGACCTCAGGGCGTTGCAGCTCAACCTGATCCGCTCCCACGCCGCGTGCGTCGGAGACCCACTCCCGGCGCACACGGTCCGGGCGATGGTGTCGCTGCTGTGCGCTTCGCTGTGCCGGGGCAATTCAGGGATCAGGCCGGTCGTCGCGGAGACCCTGGTGGCGATGGTCAACGCAGGGGTCGTCCCCATCGTCCCGGAGACCGGCTCTGTTGGCGCCTCTGGCGATCTCGCGCCGCTGGCGCACTGCGTGCTGGTCGCGCTGGGCGAGGGCGAGGCGACATTCAACGGCGAACGCATGACCGGCGCCAGCGCGATGGAACGCGCCGGGATCACGCCGATTCATCTTGAGGCGAAAGAGGGCCTCGCGCTGATCAACGGGACGCACCTGATGGCGGCCCGGGGCGCGCTGGCCATCGCCGCGATCGACCGGTGCCTCAGCGCCGCGATCGTCGCGACAGGCCTCGCGATCGACGCGGCCAAGGCGACCGACTCCTACCTCGATCCGCGCGTCCACGAGGTCCGCAACCAGCCCAACCAGGCGAGGGCGGCGCGGCTCATCAAGGCGCAGCTGGAAGGCTCCGCGATCCTCCCCAGCCACAGCGTCGATGACCCCCGTGTGCAGGACCCTTACTCCTACCGATGCGCCCCGGTCGTGCTCGGCGCTGCGATGGATCTCATCGACGGCGCTCGCGCAACGATCGAGCGCGAGCTGGGCGCTGTCACCGACAACCCGCTGGTCTTTGGTGGAAGCGGTCCGGACGAGGCGGACATCGTTTCGGCAGGGAACTTCCACGGCATGCCGCTGGCGGTGCAGCTCGACACGCTGGCGATCGCGATGTGCCACATCGCAGGGATCGCCGAGCGCAGGGTCTTCCAACTCATCGCGGCGCGGGACCCCCAGAACCCGCTCACCCCCTACCTGAGCCCCAAGCCAGGCACGCAGTCGGGGCTCATGATCACCCAGTACACCGCCGCGGCGTGCGTCAACGAGTTGCAGACGCTCGCGACCCCCGCCTCGGTCGCGAATATCCCCACCTGCGCAGGGATGGAGGATTACAACTCCTTCGGCCCAACCGCAGCGAGGCAACTGAACCGGGCGGTGGAGCTCACGGAGAACGTCATCGCGATCGAGTTCCTCTGCTGCTGCGCCGCGCTGGATCAGCAGAAATTGGAATCAGGCCGGAACCTGGAGGAAACGCGGCGCATCGTACGGAGCGTGGTCCCGCCGCTGACGGAGGACCGCTCGCCCTCCGCGGACATGGCGGCGATCCGCAAGCTGATCACCGATGGTCGCTTTGTTTCCATGACCGAGGAATAGCCAGCGCCCCAGGCTGGTTCCATCTCAGAACCCCAACCTCAACGGAGCATCGCCAACATGCGTCTGACATCCCCCAGAATCCTCGCGCCTGCTGTGGCGCTCGCACTGACATCGATCGCCATCGCAGGCGCCAAGGTCAACACCGAACTGCTCGATCCGAAGACCGAGGCCCCAGGACTCAAGGTCGGCGATCACGCGCCGGACGTCATGGTGACCACCACCGACGGTGAATCGGTCAAGCTCTCGTCGCTCTACGCCGATGGCCCGCTCGTCGTGACCTTCTACCGGGGCGGCTGGTGCCCCTATTGCGTCATCGCGCTCAAAGACTGGGCAGGCCGCTTCGATGACCTGACCAGCGCCGGCGGCACGTTCATCGCGATCACCCCTGAGCAGCCAGAGGACGCGCAGGAAACCCTCGAAGCGACCGACGCCCAGTACAGCATCTACATCGACCCTGCAGGCGATGTGGGCAAGGCGTTCCGCGTGCAGTTCGAGCTCGAGCAGTCCACGCAGGATCGCTACAAGGAGTACGGCATCGACCTGGAGCAGGCGAACGTCAACGGCCAGTGGGAACTCCCAGCGCCTGCCTCCTTCGTGATCGACACCAAGGGCGTCATCCGCTACGCGCACGCCTCCTGGGACTACAGCGCCAAGGCGAGGGCCAAGCCGGACGAGGTCATCGCCGCGGTCCGCGATGCGCGATGAGCTGAATTCACGAGCCAACCCCGGATGTGAACCCCATCCAAACCGCCCGCGTGGCTATCATGCGGGCGGTTTTTCATTGATTATTTCATCGTTTCATGGAGGGGCGATCCATGTCCGGACAGGCCGCGGTCAGCACGAAATCTGAAGCCCGCACGATCACCGCGCCGCGGGGCAACTCGATGGCCTGCAAGTCGTGGCCCGCAGAGGCCGCGATGCGGATGCTGATGAATAACCTCGATCCGGAGGTCGCGGAAGACCCCTCGGTCCTCGTCGTCTACGGCGGCAGGGGGCAGGCGGCCCGCTCATGGGAGGCCTTCGACGCGATCATCGACACGCTCAAACGCATGGAGGCCGACGAGACGCTGCTCGTCCAATCAGGCAAGCCAGTCGGTGTTGTGCGCACGCACGAGGACGCGCCGCGTGTGCTGATCGCCAACTCCAACCTCGTCCCCCACTGGGCGACGCAGGAGCACTTCGATGACCTCGCCGCCAAGGGCCTGATGATGTACGGCCAGATGACGGCCGGCTCCTGGATCTACATCGGCACGCAAGGCATCCTCCAGGGCACCTACGAGACGTTCGCCGAGTGCGCCCGCCAGCATTTCGGAGGCTCCCTCGCAGGGCGCCTGTGCGTCACCGCCGGTTGCGGCGGCATGGGCGGCGCCCAGCCGCTCGCTGTCACGATGAACGACGGCACGTGCCTGATCTCCGACGTCGATCGTTCCCGCCTCGACCGCCGCATGCACGATCGGTACCTCGACGAGGTGCTCGACGACATGGACAAGGCGATCGACGCCGCGGTGGACTACGCCCAGAACAAGCAGGCCGTCTCCGTCGGCATCGAGTGCAACGCGGTCGATCTGCTGGAACGGATGCTCGAACGCGGCATCACCCCCGACGCGCTCACCGATCAGACCTCGGCGCACGATGCGCTCAGTTACGTCCCTGTCGGCATGACGCTGACCGACGCCGAGCAGTTGCGCGCGATGGAGCCAGCGGATTACTCGAAGCGTTCGATCGACACGATGACCCGGCACGTCGAGGCGATGGTCGCCCTCCAGAAGAAGGGCGCAATCACCTTCGACTACGGCAACAACATCCGCCAGCGCGCGCTTGAAAACGGGTTCAAGGA
>CAYGNN010000188.1:0-5008 GCA_964351165.1 uncultured Phycisphaeraceae bacterium
GTCGAAGTTGATCCAGCCGATGTTCTCGCCCCAGGCGAAGCCTTCGAGGTCGCCATTGCCGAGGATGTTGACGCCGAAGTCGGAAGAGTCCGCGTTGGTATACATGCCGCCGGAAGTCGGGCCGTAGCCGACGTTGATCCAGCCGACGTTCTCGGCCCAGATGAACCCTTCGAGGTGGCTACCGCAGTTGAGGACGCCATCGACAGTGCCGTTGGCGTCGCGCCAGTTCATCCACCCGATGTTCTCGCCCCAGGAGAACTCGCTCCCGGCGGTGACGTTGGAGTCGGCGGAAACCATCGCGGCGCCGGAAAGGAGGCAGCCGGTGGCGAGGATCGTGGCGATTCGTTTCTGATTCATGTGGTGCTCGCAGGGTCTTCTGTTGAACAGTGGGCAGGAATCGATTGAGTACAAACTACCTGAGGAATGCCGCGCTGGGTAGCGCCAATCTGCGGAAACCGGCCTTGAGGGGCGTTGTCAGCTGTTTGGCTATACGAGGGGGCCTCCGATCCGGATCCCTCGGAGGTGTCCGCGTGACCCGCAACACCCAAAAAACCCGCCTATCCTGAAACCTGACCCCACTCAGTTGCGCATAGGACATGGAAGAATAGCGCCGTGGGGTAGAGTTGAGATGTCCCGGTCCAGGCTGGCGGCCATTCGCCACCGCCGAGCGGCCAGGCCACGGAGGAGAGCACCGATGAAGAACCCACACCAGACCGCGATCCGAGGGGGGCAACTGCTGCTGATCGCTGCCGCAGGGGCCGCGTTCCCCGCCCTCGCTGGCGATGCGCCGACGCTCCCCCAGTTCTCAGATCAGACGGTCTCGTCCGGGCTGTCCTTTACGCACTCCACATCGCTCTCGACGGTCCTCGGCGTCCGCAAAGAGTGGCACATGATGACCCCAGGCGCTGCGGTGGCCGACTTCAACCGCGACGGCTGGCAGGACGTCTTCATCAACGGCGGCTCCGACCAGAACTCGGCGCTCTTCATCAACGAAGGCGACGGCACATTCGTGGACCGCGCGACGGAGTGGGGCATCGACCTCACCGACGCGGAGGGCTCGTCGGTCTCGGTCGGCGATGTGAACAACGACGGCTGGATCGACGTCTACGTCGGCACCATGGACGGGCGTAACTTCCTGCTGCTGAACACAGGGCTCGCATCCTTCACCGAGAACGCGATCGGCGCAGGAGTCGATCTGACCGTCCCGCCAGGCGGCGAGGATTACCAGCACAACACCTTCGGCGGCGCCTTCGGCGACGTCGATCTCGACGGCGACCTCGATCTCTACACCACGCAGTGGTGGTACGACAGCGTCTTCGGCAACCGCCTGTTCCTCAACGATGGGACCGGTGTCTTCACCGATGTGACCGAGGCGTACGGTCTGATGGATCAGGCCTTCAACGAGTACTGGGCCTTCACCCCGATCTTCCAGGACATGGACGGGGACTTCTACCCAGAGCTCCTCGTCGCGTCCGACTTCCTCACCAGCCATTACTTCACCAACGATGGCGACGGCACCTTCACCAAGGTCACCAACAACGGCACAGCGACCGACGAGAACGGCATGGGCGCCGCGGTCGGGGACTACGACGGCGATGGCGATCCCGATTGGTTCGTCACGTCGATCTACGACGACGACTGGATGGTTGAAGCCAACGCCAACTGGGGCATCACCGGCAACCGCCTGTACCGCAACGATGGCGCGAACCAGTTCACCGACGACACCGGTCCTGGCGGCGAGTTCCCGCCCATCGGTCCCGATGGCCCAGGCGTCCGCCACGGCTACTGGGGCTGGGGGACCGCCTTCGCCGACTTCGATCATGACGGCGACCTCGATATCTCCATGACGAACGGGTTCCAGCTGCCCCCGGGCGGCACCAACCGCGACCCAGACTTCGTCACCGATCCCACCAGGCTCTTCATCAATAACGGTGACTTCCAGAACGGCCCTGAATGGTCAGAGAACGCCGTCGTATGCGGCGTTGATCACACCGGCGACGGCAAGGGCCTGATCGCGTTCGACGCTGACAACGATGGCGACCTCGATCTGCTGATCACGTCGAACCTGAGCGATGTGGTCTTCTACCGCAACGATATTGATCAGATCGTGCCCAGCTATGACAACACCTGGGTCCAGCTCGAGCTCGACCCGCCTGCAGGCGTCGCGCCGACCGGGATCGGCGCCAGGATCGACATCGTGGTCAACGACCAGACGATCACCCGCTGGGTCCACACCAGCGGCAGCTTCATGTGCAACATCCCGAGCCGCGTCCATGCCGGCTTCGCCCCCGCCGAGCTGATCGATTCGATCACGATCGCCTGGCCCGATGGGCAGGTCACCACGATGCTCGACGTCGAACCGGGGGCCAACATCCTCGGTGCGATCGGCAACATCGACGGCGACGACCGCGTCGGTGTCAGTGATCTCGGCGTCCTCATCGGCGAGTTCGGCGGCGCCATGCCCCGCAGCGACCTCAACGGCGATGGCATCGTGGACACCGCCGATCTCGGCCTGCTCATCCGCAACTTCGGGCGTTCCCTCGACGGCGTCAGCAAGTAACAGCGACACAACACACCCAGGATCAATGACACAGGCCCGCGTTCCACATGAGCGCGGGCCTGTTTGATTGCTGCGTGCAGAACTCGGATGAATCAACGCATGCGCGTGCTGTTGATCTCCATGTTCTTGATGATCTGGCCATCCTTCTTGGCGTACATCTCCAGCTTGGAATGGTTGTTGCCCTGCATGGTGATGACTTCGCGCATCCAGGACTTGCCGCTGGGCGCCATGGGGTCGGAGTACTCGCCCTCGAGGACGAGCTGCCCCTTGCTGTTGTAGTCGCCGGTCATCAGCAGCACGCCGGTGCCGAAGGTGTCGAACCAGACAGAGAAGTAGTGTCCCGCGACTCGGTCGTACCCAGTGATCGCGCGGCCCTCGAAGGGCATCCCCATCATCTCGGTGTTGACGGTTTCCTCGAAGTAGCGGCCGCCCATGATCGGCTTGCTGACGAAGGTGCCCTCGGAGACCTCAGGCGGCGCGGATGGGTCCATCCAGTGCTTGATGGTCTGCTTCCACTTGCCGACACCCTTGCCGAGCTTGGCGTGGTGCTCATCTGGTTGGGCGTACGCCATGTACATCTCCATCATCTGCTCAGGCGTCATCTCGCCTTCCGCCATGTGACCGTGGTCGTGTCCATGGTGGTCCTGCGCGACGAGCGTGCCGCCGAAGAAACCGGCGAGACCGAGCGTAGCGCCGAGCGCCAGGGTGTGTTTCAGTTTGAAGTTCATGCGATGCTCCTTCTGGTATGCCACCGGCGAAGACAACGCCGGTGTTGGGTGGGGGAACCCCCGATCGCGCCAGTGTACAAGGATCCGATCCAAGGCAAGCAAACAATCCCGGTGATCGTCTGACCTCTGGCAACGGAACAACCGGTGCGCACGGACAAACTAACCGGGGTTTACCACGGGATGCTTGATCGGTCTTGCGGGATTCCAAGCGATCGTTTCACTTGGCTGCAAACGACGCCGGGTGAGTTTACTCGCCCTTGCTGTCGCCCCTGGCGAAGATGCTCGCGACGTAATTCAGCACGTCGGTCGCGCTCGAATCGTTGTAGCCGAAGTTGCGGATGAGCCGCTGCTTGACGACGTCGATCTTCGCCTGCGTCTGGTCATCGACGACCGATGACACGAGGTTCTTGAGCTTGATCGTGTCCCGGCTGTCCTCGAAGAGCTTGAGTTCGAGCGCCTTGTACAGCCTGGCGTTCGTGTTGTACTCGAACTTCTTCCCGTCCAGCGAGAGGGCGCCGATGTAGTTCATGATCTCCTGGCGGAAATCATCCTTGCGCGTCTCCGGGATATCGATCTTCTCCTCGATCGAGCGCATCAGACGCTCGTCCGGTCCCTCCTCCTTGCCGGTGTACCGGTTGACGACGCGTTCCTTCTGCGTGTACGAGCGGACGTTCTCGATGTAGTTCTGGCACAGCCGCTTGATCGCGTCCTCGTCGGCGCTGATGGCGCGCTGCACCTCGCCCTTGATGATGTCCTCGTACTCATCCAGCACGACCGAGAGCAGCTCCCGGTAGCGGCGCTTCAGGTCCTCATCGCTGATCAGCGAGTGGTGGCTCAGGCCAGACTCCAGCTCGTTCATCACCATGAAGGGGCTGATGGTCTTGTCCTCGATCGCCTGGGGGCTCACCAGCGCGTTGGAGACCTTGTCCTGCACGTACCGAGGGCTGATCCCGTCCATGCCCTCTCTTGGGGCCTCCTCGCGGAGTTCCTTGACCGTGTCCTCGGTGCAGCCGGGGATCGCTTTGCCGTTGTAGAGCTTCATCTTCTGCAGCAGCGTCAGGCCCTGCTTCTTGGGCTCGTCGAGCCTCGTCAGCACGGCCCACATCGCAGCGACCTCGAGCGTGTGCGGCGCGATGTGCACGTTCGTGACGCGCTTGGCGCCGAAGTCGCGCTCGTAGATCTTCACCTCGTCATCTAGGCGCGTGTTGTAGGGGATGTCGCTCTTGATCGTCCGGTCGCTGAAAGCCTCCATCAGCTCGTTCGACTGCAGCCGCTTGTACTCCGGCTCGTTGGTGTGACCCAGGATCACTTCATCAATTGAGGTTTGTGCGAACTTCTTGGGCTTGATCATGTGCTCCTGCGTGGCCCCCAGCAGGTCGTAGAGGAATGCGACGTCGAGCTTGAGCACCTCGATGAACTCGCAGATGCCGCGGTTGCCCACGTTGAACTCGCCGTCGAAGTTGAACGCGCGCGGATCGGAGTCCGACCCGTACAGCGCGATCTTGCGGTAGTTGATGTCCCCGGTGAGCTCGGTCGAGTCCTGGTTCTTCTCGTCCTTGGGCTGGAACGTCCCGATGCCGACTCGGTCCTTCTCCGAGAGGATGATCCGGCGGACCTTCACGTGCCGCATCGCCTGCGACCAGTCGCCGTCGTAGTGCGCCAGCAGGTCGGAGAGCACCTTCCTGCAGAAGGGGTTCAGCTCGCCCTTGAGCTGCAGCTT
>CAYGNN010000189.1:0-4952 GCA_964351165.1 uncultured Phycisphaeraceae bacterium
CGCGGAGTGGCCGTCTTCATAACTCTCGTCGAGGACGAACGACCCATCGGCGAACTCCGCAGCGAGTTGCTCCAGCGCGGCATCCACACGGCTCGATTCCTCATCGGTCAACGCGCCGATCGTCGAGAGCCCCCGGACGTGCGCGCCGGTCGCGCGGATATCGCAGAGGAAGAGCTGCTTGTCGAGGGCGACATCATCTGCGGCGAGGTACCGCATGACCTGATTCTGTGTCTGCGTCGAATTCCGCGCCCAGAGCGGTGATGCGGTCGTTGTCATGGTGTCAGCCCTTCCAATTCGGGGAACCCCAGCGCGAGGTTGATGTTCTGCAGCGCCTGTGTCGCGGCGCCCTTGCACAAATTGTCGATGACACAGATCACGGCGCACCTGGTCGGGTGCGCTGAATCCACCTGCACCGAGCCGATGACGGCGCCCGGATGACCCACGATCTCCTGCACGCGTGGTGACGAGGCGCCGATGGTCTGGATGAGCGGTTCGTCGCGGTAATACTCGGCGTATCGCTCCGCGAGCGCCCCGGCATCGGTCGGTTGTTGCAGATCGAAGAGCGTCGTCATCACGATGCCACGCTCGAAGGGCGCGACGCTCGGCGCGAAGCGGATAGGGCGCCCGAGCGTCCGGGTGACTTCCAGTTCGTGGATGTGCCCAACGCTCGTGTAGGGGAGGACGCCGCCTGTGAGTCGCTCGACATTGTTCCGCTCGCTGGGTGTCGAGCCGGCGCCGCTGTAGCCTGAAACACCGAAGCAGTGGGGGGCGCCTTCCAGGTGCTCGCGCACCGGCGCCAGCGAGAGCCCCATCGCGGTCGCGTAGCAGCCTGGGTTGGCGATGCGTTGCGCGCCGGCGATGCTCGCGCGGTTCGTCTCAGGGAGGCCGTACACCCACGCATCATCGAAGCGGTGGTCGGCGCTCAGGTCGATGATGCACCTGGGGGGCGAAGCAGAGCGCTGCAGCGCTGCAACAGCAGCTGGCGCCTGCCCATTGGGCAGCGCGAGCGCGACGACATCGAGCGTGCAGCGTTCAAGCGCCTCGATGTCCGGCGCTTCGAATCGCAATGTGTCCGGCGCTCCTGGGACGTGGGCGCCAACCGGCTCGCCGGCCAGCGACTCCGACCACGCCGCGGCCAGCGCGATGCCGGAGTGCCTGGGGAGCAGCCCGATCAACTCTCGGCCGACGGAGCCTCTGGCGCCGAAGACGCCGAGCGTTGCGGTTGTGGTGGTCATGCTAGGCGATGGCATGCGTCGCTCCTGGAGTGAGGACTTGGATCTGCTCAGATGATGCAACGAACGACGCTTCCTGCGCCGCAGCGAAGTCCACGCACGCGGCGATGGTGTCCGGATCGGTCAGCCCTCTCCAGAACACGACCCAGTCGCCGCGCCGCACCGCGCCGTCGGCGCGCTCGAAGTACCAGGGGTTGATCGGGTTCGACCGCCTCGACCGCCAGAACAGCTCAGGCTCTGTCGCGACGAGCCGGTTCCACAGCGAGGCGCCGATGCCTGCGCCCTGCGCCTTTGGCGTGACAGCGAACTTGTCGAGGTACCTCGAAGGCCCGCCATTCATGACCAGCGCCGCGGCGGAGTAATCGCTCGCCAGCTCGATGTGGTCCGCTTTGGCGTTCTCGAAGTAACCCGGTTTGAGCGCACGCCCGAAGCTGATTTCGAGCAGCCCCTGGAGTCTGGGGAGATCGACACAATCGAGGCATTTGGGTTGCGTGATGCGCACGCCGCGCTGGATGAGCGTCCCCTGTCCCTTGTGGGTGAATAGCTCGCGGACGAGGTGCTTGGGGCTTGTCACAGCGACGGAGGACGTCGCCGGCATCCGGTCGAGGAGTTTCTTGATCTCTCGCAGCTTGAGCGCCATCCCGCCGCTGACCCAGTCGGAGGCGATCATGCGCTCGAGGTCTTCCTCGAGGTTCACCGCCGGGATGATCCGGCCTTCCGGATCGAGCAGGCCGCTCGTCGGTGTGAGGAAGATCACCTTGTGCGGCTGCACGGCCAGCGCCAGCTCGCGCGCCGCGACATCCGCGTTGATATTCAGCGACTGCCCCTCAGCGGAGACGCCGAGCGAAGAGATGACCGGGATCTGCCCCGAGTCGATCGCGCTGCTGACCAGGCCGAGATCAACCTTCGAGACGATGCCCACCCATCCCATCGAGGACTCGTTCGTCCGCTTCGCCTCGAAGACGCCGCTGATGATCGGTCGCGCCCTGGCGCCCCTTGATTCGAGCGCCTGGCAGAGATTGACGCACTCGTTCTGGAAGACCTGCCGGGCGACTCCGAGCACCTCAGGCGTCGTCACCCTCGAGCCGGCGACAAACTGCGATTCGATGTTGGCGTCCTTGAGCGCCGCGGTCAGCTGGGGGCCTGCGCCGTGGACGACGATGGGGAGCAGCCCGATCTTGCTCAGGAATGCGAGCGTCGAGACCAGCTCGTCGAGTTCGTCCAGGAGCAACCCACCCCCGACCTTGATGACCGCGAAGCGCGAGGTCTCGACGCCGCGGAAGGCGCGGAGGTACTGGTCGATCTCCTTCTTGGAGCCGAAGTTCTGGAGGAGGTCGATGATCGTGTCGCGCTGGGCCGCGTCGCTCGGCGTGGTCATGGGGTGATTCCCTTGCTGAAGAGGAGGCTGAAGACGCCGACCGCGCGGTCGAGGTCCGCCAGTGGCACGCGCTCCGATGCGCTGTGGGCGTGCTCGATCGATCCAGGGCCGAAGACAACGCTCGGGATGCCGGCTTCCGCAAAGAGGGCGGCTTCCGTCCAGAAGTCCACCGGCTCAGCGAGCTCGACGCCCAGCGATGCCGCGATGCGCTCCGCGTGCGCGCCTGGCGCCAACGCCGGACCGACAAAGCGCTCGTGCAAGTCGGCGTGCATCCCATTGGCGAGGGATCGCAGCTGATTCATCGCATCGCTCGCGTTGGAATTCGCCTTGTTGCGGATCGCGAAGCGGACCCTCGCGGATTCGGCGATCATGTTGCTTTTGACGCCGCCCTCGATCACACCGATCGCGAGGCGCGAATCGTCGTTGGTCTGCGCCGACCAGTCGAGCGCACCGGCCGACCACCGGACCGCATCGTGGACAGCGCTGCGGGACTGAGCGCCAGCGCTCGCGTGGCCGGCGTCGCCCTTGAAGGTCATCTCCGCTGAGCGCAACCCCCGGTGCTCGCTGATGATCCGGCACGTTGATGGCTCGCAGATGACCGCGTGCTTGAACGTGCTCGCGGCGCTGGATTCCGCGAGGAACGTGCGCACGCAGGCGCTCTGCCCGGCCTCTTCATCGGTCGTGAACAGGATCGCTGCATCACCGGCTGTCTGCGCCGCTGCGGTGAGGATCGCTGCCGCCGAGCCTTTCACATCGCAGGCGCCCAGGCCGTACGCGCAGTCATCGCTGATCGTCAGCGTCAATGGATCCTGCTCCCAGCCTGCTGCGGCGGGGACGGTGTCCAGGTGGCAGTTGACCAGCGTTGAAGGCTCGCCCCGGATGGCGAGCAGGTGCATGCACCCATCACCGAGATCCGTGATCCAGCAATCGAACCCTGCTGGCTCGAGCGCCGACTCCGCGTACGACACCGCCTGCGCGATCCGCCCAGCGTCACGCGGCGGGTTCGTCGTGTCGATCGCGACCAGGGCGCGGAGGTGATCGATGACCGCTGTTGTCATCAGACCGCCGCCTCGCGTTGGGTGTCCTGCTGCTGCGACCATGTGGATGTGGAAAGCCCGAAGAGCTTGATGAACCCTTCTGCCTCTTCCGCAGTCCAGCCAGCGCTCTGGGCGTACGTCGCGCCCGGCGCGGTGAGTGTGTTTGGCGACCGCACCGCGACCGCCGTGCACGATCCGCCATCGGTGCGGAGGACGACGTCGCCGCTGACGCGCTGCTGCGTTGATCGGATGAACGACTCCAGGTCGCCGCGGAGGGGGTCATGGAAGAGCCCCGCGTAGACCAGTTCGGTCCACTTCCCAGCGACTGCAGGGAGGAACGACGACTGCGACTTGGTCAGCGTCGTATCGGCGAGCGCCTTGTGCGCCGCGAGCAGCGCAAATAAACCAGGCGCCTCGAAGACGATCCGGCCCTTGAGACCGATGACCGTGTCGCCTGTGTAGATTTGCCGGCCGACGCCGTACGCGCCGAAGTGCGTGTTGAGCGCCCTGAGCATCGCCGGTCCATCGCCGCGCTCGCCGTCGATCGCGACAAGGGCGCCGCGCTCGAAGGTGAGGGTGGCTTCCAGCGCCTCCGCAGGCCACTCGCTCCTGGGTGACGTCAGCCGCCGCGTTTCAGATTCGATCGGCGCCTCGAACTCGTCGATCTCCGACCCCGACATCGTGACGCCCAGCAGGTTCTCGTTGATCGAGTACCGCGAGGCGTCCGCCTCGACGCTGAACCCCGCGTCGTTCAGGCGTTTGATCTCGAACTCGCGGGGCGCCTTGGTGATCGACTGCAAATCGCGGATCGGCGCGATGATCGGCAAACTGGTCAGGCTGCGAAGCGCCAGGTCGAAGCGGACCTGATCGTTGCCCATCGCGGTGCAGCCGTGCGCGACGGCGCTGGCGTTGATCGAATCAGCGAGCCTGGCGGTTTCCGCTGCGATGATCGACCGGTCGGCGCAGAGCAGGGGGTACTGGTTCGCGTAGCAGGCGCCGCCCATGACGAAGGGGACGACGAACTCGCGCCACAGCGCCGCGTCGCCCTGCACCGTGTGGTGTTCGAGAGCGCCAAGGTCGAGCGCGCGCTGTTTGATCCAAGCGGTTTTCTCGGCGCTCACACCGCCGGTGTCCACGAAGACAGTGACGACCTCGTACCCCTGTTCGAGGAGTTCGAGGACGCAGTAGCTCGTGTCGAGGCCACCAGAGAAGGCGAGGACGGCGGTGCGCTTCGTTGATTCAGGCATGAACGGCCTCGGTGTTGACGGTGACGATGGGGGGCGTGGCAGCAGCGCCGAGCAGCGT
>CAYGNN010000190.1:0-4931 GCA_964351165.1 uncultured Phycisphaeraceae bacterium
GCGTACCAAGAGAAGCCAGAAAATTGTCGTCGACCTTGTAGCTCACGACTCGTGGGAACGCGGTCGGGTCTGACATGTACTGGATCGAACCACCGGACCAGCGAAAGTAACTCTGGATGTCGATCTCAGCAGCGGTCGGAAAATTCAGCAGTGTGAATCCTCGCGTGGTCGGCGCAAAAAGCAGGAAACACAAAGCAACGACAACAGCGGCCGAAACGGAGTTACGGGTTCCGCATGAGCGGAGCCCAGCCTCGTCTCGGCCGCTGGGGTATTCGGAGTAACCCCGGGAGGAAAAGAATGTTCCGGGGAAAAATGTCATCGATCCGGTTATGCCCCTCGACGTGACCTTCGAGCACACAACACACCAGCAATGACACCGAAGGTGGCAGCGCCGGGGGTGGGAACGGTTGTGGGAATCAGCACCGGCACCAGGTTGGAGATGTGGCCGCCACCGGAGATCTGGCCTGTCGGGGCCCGGAGGTCACCGATCCCTTCGAAGGGAACGGAATTCTCCGTGAACATCAGCAGGGTGATGGTCTGCTCATTGCCGAGTTGCTGCGCTTCGAGGCCAGGCCACTGCCAGTCCAGCGAAGAGCCGAAGGGCGCCCCGAAGTTTTCAAAGTCGGAGGGATCGCCGCCGGCGGGGCCGTTGACCCCTGTATCGACAAACCCGCGTCCCTTGACGAGGTCGCCATCCATGAAGGCGCCGCCAATGAAGCTGGCGAGACCAACCTGGAACTCTTCGAGTGTCTGGACGGTCGTCGCAGAACTCTCCACGAGCGTGATGGTGTACGCGTACACCTTGTCACCTGGGTTGAGCGTCAGGACATCGCCGCCCTGATTGAGGTTCATCGCCGAAGAGACGTTGTACACGTTGCTCGTGACGTTGGTGGTGTCCTGGCCGAGCCCGTTGGGGAACTGGACCTTGAAACCATCCGCCCACGTGTACCCGGTGTCGTTGTTGACATCGAGCGATGCGATCGGGGCTCCCCAGGTCGCCGCAGGATCACCAAGGAACTCGAACATTTCCGCTGATACCAAACCGGCGTTCGCGGTTGCCATGCATGAGCAGAGCAACGCAGCCGGTGCGAGGTATTGATATCTGATCGTCATGTGCTCTCTCCAATCGGACGGTTCAAAGATCCGCCCGTTCTCCTCCGCAGCATCGGGGACCCGACGCTGCCCATTCATCTCGAACACAAATGAAACCGAACGTCTCGTTCCATCAGGGTGATCTTACATTCAGCGACGACGGCGGGCGCCAGCAACACCGGCGATCGACAGCAGCGCGACAGCGCCGGGAGTCGGGGTGTTGAGGTCGGGCAGACCGGGGACGTCGACGAGCGACAGGGACTGGATGTTCACTGTGCCGAAGTTCGAGACAGTCACATCGATGAAGTCGATCGCGACATCCGCGTTCGACAGGACGTACCAGCTCAGGGTCTCGGTCGTGCCGGGGGCGCCGAGAGCATCACCAGCAGCCTGGTAGTCGAACGAGAGGGTGTTGTTCGTGCCGGCGTTGTTCAGCAGCTCGACCTCAGGCGAAGCCTGGCCACCGGTGCTGACATCGCTGATCGAGCCGTGGGTCGCAGCGAGCAGATCGCTGTAATCGATGTTAGTCGAGGTATCGACGCCCATCTGGAACAGATCGATGCCGCTGGGGCCGTCGCCGGTCATGGTGTAGATCATCATGACCTGGTTCAGCGCGAGGCCGGGAGCGCCGACGTTGCCGAAGACTTCAACCTGCAGCGAGCCGGTGTAGGCGCTGGTGGGCGAAACGAAGTTCTGCGTGTAGCTGTTCGACGTGGTCAGACCAGCGATGGTGCCGGACAGATCCAGGGGAACAAGGCCGTTGCTGGCGAGCAGGCCGGCGCGCGTGCCGACGTTGGTGTCGCCGATGATGACAGCGCTCGCGCTCGACGCGCACGCAACGGTCGCGAGCCCGGCGAGGACCGCGATGCTTCGGGTACGGATAGACATTTCTTCTTCTCCTCCGAGCGCCAACGTTGACGCTGCATGTTTTGACGTTCGCATCCCACTGCGAGCGCCGACGTGTTCAACTGGGGTCCGCATAATCTGCAGGCCCATAGTCAGATTGACGGGTTCCCGGACGCTTGTCAACCGGAAAGACGCCGAATCCCGATTTTCTCGGGTCCGGCGTGTCGCAATTCGATTCTGATTTTGTTCGGGTCCCCCAACCAGCAATCAGGGTGACTGGATTCGAACCAGCGACCTCTGCGTCCCAAACGCAGCGCTCTACCAAACTGAGCTACACCCTGTCGCCAGGGCTGCAGGCCCCCGGGATCGGAGCCAGTTTAGACCTCAAGAGCGGTCCGGGCAGCCCCACAGCGTCGATTCCGGCAGATCATCCCCCCGGCAAGCCACAGGAGCGGTTCAGGGGTACACTGGCCCAGCCCCCCTGTCAGGACACCCGAGGGACCACCCGGCGGAGGCCGGATCGCCTCCCAACAGGGGATTCAAGGATGAAGGACGCCCCCAACGATGACGCTCGCTATCACGAATGACCTCGCCGCTTACCTGCCTGTCCTGGTGCTGATCGCCATGGCGGTCGGGTTCGCCGCCGCCAACGTCGTTCTCTCGCTGGTGCTCGGCCCCAACCGTGATGGCGATGTGAAGAACACGCCGTACGAATCGGGCATGACGCCGCTGGCGAGCGTGCGCAAGCGGTTCAACGTCCGCTTCTACATCATGGCGATGATCTTCCTCGTCTTCGATGTCGAGATCATCTTCCTGTATCCGTGGGCGGTGAATTTCCGCTACCTCGAGCCGCAGAGCCCCGAGTCGGCGCTGTTCCTTGGCCGGGCGCTCTTCTTCATGCTCACGACGGTGATCGCCTACGTCTATGCCTACAAAAAAGGTGTATTCCGGTTCGATTGACGCGAGAGGACGCCACGGATGAGCGAGCCGACGCAGCACCAACCACCGAACTCAAGGCCCAGAAAGTCCGCGACCAGAGGCGAGCGCTTCGCGGCAGCGGCGCTGGCGATCGGTTGCCTCGGCGTCCTCATCGCAGCGGCCTGGATCCGCGCGGACCCTGCTGGCCACGGCACGCACACCCAGTTGGGCATGAGCGAGTGCGCCTGGGCAGAGCATTTCGATGCCCCCTGCGCGACGTGCGGCATGACGACTTCCTTTGCGCACGCCGCCGATTTCAACTGGGTGCAATCGGTCGTCACCCAGCCCTTCGGCGCCCTGCTCGTGCTGCTGACCTCCGTCGCCTTCTGGGGTGGCCTGCACGTCAGCGCGACCGGCTCCAGGCTGGGCGCCGCCATCGCGCCGGTGATCTCAACCAGGCTGCTGGTGATCGGCGCCATCCTGTTCCTTGGGGCCTGGCTGTATAAATGGGCGATGTGGTAAGCAGGGATCTGCCAGCAATCTGGCAGAACCGCCGCCGCCCGCGTGCGTATCGTCACCAACACCACCAGCCGTCCCGGACTGAACCCATGAGCACCCCACGCAACAACACGGCCCGATTCCTCGCCGCCCTCCTCGGCGCTGGCGCGCTGCTCGCGACTTCAGCGATGAGCGGCTGCTGGGTGCCCACCCTGATCGGCGGCATGATGGAGTCGTACAAGGCGACCAGCACCCGCGAGATCCCGCTCGAATACGACGGTCTGCAGGGGCACTCGTTCGCGGTCATGGTCGCGGCTGACCGGCGCATCCAATCGCTGGATACAGCGCTCGTCGCCAAGCTCACCGCCGCGATCACCGGCCGGCTGATCGAGAACGCCGGCGCCACAGGCGTGGTCCCCCCGACAACCATCCTCGAACTGCAGTACTCGACGCCCGGCTGGGCCGCGATCGATTACCAGGAGATCTGCGAAACGCTCGGCGTCGATCGGCTGATCATCGTCGATCTGTACGAGTACCAGCTCAACGAACCGGGCAACGCCTACCTCTGGGACGGCAAAGCCACAGCGCAGGTCGGCGTGATCGAGGCGAACAGCTCGCTCGGCGATGATTACGTCTATTCCAAGACGATCTCCGTCGGCTACCCCGACGGCACAGGCTACGGCCCGACCGACATGCCGCTGGCGCAGGTCGCGCAGCGTCTCCAGCAGCGCTTCATCGATCGCGTGACCTGGCTCTTCTTCGACCACGAAGAAATGTATTACATGGATTACTAATGGCCACCGGAGGGTCGCACGTGCCAGGGTTCGCTTCCAATTCCACGATCCGGTTCTGCGCGCTGGCCGTGCTGCTTTGCACAGTCTCGCTGCTCGGCGCCTGCAACATCCTGGGGCCGGTCGCGTACATCGTGCACGGCCCGCCCAAGGTCAAGGCCAAGCACGAGCTCAACCCTGAACTCAAGACGGTCATCTTCGTCGATGATCGCGCCAACAGGCTCCCCCGGCGTTCGCTGAAGAACGTCATCGGGCAGGCCGCCGAAGAGATGCTCATCGCCAAGGGCGTCGTCCCCCAGGACAACATGATCGCGGCGCGCTCGGCCACCATCGCCGCCTCGAACGAGACCGCCAGCGAACTCATGAGCATCGCGGAGATCGGCCAGGCAGTCGGCGTTGATCTGGTGATCTACGTCCGGATCGAGGGCTTCACAATCAGCCGCGACGGCGCGACGGTCCAGCCGGTCGCCGGCGCGATGGTCAAGCTGATCGACGCGAACGAAAACCAGCGCGTCTGGCCGGCCGAACGCGCGGGATTCCCGGTCAAGGTGCAGCTGCCTGCGACTGGCGCGCCGATCCCGCCGAACCGCTCGGACCTCAACCGCATGGAGATCGGTCTGGCCGAGACGCTGGGCGTGCAGATCGCCAGGGTCTTCTTCACCTACGAACGCGATGCGCTCAGCGGCGATCTCGACGACTGAGCGCACGAATGCGGTACCTGCACCTGATCGATGAACAGCGCCAGCAGGGGCCCGCGGAGGGCGCCCTCGCCGCGATCGCGCTCCT
>CAYGNN010000191.1:0-4895 GCA_964351165.1 uncultured Phycisphaeraceae bacterium
GGTCGGTCGCGCGCGGATCGACCCGGGCGGTGGACAGCACCGCGACCGAGAGCGAGAGCCTGCTGAGCGGCCCCCGCGCGTGCAGGTCCGCCAGCGTCGCGATCACCACCGCAGGGCTCGTCGCTGTCCCGAAGAGCGCCACGAGCAGACCGATCATCACCACCGCCGACATCGACTCAAGCCCGCCGAAGCCGAAGAACTCCTTCCCGATCACAACCGTTGGCGTCAGCAAGCCGAAGACCGCCAGCGCCATGCCGCCTGAGACCAGGAGCACCGACTTCGCCTGTTTCTTGAGTAGATGGAACTCGATCTCACCCCCAGCCGTCAGCGCGATCAGCGCGATCGCCAGGTCATCGATCAGCCTGAGATTGGGGAGCTGCTCCGCCGTGACGAGGTTCATCGCGTCCGGACCAACGACAGCGCCGAAGACGAGGTACGCCGAGATCTTGGGGATCTTGAACCCCGCCGCGAGCCGACCGACCAGCCACGCGCCCATCATCAGCAGGCCCAGCCCCACCGCGGTGTCCCTCAGCCCCTTGGAATTGGGCGTGAAATGGTTCCCCTGCGCATCGACCATCATCATGGTCGCCTCGATCCCGTTGCCTGGCCAGAACCGCACGAACAGCGCGAACATCAGCACCGCCAGAACCGCAACCAACAAGCGCACACGCTCGGTCATGCGTCCGCCTCCGGCTCTGGTGTCGCGCCCTGCTTCGGCTCATCCGATTCGGTCGTATCGACGCGCAGCGCCGCAAACACCAACGGCGCTGACGACAGCACACCAGTCAGCACGATCACACCAAGCACCTTCCGCGCCATCGGCGACGACTCCGACATCACCAGCGCCACGCCCAGCGCGATCGCCAGCGGCGCCTGCCGGATCGGCGCGAGGTACAGCGGTGATGATGCAGGCAACGGCCCAGCGGTCATCGAACCTGCGCGCTCCTCGCCCCACCGATGCTGCGCCGCCCACGAAAAGACCGGCGACTTGAACAGGTACCGCGCCCCAGCGAGCGCCATCGCCAGCCCGGCGCCCGCCAGCCCGATGCGCACATCCAGCAGCATCCCAGCCAGGATCGAAAAGAGCGTCGCGACCACGTACTCCGCCTGAAGGATGAACCGCTCGAACCGCCGCAGCGCCGTCCCAGCCAGGTTCGCCATCACCACGCCAGCGAACGCAGACGCCAGCATCGGCGAGTACCCCAGCGCCGTCGCAGAACCAGCGACCAGCGCCACCAGCCCCAGGAAGACCACGAGCAGCTCCGACCGATCCCCGCCAGCGAGCCGCAGCGCGAACCGACCGATCAGCCCCGCCATCACCGCCAGCAGCACCGCCACCGAGGCCTTCACGACCGCGTTGCCCCAGTCGAAGACCACCACACCGTCCGCGCCGCGCACGCTCGCGTGCGCCAGCAGCCCATACCCCAGCACCGCGGCCATCGCGCACAGCGCCCCTGAACCCCGGACATACATCGAGAGCCGCGCCGACGCTGGCGATGAACCGGCGCCCAGCGACCGCGTCTCCAGCAGCCAACCCATCGCGGCAGTCGTCAGCAGCACCGCAGAAGGCCAGATCTCCGCAGGCTCTGCGCCAGACGCCCACATCCCGAGGATCACCCACGACAGCGCACCGAAGACGACGACGCACAACGCCACGTCCACCGCCATGCACGCGTACAGCGACCTCGGCAGATCCTTCAGAACATCCCGCCGCGCCTGCAGGCCCACTGTCACACCGATCCACCCCAGCCCGATCGCCAGGAAGGGCGTCAACCTGGTGAGCGCATCCTCTTCAACAGCGCCGATCACCGCAGGACCCAGCAGCACACCGACACCCACGTGCAGCCACCCGCCGGAGGTCAGCGCCGAGACAATCCGGCTCCGGCGCAGCCGCAGGAAGAGCGGGCTGACGCCGACCAGCGCGATCGTGACGATCACCAGGATGGCGAGGAAGAATTTCATCAGGCGCAGTCATCAATGCAGACAACCGCTCGCATCATACTGAATGAGGTTCGAGACGCTGGATTACCGCAGCAGCCCAGCGGTGCGCTCGATCGGCACCGTGATCGCGATCGGCCGGTTCGCCGCCTTGATCTCATCCTCCAGGAACTGGAAGACCTTCTCCGCCTGCACGCGCGTCGTCACCGAGATCAGCACACGGCTCCCGGTGTGCTCAGGGATCAGCGCCGCCAGCCCCGCGAAGATCGGCATCTCCTCGCGCAGGATGGAGCCCATCCCCTTGCTCTCGATCACCGTCGCGCCGGTCAGACCGATATCGAGCAACGCCGTGATCAGGTCATCGAACATCGCGTGGTCGGACGCGATCATCACCAGAAGCACCCGACCATCTGGAGAAAGACCATTGCCCTGTTCGGTGTCGGCGACAGGGGTTTCAGGCATGCGTCCGATCCTCCGCGATCAACGCTTCGTAAAGCGCTTCCGCTGAAGACGCCTGCCGGAACCGCTCGAGCGCGCCTGAACCCCGCGCCACCCTGGCGATCCTCGCCAGCAGCCGCACGTGATCCCAGGGCCGCTCCTCAGGGCCGAACATCGCAAAGAGCACGTCCGAACCAGGGTGCCCCTTCACACCGAAGTTGATCGCAGGCTTCGCCGTCGCCACCACGACGATCGTCTGCTCGAGCCCAGGCAGCAGCGCGTGCGGGAACGCCACACCCTCAGGCGTCGAGGTCGGCGTCTTCGCCTCCCGCTCCACCAGCGAGGCCAGCAACCGCGCCGCGTCGACACCAGGGATCTCCGGCGCTGCGACCTGGGCGATCTGCTCCAGCGCCGCGTCGCGCGACTTCACGCCGTCAAGGACGAGCGCGAGTTCGGATTTGCAGAATTCCTCAAGCCGCATGGGTTCTCCACAACCGGGCGCTGACGACAAGCCAATCGCCCGGTGACGCGAAAACGATAGCACGAAGCGACGATCAACGCCCGAAACCAGGCCGGGATCCCGACCAGACGCGGTCGGCACTGGCAAAAAACGCCGATGTGGTCAACAATGACCCCTGTGCACCAACACCACAAACCCCGCCGCCGCACGCCGAGACGGCGTCAACTCGCGTCCGCCCTCGCCGCGGCGCTCGTGCCGGTGTTCCTGACGGCGCTCACCGCCTGCAACAACGAGCAGCCGGGGCAGGATGGCCCCAGGTCGCAGATCATCACCATCTACGCGCCCGACTCGATGGAGCCCTTCATCCGCGCCGCGGAGGGCGTCGCCCGCAAACGAGAGCTCGCCTGGACGATCGACCTCCAAACAGGCGGCGCCCAATCGCTCGCCTGGATCATCGAATCAGGCGACGTCCCAGACCTTTACATCGCCTCGACCGAGGTGATGGCCGAGGAGCTCATCCCGAGGCCGATGCGCATCACCCCCTGGCTCCACGACCGGCTCGTCGTGGTCACCCTCGCGAGCAACACCGACCCGGCCCTCCAGAGCCCCAGGTCGCTCGAACGCTCCGAAGGAAGGATCGCCGTAGGAGGCGAAGGCACCCAGCTCGGCGAGCTCGCCAGGCTCGCGATGCGTTACGCCGAGATCTGGCCCCTGGTCGAGCGGCGCACCACCCAGCGGACCAACGCCCACCACATCCTCGAATCGGTCCGCACCGGAGAGGTCGAAAGCGGCGTGATCTTCGCCTCCGAGGCAGCCGCAGGAGGGCCGGAGTTCGCTACCCCCCAGATCCTCGAGATCCCGGAATCGGTCCGAACCATCTACACCAAAGCCATCTACTCCGAACTCGGCGCGGAATTCGCGGACCTGCTGAACAACGCCGCCACGACCGAGGAAGCCAGAGCGGCCGGCTTTATCCCGGTCGAAGACACCCAGGCGCCAGCCAACTGAAATCCGCCCGACGGAATCCCGTACTAGAGTCTGCCCCGGCTCAACCCCAGGGCGACCGCCAAGGAGACCGACATGGACCTGCTCACATCTACGCTCGCCTTCGACAATGGTGAATCCTTCTGGGTCATCGGCGCCGCGATCGCCATCGTCGCGATCCTCTGCGGCTCGGTCTGCTCGATCCACAAGACCAGAGCACGCGAACGCTCCCGCTCAGAAATCGCCGCCTACATCGCCGAAGGCTCCATGACGCCGGAAGAGGGCGAACGCCTCATGATGGCCGGCGAGGACAACGACTAACCCGCAGGCCGAAGCGCCGACAAAGGACGAATCCCAATGGAACAAGCAATCGCCAACCTGATCGAAAAGGATCCGGAGATGCTCATCCCGATCCTCATGTTCTCGATCGGCGGCATCATCGCCGTCGTCGCGATTGTCTTCTGCTCGATCAGAGGGCTCGTCGTCTCGAAAGAGCACGAACGCACCAGACGCGAGATCGCCGCCTACATCGCCGAGGGATCCATGACCCCCGAGGACGGCCAGCGCCTGCTCACCGCAGGAGACTCGAACAAAAAAGGCAAGCGCTGCTGACACCAGGCCGCGCCGCCGGTTGCCCCGCTCCGCCCCGGCGCCTTGACTCAGCGGCCCATGCCGCTCCGCACCGACCAACTCGACTTCGACCTCCCCCAGGATCGCATCGCCTGCGAGCCGGCACAGCCGCGCGACAGCGCCAGGCTGATGGTCATCTCGCGCTCCGATCCGTCGCGCATCGAGCACCGCGTCATCCGCGACCTCCCGAGCTTGCTCCGATCAGGCGACCTGCTCGTGCGCAACCGCACCTGGGTCCACCCAGCGAAACTCACCGCCCGACGCACCGACACCGGAGGCAAGGTCGAGGGCCTCTTCCTCGACCAGTGCGAACGCCCCGACGAATGGCTGGCGATGCTCAAAAGCAACGGCAAGCTGCGCGAAGGCATGACGCTCGACCTCCTCGACGCATCCATGAACGAAACAGGCGTCATCGCGACCCTCGCTGAGCGCATCGAAGACCACT
>CAYGNN010000192.1:0-1217 GCA_964351165.1 uncultured Phycisphaeraceae bacterium
CGACGCCGCCGGCGAGCTTGGCGAGGCGCTCCTGGAGCTTCTCGCGGTCGTAGTCGGACTCGGTGGCGTTGATCTGGTGCTTGATCTGCTCGATGCGGCCCTTGATGTCGGCGGACTTGCCGGCGCCTTCGACGACGGTGGTGTTGTCCTTATCGACGGTGATCTTCTTGGCGCGGCCGAGGTCGGCGATGGTGGCCTTCTCGAGGCTCATGCCCATGTCTTCCATGATGGGGTTGGCGCCGGTGAGGGTGGCGATGTCAACGAGCATCTCCTTGCGGCGGTCGCCGAAGCCGGGGGCCTTGACGGCGCAGACCTTGAGGACGCCGCGGAGCTTGTTGACGACGAGTGTGCTGAGGGCTTCGCCGGCGATGTCTTCTGCGATGATGAGCAGGGACTTGCCGGCCTCGGCGACGGCGGTGAGGACGGGGATGAGGTCCTTGGCGTTCTCGATCTTCTTCTCGTGGACGAGGACGTAGGTGTCGGTGAGCTCGGCCTCCATGGCGGCGGTGTCGGTGACGAAGTGGGGGCTGAGGTAGCCCTTGTCGAACTGCATGCCTTCGAGGAGCTCGACCTCGGTTTCGAGGGACTTGCCCTCTTCGACGGTGATGACGCCGTCCTTGCCGACCTTGTCCATGGCCTGGGCGATGATCTTGCCGATGGTCTGGTCCTGGTTGGCGGAGCAGGCGCCGACCTGGGCGATCTCGGCGGAGGACTTGATGGGCTTGGACATGTTGTTGAGTTCGTCAACGAGGGCGGCGACGGCCTTGTCCAAGCCTCGCTTGAGCTCGTTGGGGTTGGCGCCGGCGGCGAGGTTCTTCAGGCCCTCGCGGAAGATGGACTCGGCGTAGACGGTGGCGGTGGTGGTGCCGTCGCCGGCGTCCTTGGAGGACTTGGAGGCGACTTCCTTGACCATCTGGGCGCCGAGGTTCTCGTAGGGGTCTTCGAGTGAGATCTCCTTGGCGACGGTGACGCCGTCCTTGGTGACGTTGGGGGCGCCGAAGGATTTCTCGAGGACGACGACGCGGCCGGAGGGGCCGAGCGTGACCTTGACGGCGCGGGCGAGCTTGGTGACGCCGGCGAGGATTTTTTCGCGGGCGTCGGTGTCGAAGGCGATCTGTTTGGCTGCCATTTGTTTCTATTCCTTTATCAGTGTGTTGCGGATGGGTTCTGGTTGTTGCTGGATCAGCCGATGCGGATCCAGTTGACGCGTGTGGCGT
>CAYGNN010000192.1:1227-4883 GCA_964351165.1 uncultured Phycisphaeraceae bacterium
TTTCGCGGGCGTCGGTGTCGAAGGCGATCTGTTTGGCTGCCATATGTATTGGTTCCTGTTGAGGGTTGGTTCTGGTTGTTGCTGGATCAGCCGATGCGGATCCAGTTGACGCGTGTGGCGTCGATGATGAAGACGTGTCGACCGTCGGAGACCTTGACGAGGTTGTCGTCCTCCGCGGGGATGAGCATGGCGTTGTCGACGCGGCATTCGTGTGCGTTGTCGAAGAGGAAGACGGCGTCTCGTTCGCCGTTGAGTTCGCCGAGTGCTTTCCGGAGTTGGTCGTTGGTCATGGGGTGTGCGTCTTCGTTGCTCAGTCGATGATGGCGAGGATTTCGGACTCGGTCATGATGAGGAGCTCCTGGTCGTTGAGCTTGACCTCGGAGCCGGCGTAGGAGGAGAAGACGACGCGGTCGCCCTTGGTGACGGTGAGGGGGATGCGCTCGCCGGTGTCGGTGTTGAGGGCGCCGTCGCCGGTGGCGAGGATGACGCCGGTCTTGGGGGTGTCCTTGGCCTGCTCGGGGAGGTAGATGCCGGACTCGGTGACGGAGTCGGCCTCGTCGCGCTGGACGATGACCTTGTCGCCGAGGGGGCGGATGTTGAGCTTGGTGGTCTTCTTGGTTTTGGTCGCTGCCATTGCTTTCTGTCTCCTGAGGTCTTGGTGCTCACGTCGTGAGCGTTGTTGTTGGTTCTTCAATCCTGTGATTCGCGTTGCTCATCCCAGGCGTGGGGTTACAGCTGTTGGCCGGGCCAACGGTTTTTGTAATGACGGGTGAGGGCTCGGCGGAAGACGTCGAGCATGAGTTCGAGCTGGACGGGTCGGTCCACGACGGCGAAGGCGCCCTGGCGGAGGGCCTGGTTCAGCAGGCGGGCGTCGGCGCGGGACTCGCGCGGGCGGCGGACGACGATGGTCGGGGGCGGGCAATCGAGGCGCGAGAGGAGCTGGAGGAGGCGGATGCCGCCTTCGTTCATCTGGCTTGCGGTGTCGTCTCCCTCGGGGGCGTCGAGGGGGAGCGCGAGGTCGACCACGGCGAGGTGGACGGGCTGGCTGCGGAGGAGGTAGTTGGCCTCGGTCCCTGAGCCGGCCATCCAGGCGTGGATGCCCATGGGCTGGAGGAGCTGAGGGAGGCGGTTGGCCCAGGATTCGGATCGCCATCCGCCGTAGGAGAGGAGGAGATTCAACCGGTTGTTGGGGCCGTGGTTCGGTCGGGGCGCGCCGGCCCCTGCGCCCTGGTTGGGCTCGGGGGATCGGGTCAGGGTGGCGCGCAGCTGGACCATGGTGCTGGAACAGATGCAAACGGTGGGCCTGAATGTGGCGCCTGGATGAGGGCTGAATTGGGGCTGAAAACGGCGTTTTTGGGGCGTTGGTGGGGGGTGAGTGGCGTTTTTGGGCAGCAGGGGTGGGTTTGGGGTGTCAATGTGGCAGGGTTGGGGGGAGGAGAAAGAGGAGGCCGCTACGCGGCGGGGGGATAGAGCCCCCTCACCCCGGCCCTCTCCCTCGGAGGGGAGAGGGAGGGGATCCTGGGATTCGCTTTGCTCATCCCAGGCGTGGGGTTGGCCAGGCGTGGGGGTTGGCTGGAGCGGTGTGTTTTCGGGCGTGATGGGGGGGGTGTTTGTGGTCGAGGTAGAGGGATTGGAACTGGTTTCAGGGTGCTTGCGTAAGTAGTCTGAATCACCAGCGGACGCCCGGATCTGGGCTCTCAATCGACGGATCTGGGAGGATTCGAAGGGACGCACGGGGTATGGCCATCATCAATCGTGGACTCGTGGGGATCGCTGCCCTCGCAGCGTGGGGCTGTCCGGCTCTGGCTGGTGGTCCTGTTATTGATGATCTGAAGCTCGTCGCGAGCGATCCGGTGATCGGTGATGAGTTCGGATCGGAGGTCTCGATCAACGCCGGTTGGGCGGTGATCGGGGCGCCTCGCGACAACATCTTCGGGGCGAACTCCGGCTCTGCGTATGTCTTTGTCAAGGGCGCTGGCGGGTTCTGGTTTGAGGATCAGAAGATCACGCCAAGCACGGCGATGGCGTCGGCGAACTTCGGCGCTGCGGTCGCGATGGGTGATGGGTTCCTGATCGCGGGCGCGCCGGTGCAGGCGCCTGGCGGCGTGTTCCGCGCCGGGACGGCGTATGTCTTCGAGTATGACGGTCAGCGGTGGTTCGAGGCGGATCAGTTCCTGCCTCCGGATCTCGCGGGCAAGGACCGGATGGGCACGTCTGCCGCGGTCAGCGGTGATGTCGCGGTGATCGGCGCCCCTGGTGATGGGTTCTTCGACTTCGTGCTTGGCAAGGTGTTCGTCTACCGGCGCGAGGCGAACGGGTTCTGGAATTACGAAACAACGCTGTATGCCTCCGATGCGGCGGACAACGACCACTTTGGCGCTTCGGTCGCGATCGATGGCGATCGGATCGTCGTTGGCGCCGACCGCAATGACGACGGCGGGTCGAGTTCCGGCAGCGCGTACGTCTTTGATCGGCAGCTGCCCTCGGGGCAGTGGGTCGAGACGGCGAAGCTGGTCGCGCCGGACGCCTCGAGCGGTGATCAGTTCGGCAATTCGATCGCGGTGTCGGGCGACCTGATCGCGGTCGGCGCGTTCCGCGATGACACCGACAGCGGGATCACCAACACCGGGTCGGTGTATCTCTTTGAAGAGAGCGCCTTCGGCGGCTGGGCGATGCTCCAGCGGATCGATGCAGGCAGCGGGATGGTGGCGTACGACGCGTTCGGTTCGTCGGTCGCGCTGGAGGGATCGACGGTCTTTGTCGGGGCGCCGACGGAGGCGTCGCCTCTGGTCAGCGCGGGCAAGGCGTACCGGTTCGAGCGTCCGATCGGCGCTGGGACCTGGGTCAAGACGCTGACGCTCGAGCCAAGCGATGGTGAGCCTGGTGATTTCTTTGGCGATGCGGTGGCGTTCGATGGGCTCCGCGCGATGGTTGGCGCCCGGTGGGATGACACGACCGAGGACAACGCTGGGTCGGCCACGGTCTTCTCGTTTGTCGAGGAGTGCGTGGGCGATCTCAACGGCGATGCTGTGATCGACACGGCGGACCTTGGCGTGCTGATCGCGGACTTCGGCATGCCGAGCATCCGGGCGGACCTCAACGGCGACGGGATCGTTGATACGGCGGACCTGGGTGTGCTGATCTCTGTCTTCGGTCAGGACTGCGAGTAAGCGCTGCCTGTTAGTTGTCGCGGGCGTCCTTCGAATCTGAGCGGCGTTGTTTCTTCTGGCTCTGGCGGGCTTTCTCGTCGAGGCGTCGTTGCCTGGCGCGCCGGCTTGGTTTGGTTGCGATGCGCTTTTTGGGGATCGCCTGCGCCTCGATGATCAGCGCGCGCAGGCGGTCCAGGCAGGCGGCTTTGTTGCGCTGCTGGGTGCGGTGCTCGCTGGCGACGATGAGGATCTCGCCGTGGCCGGGGGTGTCGCCATCGGGGTTGTCCTCGATGAGCTTGCTGCCTGCGATTCGTTTGAGGCGGCGTCGGACGCGTTCGTTGAGCCCCAGGTCGGCGATCGTGACGCGGAGCTCGGCCTTGGTGGAGCGGCGGTTGACGTTCTGACCGCCTGGGCCTGAGGATCTCGCGAAGGCGAATCGGAGGGCGCTCAAGTGGACGCGGACGCCTGGGGCGATGTCGAGGAGGTTGGCGTCGTCGGGTTGTTGGG
>CAYGNN010000193.1:0-1793 GCA_964351165.1 uncultured Phycisphaeraceae bacterium
ATCGGGATGATCTTCGCCGCGGCGCTGACGTTCCTCGCTGCGTCGTTCATCATCCTGACCGGCCTCACGACAGGCGTTCTGGAGCGGCAACGGGAGCTCGCCATCCTCCGCTGCATCGGCGCGAGCAAGGTGCAGATCGCGATGTCGCAGCTGACGGTCGGCATCGTCATCGGCGGGATCGGCGCGCTGGTCGGCACGCCGCTGGGGATCGGGATCGCGTACGCGGCGTCGGTCGTCTTCGAGGAGAACCTGCCGGCCGGGCTGAAACTCTCGGCGCTGGGGCTGACGCTCTCGATCGTCGGATCGATCGGCGCTGGCCTGCTCGGCGCGATGTGGCCTGCGATCAGCGCCGCGCGGGTGACGCCCCTCGCTGCGATGCGAGTGCGCGCAGCGCCGTCTGGCAACGCAGGCGTGCTTGGAGCCTCGATCGCTGGCGGCTCGCTGCTGGCGCTGGCGATCGTCACGACGTTCCTGCCCCGGAACCCTGAGCTGGCCTTCTGGCTGATCAACGCGGTCGCGACGCCTGCGGTCTTCGCTGGGTATTTCCTGCTCGGCGCGCCGGTGACGCTGCTCGTCACGAGGCTCTGCAGCCCACTGCTCAACAAGGCGCTGGGGCTGCCCAAGGGGATGCTGTCGGGAACGATCCGCGCGACGCCGTTGCGGCACGGCTTCACCGCCGGGTCGCTGATGGTCGGGCTCTCGCTGCTCGTCACCATGTGGACCAACGGCAACGCGCTGCTGCGCGACTGGCTCGGCGCGGTGCGCTTTCCGGACGCCTTCGTCAGCGGGCCAGCGGGCCTGGCGCCCAGCGCCAAGGACACGATCGATGCGCTCCCCTTCGTCGAGCGCTCGACCGCGATCACATTGCAAAAACTCGACCAGCGCGTCCTCGGGATGCGGTCGCTCGCGAACGTCAAAACCTCGTTCATCGCCTTCGAGCCTGAGCTCTTCTTCGAGATGACGACGATGGAGTGGGTGCAGGGCGACCAGAAGGCCGCGATCAACGCGCTCGAGCGGGGCGGCTCGGTCATCGTCGCACGCGAGTTCCACGTCGCGAGGGGTCTGGGGCTGGGCGATCAGGTGACGCTCGAATTCAACGAAGAGGAGTTCGTCTTCGACATCGTGGGGGTGGTCTCCTCGCCTGGGCTCGAGCTCGTCGCGCAGTACTACGACATCGGGCAGGAGCGCGCCCAGCAATCCATCAGCGCCGTCTTTGGCTCACGCAAGGACCTCATCGACAAATTCGGGAACGACTCGATCAGCCTGCTGCAGGTGGACCTGAACGAGGAGGTCGATCCGCAGTACGCGGTCGAGGAAATGCGCAACTCCCTCCGCGGCACGCTGCTCGCGGTCGGCTCAGGCGTCGGCGTGCGCGATTCCATCCACGCGATCGGCAAGACGACGATGCGCGTGATGTCCATCGTCGCGATCGGCGCCCTCCTCATCGCCAGCTTCGGCGTCGCGAGTGTGGTGATCGCTGGCATCGACGCGCGCCGGTTCGAATTCGGCGTCCTGCGGGCGATCGGCGCGCAGGGATCGCTGTTGCGGAGGCTGGTCATCGGGGAGACGATCATCATCGCGCTCGCGGCGTGCGTGCTGGGGGTCGCGCTGGGCATGCATGGGGCGCTGAATGGCCAGGTGATCTACGAGATCGTTGCTGGCCTGCGCCTCAAAGCGATCCCGCCGATGCTGCCTATCGCGTTTGGGTGCCTGGCGGTGCTGGTGACGGCGCTGGGCGCCGCGTGGCCTGCCGCGGCGAAGCTGTCGATGAAGTCGCCCAGGGCGCTGCTGAC
>CAYGNN010000193.1:1893-4805 GCA_964351165.1 uncultured Phycisphaeraceae bacterium
TCGCGCTCGCCGCGGCGAGCCAGGTCGGGAGGATCGACGCGTGCTCATGCACGTGCTCAGCAACGTTGATCGAGAAATCCCGGATCAGCAGGTCGGTCAGCAGCCCCATCGCGATCGCGCTGGCGGCGACCGCGACGAAGTACCGCACAGCCCCTGCGTTCCCGAACTCCTTGCGGACGACCCCCAGCGTCGCGATGTTCGTCGCTGGCCCTACCAGCAGGAAGACGATCACCGTCCCAGGCGAGACGCCTGCAAAGAGCATCGCAGCGCCGATCGGGGTCGAGGCGGTCGCGCAGACGTAGAGCGGGATGCCCACCAGCGTGATCAGCAGCATCGCCGGGAGCCCGCTGCCCCAACTGGCGATCTGGTCCGGCTCGATGAAGGTCATCGCGACAGCCGCGGCGAGGACGCCGATGACGAGCCACTTGGCGATGTCCATGAAAAGCGTCGTGAAGGCGTAGCGCTGGCCGTCGATCACGCGAGCGAGCGCCGACGGCTCGGGCGGCGCTGCGTTCGAGGCGCAGCACGAGGACGCCGGCTGAGGCGCGTGCGAGCAGCACGAGCCCTGCTGCTTGGTTTCGGCTGGCTGATCTGGCGCATCCTTGATGATCTCGACGCCGAGCCCGGCGCAGATCGCGCTGAAGACCGCCGCGATGGGGCGTGCGATCGTCATGAAGGGCCCCAGCATCGCGTAGGTGACCGCGATCGAATCGACGCCGGTCTCCGGGACGCTGACGAGGAACGACGCTGTCGCGCCGCGTGAAGCCCCCTGCCTGCGGAGGTCCACCGCGAGCGGGATCACGCTGCACGAGCACAGCGGCAGCGGCGCGCCGAGGATCGCGGCTCTGACAATCGAGCCGAGGCCGGGCTTGCCCAGGATCCGCGCGATGAGCCGCCTGGGCGAGAGCGCCTGCAGCAGCCCCGACGCGACAAGGCCCACGACGAGCCATGGGGCGATCTCCAGCGTCATCTCGATCAGGTTGTCGAAGAACTCGGCCATGTGCTCGTCATCCTAGCGCATGATCCGCACCGGCAAATCGGCGTACCATGCAGGTATGCCTGACTCCTCAACAGATGCCGGGACGATCGGAATGGTGACACACCTCAACACCTCCGGCGGTGGCGTTCCCAAATTACCGACACCCAGGGTCCGCATTGGGACGCTGGGGCTCGAAGGCGACAACCAGAACGACAAGAAGCACCACGGCGGCCCAGACCGCGCGGTCTGCCTCTTCTCCGCGGAGATCATCGAATCGCTCAATGCCGAGGGGCACCCGATCGAGCCGGGGACCGCCGGGGAGAACGTGACGATCAGCGGGTTCGACTGGCCGAAGGTCACGCCTGGGAGCCGGATCGAATTCGAGGGCGGCGTCGTGCTGGAGATCACCAACTACACGCCCCCCTGCTCGACGATCCGCGAGTCATTCACCGAGAGCAAGTTCCGGCGCATCCATCAGGACGACCACCCAGGGGAGAGCCGCGTGTACGCGAAGGTGCTCACCGAGGGCGAGGCGGCTGCCGGCGAGCGGGTGACCCTGATCCCGGCATGAGTTCCCCCGGCATGAACACCCTCACAAAGCCATTCCAGATCGTTTCGGAGATGACCCCCAAGGGGGACCAGCCAGCGGCGATCGATGCGCTCGTCAAGTCGCTCCAGGAAGACAGCGCGAGGGCGGCGTGCCTGCTGGGCGCCACCGGCACCGGCAAGACGTTCACGATGGCGAATGTCATCGAGAAGATGGCCCGCCCGACGCTGATCATCAGCCACAACAAGACGCTCGCGGCGCAGCTGTATGAAGAGATGCGCGAGCTCTTCCCCCACAACGCGGTCTGCTACTTCGTCAGCTACTACGACTACTACCAGCCGGAGGCGTACATCCCCCAGCGGGACATCTACATCGAGAAGGACGCCTCGCGCAACGATGACCTCGACCGGCTCCGCCTCGCGGCGACGAGCAGCCTGCTCTCGCGCGATGACGTGATCGTGGTCTCCTCCGTCTCGTGCATCTTCGGTCTGGGCTCCCCAGAGGTGTATGGCGACAAGGTGCTCCCCTTCATCAAGGGCGGCACGATCAACCGGCGCCAGCTCTTCCTGGGGCTCACCGACATGCAGTACGACCGAGCCGACGCGGAGTTCCTGCGCGGGAAGTTCCGCGTCAGGGGCGACACGGTCGAGGTGTGGCCGGCGTACGAGAAGTTCGGCGTACGACTGGAGATGTTCGACGACGAGATCGAGTCGATCCAGCTGATCGACCCCGTCTCCGGCGAGACGATCGTCGAGGAGGAACGCTTCTTCCTGTACCCGGCGGTGCACTACGTCATGCCTGAGAACGAGCTCGAGCAGGCGCTCAAGCAGATCAAGGCGGAGCTGGAAGAGCGCGTGATGCAGCTGCGCAGCGAGGGCAAGCTGCTCGAAGCGCAGCGGCTGCTGGCGCGGACGCGCTACGACATGGAGATGATGGACGAGATCGGGTACTGCTCCGGGATCGAGAATTACTCCAGGCACCTCGATGGGCGAACTCCCGGCGAGACGCCCTTCACGATGCTCGACTACTTCGACTACACCGAGGGGTGGACCAGGAAGACCCGCACCGGCCTGCGCGGCAAGCGCGACTGGCTGTGCATGATCGACGAGAGCCACGTGACGATCCCGCAGATCCGCGCGATGTTCAATGGGGACCTGGCGCGCAAGCAGGTCCTCGTCGATCACGGCTTCCGCCTGCCCAGCGCCATCGACAACAGGCCGCTGCGGTTCGAGGAGTTCGAGTCGATCGTCCAGCAGACGCTCTACGTCAGCGCGACGCCAGGGCCTTACGAGTTGGAGCAGACGCAGGGCGAGATCGTCGAGCAGATCATCCGACCGACAGGGCTCGTGGATCCGACGATCGAGGTGCTGCCGGCGCGGACGCAGG